>JBQTGW010000093.1:0-45504 GCA_052390495.1 Pseudonocardiales bacterium
TAGCACCAAGCTCAGCGGCCGCCCTGTTGTTGCTGCTGGGCCAGGTTCGGGTCGTACAGCGCCAGCGCCTCTTGTGGGTCCAGCTTCGGCCCGCTGCGCAACAACCTCAGGATGGAGTCCGGGGCAGGCGTGGTCGTATCGCCCAGTCCCAGGGCGCGGGCCGTCTCGATATCAGGCACCCCGTAGAGCTGTTGGTCGATCACCAGCCAGATCCGCCCGGTTTCGGGGTTCTGGCCAGACACCACCCCACGGACCAGTGCAGCCTTCCCAGGTTCCAGGAAGACCCGATCGGCCTGCTGGCCTCGGACGGCACCGGGCACCGGCACCGGCTGACTGCCCTCGCCGAGCAGGCGGGTCTCGTCCGAACTGAAAGTGATCACCGGTTCCTTATCGGTGCCCTGCCAGACGAGGCAGACGATCCTGGTCTCGGTGGTGGTGAGGACATCCGGGAACCGGACCGGGAAGCCGTCGAACTCGTGGCTGGGCACCTGCGGTACAGCGGCGATGTTCGCAGGCGGGACTTCCCTGAACCTGGCGGTGGTGCTGTTGTAGGCGAAGCTCATCAGATTGGCCACCGCGGGCGACACCTTCTGCAGACCCTCCCGCCGCACCAGGAAGAATTCCTCCGGTCCAGCGCTCTCCAGCCGGACCACCTCACCGATCTGCACCCCGCTGAGCTGAGGGAAGGAGGAGGGCGTGCGTATCCCCGGGAGGCCGGGCGGGTTCAGGGGGGTTCCCTCGGGGATCGCGTTGAGTAGCCCGGTGCTGACCTTGCGCGGCACAATGCCCTGCAGCTGATAACTGAGGCGGACCGCGGGTTTGTCCAGGTCGACCTGCCCCCGACGGCCGTTCCACACCAGGTAGTGCTTCCCGCTGCTCTCCTCTTCCACGAGCAGAGCCTGGTCCTGCCCGAGCGGCTGACCTGGCCGCGGCATCCCCCCAATCACGGTGGTGGACAGCTCCGGGCGGGACTCCGCGTTCGGTAGGTCTTCCCGGACCTCGGCGGTGTCACATACCGACCAGTCCCCGCCCACCAGGTTCTTTTTGTCCGGCAGGTAGCTCGGCGCATCGGTCAGCCCGGTCCGCGGTGCGCGGTCGATGCCCGCCAGCGCCGACTCCTCGACGGACTTGGTCGGGGGCGGTCCCTCCGCCCCCGGACGCAGGGCCGCGACCAGTAGCCGCGCGTAGGTGAGGTTGGACATCGGAACCAGACGTAGTTCGCCGCCCCGGCCTTCGGCCACCACGAAGACGCTGGTCGTCCCGTCGATGGCGACGATCTCGCCGACCTCCACACTGCTGGCCGGCTTGAACATGCCGACGACGAAGAACGCCGCCAACCCGAGCACGCCCAGTATCAAGCCGACCGCTGAGGCCCGCAGGTGGTGACGCATCGGCTCGTGCAACATCACCGCGTCCTTGCGGACCAGTGCCGACTCCATCCTGCGCAGCATGAAGCGGTATGCCTGGACCTGTGACTTGGTGGTCGGATTGCTGGGCATTCGGTATCTGCGGCTCTCCCTAGGCGGTACCCTGCGGCACAGTACCGGTACGGAGCGTCGTCTTGGGGCGGTTCAGGGGAGGCGGATCGATGAAAGCTATGACACCATCCACCACTGCGCCGTCGGCGCGCCCCCCGGCTTCGGCTCGCGTCCGACGGCGTTCCACGGGATCACGGCTGGGCCCGCTGCCCATTGTCAACCTGGTGGTACTGCAGATCGGGTTGGCTATCGGGCTGGTGCTGGTGAGCATTGACCCCGCACTGTGGTGGGCGGCGGTGGCCGTGTTGTTGCTCGCTGCGCCGCTGGGTCTCGCGCGCTGGCGGGGCCGCTGGCTGGTGCTCTGGATCCAGCTCCTGGCGCGCTATCTGGTGCGCTCCCACGAGCGCAGTGTCACCATCCCAGCTCCGAAGGCAGCCGATCCGCAGCGCAGCCGCGGCACATCGGGCCCCGGCAGGTCGGGCCCCGGCGAGTCGGTGATCGGCCCGGAGGATCCGCGGGTTGCGCTGCTTCGGCTCGTGCTGCCGGATCTGGTGGTCGCGCACGGCACCGATCACGAGCGGGAACCGCTGGGCCTGGCCTGGCACCAGGGCACCTGGACGGCGGTGCTGGAGGTGGACGCGGCGCCGTCCCTGATCACTCCGATCGGCGGCGCGCCCAACCTCCCGCTCGGCGCGCTCGCCCCCTGTCTGGAGGATCGCGGAGTGCTGCTGGACGCGATCCAGGTGATCTGGCACTGCTACCCGGGCAGCGCCGCCCTGCCGTCGTCGTCCCCTGCACTGAGCTCCTACCTCGAGGTCCTGGGTCCGCTGCCGGCCGCAGCGCGGCGCACCACGTGGATCGCGGTCCGTTTGGACCCTCGTCGGTGCCTCGCCGCCGTTGCGGAACGCGGTGGTGGAGTGGTCGGCTCGCACCGGGCACTGATCGGCGCACTGTCCCGGGTCCGCAGCGCGCTGAGCGCCAGGGGCGTCCGGACCCGTCCGCTGGACGCCGACCAACTGCTGCGAGCCGGGATCTCCGCCGCCGAGCTGTCCTCGGTGGCAGGCACCGGACGCCAGACGGGATTGCGGGAACGGTGGACCGGGGTCACCGCCGCGGGGGTGGGCCACGCCAGTTACGCGATCACCGGATGGCCTGCGCAGGGTGGCGCGCGCAACCTCAATGCCTTGACCGGTGTCCGCGCGCTGTCCACCACGGTTGCGCTCTCGGTCTCGCCAGGTGAGGACAGCACCGAGGTCGGGCTGCGGGGCCTGGTCCGGGTCAGCGCCCGTAACCCCGCCGAACTCGAAGCGGCTGATGACCGCCTGGCTGCGGTCTCCGAACGACTCGGTATCGGGCTCACCGCGCTGCGTGGGCTGCAGATCGCCGGCCTGGCCGCGACCCTTCCGCTCGGGGCCTCAGCATGAGGACAGTGGGTGGTTCGCCGACGGCGGCCCGAGCGGTCGCGCCGGAGTTTCTCGTCTCGCCCAGCCTGCTCGATGCGGTCAGCCCATCGGGCGACCGCGGGGGGATGGTGCTGGGCTGCGGGCCGCAGGGCGAACCGCTGACCGTGTCGGTGCTCCGCGCGGAGCCGACCCGGCTGGTCCTGGTCGGTGGGCTCTATCTGGCCCGCCAGGTCGCGCTGCGGGCGATGGCGATCGGCGCCTGGGTGGTGGTGGGCACCGGACGGCCCGCCGCCTGGCAGCTGCTGACCAGGGCCGCAGGCGAAGGCCCGGACGGCCGCCAGGCGCCGCTGGTGCAGGTGCGCAGACTCACCCCGGTCGAGCTGCCCCGCGCCTCGGAGGACGCGCCCCTGCTCGTCGTGCATGACGGCGGCGCGGTGCCCCAAGAACTTTTCCCGCCGCGCTCGTCGTGGCAGACGACCATGTACGTGCTGCCCTATCTGCACCCGCAGGCCCAGAACACGGCGAACAACGCCGATCTCGTGCTGCTTCAGCGGCTGCCGGTCGGCCAGGCCCAGCTGGCCGCCAGGATCTGGCGGCTCCCCCCACCGATGGTGAACCAGCTGACCTCGCTGGCCGACGACGCGGTAGTGGCCCTCGGGCGCAACCTGTGGATGCCGTTGAAGCTGGTCACTACCCCGAAAGAGCGCGAGATCCTCGGCCCGGTCCGCCGGGGGGATTGATCGGTGGGGTGGCGAAATCGCCGAGTAAGTCCCGCTCGTCAGGCGCGCTGAGCAGCGTCACCAAGCGGGTGGCGCCGCGGCTGGCCACAGCAACCTCGCCGGGACGGAGCCGGTCCCCTTCCAGGGTGTCCGCACGACCCAGGGTGTCAGCACGGCCTAACAGGCGAGCAACGGCCTTACCATGCCCGGTGCGAGCCAGCAGGACCACATCGATCAGCCGCCAGAAGTCAGACCGGTCCGGCACGCCGTGCGCTACGTGCACGACCGTGGACCAGGGGGCCTGGGCCAGCCGAGCCGGAGGTGGATTACTCAAGTCCACCACCAGCACCTGGGGGCCTTCGCCGGTACCGGGGGCTCCCGGCGCAGCGGTAGGCCAGCGTCCGGGCCGGTCGATGATCGTGAGCCGCCGGGCATCGGCCCGCGAACGGAGAGACTGCCAGGCATGGCTGCGACCGGTGGTGACCGTGAGCCGGCATCCCACCCCGAGCAGCCGGTGGGCCAGCAGTACCGCAGGGCCGAGCGCACCGAGTACCCCGAGCCGCATCCCGCGGGGCTGCACTGCGGGCACAACCGCGGGACCCCCAGCTCGGTCGGTTCCGAGGAACACACCTGCCGGGGCGAGAGTGAGCTCCAGCCCGATCTCATCCGGAGCGCGCCAGCGGGTCACCGGCAGCGCCGATGTGTCGGGCAGGCCGCGGCGAAGGTCCGCACCAGCTCTCCCGCCGACGGTCACCCGTTCACCAGCCCGATCGCGCTGGCCAGCGGCCGCGCTCCGCCCCCGAGGGGCAACGTCGCCACCACGCCGGTGGCCTGCTCCAGGGACAGCGCCACCGTGAGTCCGGTATCCAGCAACAGCGAGCGGGCCTCGGCGGCTCTGCGGTGATCGGTTGCCACAACCCGAACCGCCGAGCGGGTTTGCGTGACCCTCCCGTCGAGATCCACCGCCACCGACACGACCGACCGGTCAGCGGGGCCTGCGCCAGCCGCGTGCAGCAGCCTGCTCCAGTCCTCGCTGGAGGACACACTGGCCGCGAGGCAGCAGTGCGCCCCAGCAGGGGTGACCCACGCGTCCCTGCTGAGCTCGGCGGTCGGGCTCGGGTCGCCGAGCGTGCGCAGTAGCGCGAGGAACTCGTCCCTGCCCAGGGTCGTTGTGCCCACTCCCGCGTCGCTCAGCCGGAGCCGGAGCCGGGCTACGGCCGCCACCAGCGCCGCTCGCGCACCGTCGGCGCCACCCCCACGACGCTGGACCGCTTCGGGCGCCCACATGGGTTCGTGGCGCAGCACGACGAAGGTTCTGCGGGCCAGCGGCCGACCCGTGGTGGGCAAGGCAGCGAACTGCTCGACCAGCACCTGCACGCCTGCGAGCTCGGCCGGATCATCCGCCACGTGTGAGGCGAGCTGGGCCAGATCGACTCGGAGCGCGCCGCTTTCGCGCAGTTCGACCACGGCGGCGAACCCCTGACCGTCGCCAGCTATCCCCAGCGCGGGGCCATTGCGGGTCACCCGCTGCACGACGTGCAGCCCCGGTATGACGTGAGTGAGTGCCCCGCACTCGCCCACAGCGGCCTTTGACCCGCCCACCATCAGCCGGTCCCCCGAGGCGCCGGAGCGGCGCAACATGGCGGTGAGGTGATCGGTGAGCCACGCACCGTCCCACCGGGCAAAACCAAGCAGCAACGCCGCGGCCCCGATCGTGACCAGCACCGGCGCGAAAGCGCCGCCAATCAGGAAACCACTCACTAACCCACCGACGCCGACCTCAGCGGCCACGAACCGCGCCCGTCCGAACCGCATCAGAGGGCCCCTCTCGCCTGTCGAGACGACTCCCTGTCCACAATAGTCACGACGGCCACACAGTTGGTCACGGCACGTACCAGCCGCGCTTACGGGACAGTGATTACCGGACAGGGGGCGGGACTATGGCGACGACCCGGGACCAGGCCGAGGCATACGGCTACGAGTCCCGTCGGCACGTCACGGGCCTGGTGCGCGGATCAGACGAGGCCATCGCGGATCCGCGCAGGCGGCTGAACCGGACCACCCTGGGCAGCCTCGTCATCGCCGTGCTGGTGATGGCCGGGTTCGGGGTCGCCGGTTTTCTGGGGGCCGGTGGCGGGTCCGACCTCCCCCAGTCCGGCGCGGTCGTCGTCGCGGAAACCGGTGACCAGTACGTCGTCATCGACGGCCGGGTACACCCTGCGATCAACCTCGCATCGGCACTACTCGTCGGTGGTGGGACACCCACCCCGGTGAGCGCCGAGGCGCTGGGCATGGCACCGCGGGGCTATCCGATCGGCATCCCCTTCGCGCCGGACACCCTCCCCGACTCCGAGCAGCTCTCCAACGAGCCATGGACGGTCTGCACGGTGGCCACGTCGGGCACGAGCACGGTGAGCATGCTGGTCGGACTGCCCGCGCCGGCCGAGAAGCTGGGCGAGTCCGAGGGCGTACTGGTGGACGAACCGGACGGCGCCACCTGGCTCATCACGCAGGGCCGTCGCTATCGCGTCAGCCCCAGCGTGCAGATCCTGCTCGGCCTGAACCGTGCCACGGCGGTCGAGGTGCTGCCCGAGGTGCTCGACACGGTGCCCGAAGGACCCGAGATTCAGGTACCCGCGGTTCCGGGCAGCGGTGCAGAGCCGGTGCCGCTGCCCTTCCCCGCCGTGGTCGGCGACGTCGTTCGGGCCCAGGCGACCGGGACACCGACGCGGCATTTCATGGTGCAGCGCGACGGGCTCGTCGAGATCTCGGAGTTGACCTCCTCGTTGCTCGCGGCCAGCGCCACCCGCACCGTCGACCTGGCCACGGCCGTGAACGCCGCGCCGTCCGCTCAGGGTCCGCCCGAAAACCCGCGCTGGCCCCGGCGGGTCCCGACCCTGGTGGACATCCAACGCGAGCAGCCGCTGTGTGTGACCACGACCCCTGGCCAACCTCCTGGAGACGCGGCGTGGACCGCTGTCGTGAGCAGACCGGCCGCCGTCCCACAACACGCGGGAGTAACCGCGGTCCATACCGAGAGCGGCGACGTCCCTGGCGTGCTGAGCGAGATCTTCATCGCACCGGGCACGGCCGTGCTGGTGCGGGCCAGCTCGTCGTCGGGACAGGACGGGGTTTACACGCTGGTGACCAGCTCCGGACAGCGGTTCCCGATGTCGTCGGCCGATGCGGTGTCACGGCTGGGCTACGTCCCGGCCACGGTCAAGCCGATCCCGCTGCCGTTCGTCACGCTGCTGCCCTCGGGGCCGGTGCTGGACCCGGAAGCCGCCGGGCGGGAGGTCCCCGGCTAGGCCCGCTACCTAGCTGAGATCCCGGCCAGGCGCCGCCCCGCGCACTGGGTGTTGACCGGTCGTGGGGTCGGGGGTCGGCTGCCCGCCGCGTCGCCGGGCGGCCCGCGCGGCGATCCCGCCGACCAGCGAAAGGGCCGCAATCGCTACCAATCCACCGGTCCAGGCCAGTGCCCCGTGGAGGCCGTCGAGCGGATGCCGCTCCACAGGTCTTGGCTGCACCGCGACGTCACCCCCGGCAGTAGGTTGCGCTGACGGCGCCGACCCGGCCGTGCGCGCCGTGAGCGCGGCGAGCGGGTCCACCAATCCCACCCCGACCTTCTCGTTGGCACTCCCGGCGACCGGGACGGCGGTACGGCGGATCCGCTCGATAACTGCCGGAGCGGACAGCTCAGGGAAACGAGCCCGGACCAGCGCAGCCACTCCGGAGACCAGCGCGGTAGCGAAGCTGGTGCCGCTGACGTAGGTCAGCTCACCGCCGCCCGTCGCCGGCGCGATGAGATTCTGCCCAGGAGCAGCCACATCGATCCACTCCCCGGTGTTGGCCTCCTGCAAGGGTTCATTGGTGGGTCCCACCGCGGTCACCGCGAGCACCCCGTCGTAGGCGGCCGGATACCAGGTCTCACCCGGTTGGGACTGACCCTCGTTGCCTGCCGCCGCGACCACCACGACGTCTCGCTCGATCGCGAACTCGATCGCGGCCTGGATCTCGGGGCGGTTGCCCGACACGGCGAAAGACAAGTTGACTACCCTGCCGAGCCTGGCACCGGCGCGGATGGCCTCGGCGAGCATTACGTCGGGAGCCTGCCCGATCGAGCCGAAACTCACCGGCGCGATGGTCGCCTCCGGCGCCACCCCGGCCATGCGCTCATCGACTCCCGGCCGGGCCGCGATCAGACCGGCAACCGACGTGCCGTGGTTCTCGCAGTCCTCGATCCCACCCGGCGTGCTCTCGAATATCTGCGGATTATCCACCGTTGTGAAGCTGATCCCAGCCACCATGGCAGGCGCCAGGGTGGGGTGCGTGGCATCGACCCCGGAGTCCACCACAGACACCGTGACATCACGTCCCTTGGTGATCTCCCAGACCCTTTCCAGACCGAGCCTGGCGAGCACCGGATCACGTGCGACGTCCGCAGGCACCAGCGCACCGAGCGGCGGCGGCTGACGGCACACGGCCAGCGCGGGGGTGGCGGTGAGCAACGGCACCGCGGTGGTGAGCGCGAGCACCACCCCGACTGCCGCCAACCTGACGGCCCGACACCGTGGCGAGCTCATGCCCCGAGGTCCAGCAGCCGTTCGTAGACATCCCAGACGGCCAGCGCGAGAGGGACCACCGCGAGCAGTAACACGGTCTCCACGATGTCCAGGGACCGCGTTCGGCTCGGGTTGGGGGCGACCCGTCCGCTGCCCACGCCGACAGCGGTGGCCAGCAACGCGACGCCCAACGCGATCGACGCTGCCACGCCGAGCAGGAGGGTGGGATCGCCTTCGGACTGACGAACCGCGACGACCATACCCACGACCAGGGCCAGCGCCGCGGCCGCAATGGGCGCGAGCACTTGGCCACGCTCCCGGAAAAGCCGGGCTCGGAGCAGGACCAGCAGTGCCAAGACAGCGGCGAGTATCCAAGACCATGTTTCGGAAGCCACCAGGAGCACGCCGATGCCCACCGCGACCGCCACGTGGCATCCCGCGGCCAGACCGGAGAGCAGCTGGCGCGCTCGCTGCACCTGGTCCTGCACCAGGCGCAAGTCGACCTCGCCCGGCACCTCGGCCAGCTCGTCGGTCGAGCGGGGCAGCTCTGGGCGCGGCAACCCGGCCACCCGCAACGCCAGCGTCGGCAGCACCGTGGTCAGCGCGAGCGCAGCAGGCGCGATCACCGCGGCGGCCCGCGCCGGTGTGGTCCCGGTCAGGACCGCGATCAGCGCCGCGAAAATCCCGAGCAGTGCCGCGAGACCGAACGCGGCGAAGACGGCGTGTCCGCCGCCGACGACGACCGGTCCGAGCACGGCGACCAGCAGCACCGCGGCGCAGGCAAGCAGCAGGTGCCCCCGGCCCCAGCTGCCGCCAAGCAGCTGCGCCGCGCCCACCGCCGCGGCCGGTGCAGCCAGCGCGGCGGCGAGCGTGCCCGCGGCGCCGTCGCCGACCGCGCGGGACAGCGCACCGCCGCCGAGTAACAGGAGCAACGCGGTGACCACGGCGAGAACCCCGGAGAGCAGATCAGGACCTGCGGCGGCGGCGAGCAGCGCACCCAACACGCCAAGGGCCGCCACCACGGCACAGGCCAGGCGGGTCTGCCGCAGTCCCCATGCGGTGCCGACGCCCTCCGCCGCGATCACTTCGACCACGTCGTCGTAGAGCGGTGGCGGGACGAACTCACTGGCTGGGTGCAGCACCAGCAGATCCCCCTCCCGGACACCCGCCGCCGCCAGACCTGCACCCGGGTCGAGGCGGACCCCGTCGATCCGGCTCAACACCCAGCCACCCGGCACCGCAGGCTCTCCGGCGTGCCTCAGCAGTTCCGGCAACAGCCGGGCCAGCGGAACCCCCGCGGGCAGCGCCAGGTCGACACTGGTCTTCGGGCCCGCGACCCGCACCCGGCAGAACCCGCCACTACCGCCCCCGACTGCGGCGCCCCCGACTGCGGCGGCACCGGGCCGCGAAGCCGACGTCCGATCCGGTGGCCTGCCGGTACTGGTGCTGGTCATCGTCGCTGCGGTCCGATCCTGGAACTGGCTAAAGTGATCCGCACAGTGAGTAATCCGCAAGAGTAAGAGAGTAGTCCCCACTAAGAGTAACGGTCCTGCAACGCACGGGGGACGATTCCGTCATTCGAGCTGCATTGGGGGGTCATGTCCACGACCCTGTTCCGGAGACCGGCACGGGAGCCGCGCCCGACAGTTCCCGAGGGCGAGACCGTGCTCCAACCACCGCCGCAACTCCCCAAGCCGGATCCGGGCAATACCTGGCTCACCGTGCTGCCTGCGCTCTCCGGGCTCGGGTCAGTGGCCTATCTGTTCGCGGGTCCGCCCAACCCGATCACCTACGTGGCGGGCTCGTTCTTCTTGTTCTCCTCGCTCGCTATGGTCGGCGGCTCGCTACTGCGGGCGCGCTCCACCCAGAAGGGCGGTGCCGCCCACGGCAGGCACGACTACCTGCGTTACCTGGGCACTATGCGGGCCCAGGTACGCCGCACCGCCGCAGCGCAGCGGGCGGCGGTGGAGTGGGGTGGCCCCCGTCCCGAGCTTTTGTGGACGGTGGCCGCCAGTCCGCGGTTATGGGAGCGACGCCCTTCCGACAGCGATTTCGGGGTGCTGCGAGTGGGCTCCGGACCGCGGTATCTGGCGACCTCGCTGGTACCCGGTGAATCGGGGCCGGTCGAAGACCTCGATCCGCTGTGCGCGCTCGCGCTGAAGCGATTCGTCAGCATCCACTCGGTGGTTCCCGACCTGGCGGTACAGGTCTCCCTGCGGCGGTTCGCGGCGATCGGCTTGCACGGTGCTGTCGCCGAGACACGGGCGATGGTCAGGGCACTGGTCGCCCAAGCCGTCACCTTCCACCCGCCGTCGGACCTGCGACTCGTGGTCTGCACCGCCGATCCGGAGCGGCCGGAGTGGTCGTGGGCCAAGTGGCTGCCGCACGCCCAGCACCCGGAGGAGGTCGATCACGTGGGCCCGCTGCGGATGCTGAATTCCTCGCTGGCGGTACTCGAGGACCTGCTGGGTGCCGAACTCACCCGCCGATCCCGGTTCAACCGGGCAGCCGAGCCCGATCCGGACGTCCCCCACCTGCTCGTCGTGTTGGACGGTGGCCGGACGACCGGCACCGAACTGGTGCTGGGTGCGGACGGTTTGCAGGCGGTCACCGTGCTGGACCTGGACGGCAAGGCCGCCGAGCTGGCCGCGACGCACGGCCTGGAACTGACAGTCGGCGACGGGGTGCTTTCGGTGCGCTCGGGAAGCAGGCTGGACGAGCTGGGCGAAGCGGACGCACTGTCCGTACCGGTGGCGTGGTCGCTGGCAAGCCAGCTCGCCGGATTCCGACTGGACGCTGTCGCGGCTGCGGGTGAGGACCTGTCGACGGTGGACCAGACGCTGCCCGCCCTGATCGGAGTGGCCGACCCGGGCGCGCTGGACCTTGACACCCTGTGGAAACCGCGCCCGCTCCGAGACCGGCTCCGCGTGCCGATCGCGATCTCCGCCGATGGCTCCGTGCTCGATCTGGACATCAAGGAGGCCGCATCAGACGGAATGGGACCGCACGGCCTGCTCGTCGGCGCGACCGGGTCCGGCAAATCGGAACTGCTGCGCACCCTCGTACTCGGGATGGCGGCCACCCATCCGTCCGAGCAGTTGAACCTGGTGCTGGTGGACTTCAAAGGTGGCGCGACTTTTGCGGGCATGTCGCAGCTTCCCCACGTCGCCGCCGTGATCACCAATCTGGAGGACGACCTCACGCTCGTCGACCGGATGGCCGAGGCTCTTTCCGGGGAGATGAACCGGCGCCAAGAGCTGCTGAAGGCGGCTGGAAACCTGGTATCGGTCCGAGACTACGAGCGCGCGCGGCAACGGGGTGTTGGTGCTGAACTGACGCCGATCCCCAACCTCTTCATCGTGGTGGACGAGTTCTCCGAGCTGTTGAGCCAGAAACCGGAGTTCGTGGACCTCTTCGTGCAGATCGGACGGCTGGGACGGTCGTTGGGGCTGCATCTGCTGCTGGCCTCGCAACGGCTCGACGAGGGCAGGCTGAAAGGCCTGGAGGCACACCTGTCGTATCGGCTCTGCCTGCGCACCTTCTCCCCACAGGAGAGCCGTGCCGTGCTGGGCGCCCCGGATGCTCACGAGTTGCCGTCCGCGCCGGGGCACGGCTACCTCAAGACCGACACGTCGGCGATGCGCAGGTTCCGGGCCGCCTACGTGTCCGGGGCCTACTATCCGGAGCACAGCGACGATGGTCCGCAGCTCGCGGGAATGGCCGACGTCCGCCCCTTCCCCGCCGGGATACTGCCGATCCCCGAGCGGCATCCCAGGCAGGCCACCACGCCCCCACATCCCGATGACATCGACGACGTCATGATCGGGCAGCCGACCGTGCTCTCGGTGATGGTCGAGCAGATGGCGGGTCGTGGTGCGCCCGCGTACAAAGTGTGGCTCCCTCCGCTCGCTGCGCCGGATTCCCTTGATGCGCTGTTGCCCGGGTTGGCGGTACGCGAGGGTCGAGGGTTCGGGGCCTCCCCCGAGTTGCCCTCGCTGCAGGTCCCCGTCGGCGTGGTGGACCTGCCATTCCGGCAACGCCGGGATCCGCTGGTAATCGATCTGGAAGGGGCCGGCGGGCATGTCGGCATCGCGGGCGGCCCCCGATCCGGCAAGTCCACCCTGCTGCGCGCGCTGATCGCGGCGCTTGCGTTGCGCCACACTCCCGCCGAGGTGCAGTTCTTCTGCCTCGACTTCTCCGGAACGCTGTTCGGGATGGCGGGACTGCCCCACATCGGCGGGATTGCCGGTCGGCAGGACGCGGAGGTGGTGCGCCGGGTCGTCGCCGAGGCCATGGGGATCGTCGAAGACCGTGAGGTTCGGTTCCGCGAACTAAGCATCGACTCGATGGCGACCTACCGGCGAATGCGTGCCGAGGGGACCCTCGCCGGCGAGCACTTCGGTGACGTGTTCCTTGTGGTGGACGGTTGGCAGGTACTGCGCCAGGATTACGAGGATTTGGAGAGCTTGGTGCTCTCACTGGCAGGCAGGTCCCTGTCCTACGGGGTCCATCTCGTCCTCACGGCGAACCGGTGGCTCGATCTGCGTCTGGGCATGCGGGACCTGATCGGCACCAAGCTGGAGCTGAAGCTGGGCGACGCGTTGGACTCCGAGACCGATCGCAAGGTGCAGCAGGCGGTTCCGGCTGCGCGTCCCGGCCGTGGCGTCTCGCCGCAAAAGCACCACTTCCTCGGCGCGGTGCCCCGGGTGGACGGCCGCCATACCGACGGTGATCTCAGTCGTGGCGTCTCGGACCTGGTCGCCCGGGTCGCCGGGGCATGGCAGGGGCCCCCCGCCCCCCGGGTCCGGCTGTTGCCCCGGTTGCTGGAGTTCGCCGACCTTCCCGGGGACGTCCGCGAGCGGGGTGTGGTCCTCGGGCTCGAGGGGCAGCGGCTGGAGCCCGTCGTCCTCGACCCTCGAACCGACCACGGCCTGATCCTGATCGGTGACTCCGAGTGCGGTAAGACCTCGACGCTGCGGCTGGTGGGCCGCCAGGTCGTGCAGCGGTGGGCTCCTGCGCAGGCCAAGCTGATCGTGTTCGACCCACGGCGGGGCATGCTGGACGAGTTCGCCGGTGACTCGCTGCTCGGGTATGCGGCCACCGCCCAGCAGGCGGTGGACGTAGTGGCCGGCCTCGTCGAGGGCTTCACCAAACGGGTGCCTGGTCTGGACGTCACTCCTGCGCAGCTGCGCGAGCGCTCGTGGTGGACCGGTCCGGACATCTACCTCCTCGTCGACGACTACGACCGGGTGGTGGCCGCGGGCAACCCGCTGCTCCCGCTGCTGGAGTTCCTCCCCCAAGCCCGCGACGTGGGGCTGCACCTCTATCTGACCCGCCTGGCCGGTGGCGCCGGTCGGGCGATGGGCGACCCGGTGCTGTCCCGGCTGCGGGAACTGGGCTTCCCGGCCGTCCTGCTGAGCGCCCCACGCGATGAAGGCACCCTGTTCGGGGTTCGCCCGGGACCGCTGCACCCGGGCCGGGGCACGCTGGTGCACCGCAGGCTGGGCACCGTCCCTGTGCAGTTGGCGCGGCTGGACGCCACCGCCGAGTGAGCGTCATGACACACTGCGCGCATGATGCGTCAGGGGCGGCGGCCCGCGGTAGGCGGTCTCCTGGTCATGGGCAGTCTCCTGGTAGTGGGCACGGCGGCAGGCTGCTCGCAGTCCCCCACCCCCGGCGCTCCGACCGCAGGCAGCTCCCCGACCGCAGCCCCCTCCAGCTCAGCCGTTGCGGAGCCGGTGCCCCCCGTTGCGGAGCCAGTGCCTGGCGTGCAGTTCCGCGACGACTGTGCGGAACTGCCTCTCGACGTAATCGGCCAACCGTGCGTCCCCCGCACCCCCACCGCGGTGCCGCCCGCCGGGGGAATTCTCGACGTATTCCAGAACGGCGACCGCGACGAGGTCAGCCAGATGCTGTGCTCGGTGCTGCCTGACGCGGAGATGGAAGAACTCCTGGGCGGGCACTTTTACGTCTGGACCGACTCACAGTACTGCTACTACGAGCATCTCTCCGAAGGGGACACCCGCTTCGTCACCACAGTGTCCGTCGGTCTGGTCACAGACAGCGTCACCGAGTTCCGGGAGAACGACGGTGCCAACTGGCAGGACTACCCGGTCGGTACCCTCGCGGGCGGGTACGTGTCGTCGCCGGACGGTCGCTGGTTCCGGATCGGATTGAGCTCGAATCCCGACCTGCCCGGCGTCCTGCTCATCCTGTTCTCGTACCGGGAGTACGGCAGCTTGGCCTTTCCAGCCACCCCCGCCGAGGTTGTCCCGGCATGGGAACGGTACGTCCAGCGCGTCGCGCAGTACGTCACCAGACCTGCGTGAACGTCCCCGCTGAGGCCAGGTACCGATGAAGACGCTAGTCGCACACGGGATACCCGTGGATACTGTGAGCATCTGACGAGTACGGGGAACCGTCCCGGGGGTTGTCACGTCTAATTGAGCACCGTGACCGCTGGCCGGTGGCGAGCGGCTCTGGACGGTCCCACGCGCGAGAGAGGAATGTGACGATGGCAGGCCCAAAGATCGATCTTGTTGCGGTGCAGGCGGCAGAGGCGGTGGTCGACAACGCGGTAGCCGAGATGGAGGCGGTGACCAAGCAGATCCTGAGCCAGGCGGGGCTGAGCCAGGCGGCGATGAAAGCCCCGGCGGGCCAGGTGACGGCATCGACGTTCGATGACCTCGGCGGCGGTGGCCGAGCGCTGGCCGAGGTACTGGGGCAGTTGAAAACGGACATGGGCCAGCTGCGGCAGGTCGCACTCGCCGGTTCGGACGACGCCACCCAGGCGGCCCTGGCCGGGGGTCAGGCGTCCAGTGTCGCGCGGGGCATGTGACCGAGTCGCTACGGCATCGAGAATTCACCAGGGCCGAGAATTCACCAGACATCAGGGAGTGGACATGACGGACTACATCGAGTTCAGGACCGAGGAGATCGCCCAGATCGCCCAGGCGACCCAGGGTCACCAGGCCGACTGGGACCGGATTTGGAACGACGTGAAAACGCGGTTGACGGCGACGGTGTCCGAAGCGCTGGACGCGCTGACCGGCTCGTCGCTGGAGGACCGGTCACAGGAGTACGCGCGCAAGACCGAGCAGTACACCGCACAGCTCATGTCCCAGATGACCGCAGTGCGCAACGTGGGTGACATCGCCACCGACACAAACCAACAGATGACCCGGGTGATCCGCGGCTGACCCGCCCTTCGGGGGTTACCAGGAGAGGTGCACGGACGATGGCAGAGCCGATATACGGGTACGCCGAGGGCGGCCGGGTGGTGTTCGACGCGCAGCTGCTTGAGGACGGTGCGGCGCAACTGCGTGAGCAGTACGACAGCGATGAGCTAGTCCAGATGCTGCTGCTGAGGATAGCTTCGCCGCGGGCGTTCGGGTCGAGGATCCCGGGCGCGGCGGACGCCATGCAGCGGATGGCGGAGTTCCTGACCAGCGTGCAGGAGCAGATGGGGCGGGTCGGCATGGATATGGCCGATCTGGCCAGCCGGGCAGTGGCGGCAGGAAACCTGGCCCGTGGAGCGGACCTACAGACCATGGCCGCCGCCACACAGGGTGGCGGATAAGAGAGCAGAGGGGACTGTGATGGGCAGGAGTTTTCCCGAAGCATGCGAGGCACTGATGGAACCTCAGCCGTTCGCGCTGGCATCCGTGGCGGCGGACTGGCGCAACTTCGCCGTCGTCTGCCGGCGCACGGCCTCGAACACCCTGAGCACCGCTGCCGGGGTGTCCGCACAGCACGGAGCGCCTTACCAGAACTTCGGCGACCGTGCCGAGCCGGTTGCGAACTGGCTGTCGGAATTGGCCGACCAGGTGGATAGGGCCGCCGAAGGACTGTCCACCGTGTCCACGACGGGTGATCAAGCGCAGTGGACGGCAGCGGAAAAGAAAGCAGAGGTCGCCGCTGCAAAGGCTGCGGCCGCGGTCGCTGCGCCATTCAACCCAGCCGCGCTGGCGCTCGCGCAAGCACAAGAGCAGCAGGCTGCGGTGGTGCTCAACGGTGAGATCATGAGGTGGTCGGGCGCCTACGCAGGGTTTAACCCCGGAATCGTGCCCCCCGCTCCGGTCAACTCCACCGGTGGCGGTGGCATCCCTGCCCAGGCGACCGGCTCGGGCAGCGGAGCCCCGCCCGACCCCGGGGCGGCTGGACCGGGCAGCGACACATCTGCAGACATGAGCGGATCGTCCTCTGATCCGTCGGCCGGACCGGGTTCAGCTGACGGACCAGGCTCGCCGGATTCCACTCAGGGGCACCCAGGCTTCGAGGAATGGGTTCAGGATCCACGCACCGGCTATCTGGTAGATCCGGCTACCGGCCGGGAGTTCGACCCCACCACCGGTCGCTGGGTGGATCCGATCACGGGTCAGCCATTCGGCGATGTCGCTCGTTACGCCGCACGGCTCGAAGGTCTGCAGGGGGGCATTCCCCTCGACGCAGGCGGCCCGCTGTTCGCCGCAGGCGGATCCGGAGGCGGCGGGCTGCTGGGCGGACTCTACGGTGGTGCGATCCCCCCGAGCCTGGTGGCAACCAACCCTGCCGCCGCGCAGCTGCGCCAGACAGCCGCCAACTCGATGGCCGCCAGGGCGGCAGCGGCTACCAGCATGGCTGGCGCCTACGGTTTACATCCCTTCGTGCCGCCGATGCAAGGCGGTGTCGGTGCGGACAGCGGTCGGGCCGCTGCCCCGCGCACCCGGTACCCCGGCGAGCCCAGGTCAGTCTGGACGGGCAACCGGGGCGATGCCCGAGCCACGGCGGCTGCCGCCCTGGCGCCACCCCTGACGACCACCACCACCCGAGACAACAGGAGTCGGCGATCCGCTGGACAGAACTACCCGGCAGACGAGGAAGTGTGGACCACTGACCGGCCCGCGACCCGCGGCGTGCTCGGCGACCACCCCGGCTAAGGAGGCCCGCAATGCCTGACATGAAGTACGACAGCGAGGGTCTGCGTGCTGGGGCCCGGCGCCACCGCGACTCCAGCGAGGAAGCCGACCAAGCCGGCGCCGCACTACGGGGCGCATCGGTTGCGGCGAGCCCCTTCGGCCGGGTAAGCGCGGCCCAATCGCTCTCCGCCGCCCTGTCCGGCGTCCAGCAACGTCAAGGCTCCAGCGCCGACCAGGCCGCCGCCGGTCGCGACACCATGGGGCAGCAGTCCGACACCGCAGGCGACCTCGGCGATCAGAACACCGCGGAGACCACCACGGCTGCGGACGCCGCGACGGTTCGCGGCATCGCCGACGGCATGGCGTAGCCCGCGGTACCGGGTTGGAGTGATGGACGATGTTGTCGAGAGAGGATCTCGCCAGGCGGGCCGGGGTCGACCCGTGGACCCTGCACGAAGATCTCACCACCGGTGATCCGGGTGCGATCGGCATGATGGCCAGCGCCTGGGCCAAAGCCGGCGGGCATGCTGACGAGTCCACCGCGATGGCGCAGACGGCGTCCCAGCGCACCGCCAACGCCTACACCGTTGATGGCGCCGCGGTGCATGACCTCGCCACCCACGTTACCGAGACCCATCGCCAACTCGGCCTCGGCGGCGAGGAGATGTACCGGGTCGCCACCCTCCTCGACGGCATCTCCGACCACCTCACCACCAGCACCGGCAACACCAACACCACAATAAAGGCCCTGGACGACGAGCTCCGCACCATCAACGACAACTGGACCACCTTCATCCAGCAACACGGCCAGAGCTTGTCTCCCACCGACCGCGATGCAGCTCGGGAAGGCTTCATCAACCAGGCGGTCAACAAGGTCAGTACCTACGGCGGCGCCATCAAAAAAGAGGTCGACACCTACGATGGGTTCCTCTCCCAGAACCTGCGCTCACTGGCCGAGCTGGGCATCGTCCCCACCGACGACCCGGGTTCCGGAGATAATTCCGAAGATGGACCTAGCGGAAGTTCGCTCGGGCCTAATCAGGCGGCGTGGTGCGCTGCGGTGGGTCCGCTACAATGCTTGAGGGCGTATAACATTAAGGAGGAGGCACTTCAGAAGACAAACGAGCTGGCGGACAGGTACGGTTGGTCGGAGGGTCAGAGGAATGCTTTCCGGCATTCCTACTGGATGGGCCTGATGACGGTTCATGGATTTACCTATGACGAGACGATCGCGTTGGGTGAGGCACATGAGAACGATACCGACACCGCCGGAGAGCTACCCGGTTCGGCGGATTCCAATGCCGATCTCCACAACAACAAAACCGGCGCCGTCCTCGGCGTAGATGTCCGGCCGTGGTACGTCGGCGCTTTAGGGTTCGGCGCCAATGGAGACCATAAAGAAGAGTTGGAGGAGCGATTGGTCGCCATGCTCGAGCCCATGCCCGTGTGCACAGAAGACGGCTGGCTTGAGATAGTCTATAGCAAGCGCGCAGGAGCCGCAATCAAATAGAATGGAACTACACCATCAAGTCGAGATCAAATAAATAAGAAGTGATTCTCGGCGAGGAAGGTATCCGGTGCTCGACGCTGTCGCAGAACCAGTTTCCCGAAAGGCAGTTCGGCTAAAGAATTTCACCGTCGTTCTCCTGTCCCTCTCAGTCGTCATCGGTTGCGGAACCGTATCTAACGTCGGTTCAGCGGTAACCGTCTCGCACCCCGTGTGGATGCCCGACGGATGGGTTTACTACCTGCGTGAAGTGTCTTCGGAAGGTGCCGAGATATGGCGACAACGTGCCGACCAGGAGGTTGGGCAGTACGTCTTGGGCAAGGACGACATCGTAGGTGGTTGCGATGTCGCGGCGTTCAGCTTCCTCTTCCGCGCTACGGACGACGACCTAGGCATCGCCGCCGAGTGTGTGGGCAACACCAGTATGGAGCTGACGATGTACTCTCCAAATCGTACGGATTTCACTCGGTTGACCTCCACACCTTTCCTTAGTGGCATGGCTTTCAACGTGGGTACGGCCACGGGATACGTCGAGCAGCCCACCGGGTGCGGAATCGCAATCAGGCCCATCCGGGACGGGACGGTCGAAGAATTCGCGAAACCGATCACGGTCGCCGGAAAATCATGGCTGCTCAGCGGTGCGGAGCAGCCAGACTGCGGTTCTGTCGCGTGGTCACGTTCGCCGGTACTAGCACCGGACGGTAGCGTGTTTTTTCTTACCGCACCCGGCTCGATCGGAAAATTTCCCGTCACCGATCCCGACGCTCTTGACGAATTCGAGTGGTACCTGTGTTCGTGGGACGGTGAAAGCAGCACACCAAGAGTCGTGACGACGCTTCGCGGTGTCGCCGATCTGGCGGTGTCGCCGGATGGCCGGTTCGTGGTCGCGGCGGTCAGTACACCTGGCTCCGGTGGCATCTCGATGGTTGACAACGCCACCGGAAAAGTAGCTGAAATCGTAAATGGCCAGCAAGCGTATCATCCGAGCCTCTCCGCTGATGGCAGTCGTTTCGTGTACGTCGATAATCTGACCAGGCTGCGCTTCGGCTCATTACCGAGAGCGATATAACCCCCGATGGGGATAGACGATGTTGTCGAAAGATGACCTGGCCGCACGGGCCGGGGTGCACCCCTGGAAACTGCGCGACGACCTCGCGGACGGCAACCCGGGCGAGATCAGCACCATGGCCAGCGCCTGGGCCAACGCCAGCGGACACGCCACCGAAGCCACCGCGATGGCCCAGGAAGCCTCCCAGCGCACCGCCGACGCCTACACCGTGGCAGGCGCCGCCGTCCACGATTCCACCGCCCACGTCGTCGAGACACACCGCCAACTCGGCCTCGGTGGCGAGGAGATGTACCAGGTCGCCACCCTTCTCGACGGTATCTCCGACCACCTCACCGCCAGCGCAGGCAAGGCCAATACCGAAATAACGACCCTGGACGGCAAGCTCCAAGCCATCAACAACAACTGGACCACATTCGTCCAGCAGCAGGGCCACGGGCTGCCTCCCGAAGACCTGCAAGCCGCTCGGGACGGCTTCATCAACCAAGCCGTCGAAGCCGTCAGCGCCCACGGCACCACCATCAAGACCGAAGTCGACACCTACGAGGAGTTCCTCAGCCAGAACCTGCGCTCACTGGCCGGACTGGGCATCATTCCACCGCCACCTCCGGAACCCGAGCCAGACAGTGGCGCGGGTGAGTTCGATTCCGATTCCTGGTGGACAAAAGGTGATGACTACCTCAAGGAAGAGATCGCCAAGAAAGCCGCCGACGCCGCCGAGCTCATTGGTTACACCGACGCCGCCCGGCACCTGCGCCATTACCTCAGCGCATCAGGCGACGATCTTACGGTTGATCCGGACCATATCATGCGCGACGTCCCTACATTCCAGGCCGCCGTCGACCAAACAGCAAGCGCGGAGATCAACCGCATCGCACAAGAGGCGGCAGCTTCTGGAAAATACGGTACCGTCCCCATCAGCACCGATTGGCAAGGTCACATCATAAGGGAAAAAGAGAACCCAAACTGGTACTTCGCCATGGGCTCAATCGAGTACTCGGTAACCGGTGCGGCGACGGTACATCCCCCAACGACTCCCGGAGGTCAGCCGCAAGTCGACGTCGATTACAAGGTGCACGTCTGGGATCGCTACAACTGGGACGAGGGCAAGAATGTCAAGATCGGCCCGATAACCATCCACGACGAAGAACTGGCCGAGATGCACCGTGCAGGCGTCGCGCGGGAGTACGACATGGTCGGCAGCTCCGATATGTACCACTACGAGGGTCCGCCACCCCCCGCACAAGCATCCCCAGGACAGGCACCCAGCTTGCCGCAGGCACCTGACAATCGTGATGGAGGCCGAGGTGACCCTGGTCGGGATCACGGCCCACCAGAGACCCGTACCCCCCGATAACCGCGGAGCCGCGTCGTGAATCGAAAGAATTACCTGCTGCGGAGTCTCGCGTTTGCGCTAGCAGTCGGTGTAATGGCGAGCGGGTGCCAAACCAGCGATCATCAGGAGGATCGGATGAAACCACCGGAAGCATCGGCGGCGCAGCCTGACCAGGCGACAACCGAGGAGGCACTGGAGTTCAGTGGAATCGTGTTGCCGCCTACGGCACAGGTGCTCGGTGTCGAGTATGAGAAAGGTATCGATCAAACCTACGTGTTGGCGATCGCAGTCGACGAAGATTCGATAGCTAATTTGTTGGAGAATTCAGGTTTCACGAAACCACTACAGCCTGGCCGCCGTGTCTTTACGGCACCCGTCGACGAATTCAATCCTATCACCAGCACCGATGTGGCTTCGGCCCAGGAAAGGTTCAAGTCAGCGGACGGGACGGGGCCAACCGTGACACGGGATATCATGCTGGATCGTGGAGACCCTAATCGGCTGATACTTCATGTCTGGGCCTACACGACCTAACTTGCCAACTCCTTCACCGAACCCCCCTTACGAACCCGATGCTACAAATTCATGCCTTCGGAGACGCTACGGACCGTACTGCTGCCGTCGCCGCCTTGGTGCCTCCCGCAGGGACCACTGTGGACCAGGGACCACTGTGGACACAGCGCCGATCCGCGCCGTCACGGACGGCATGACTAACTCCCGGTGGTGATGGGCGATGTTGTCGAAAGATGAGCTGGCCGCACGGGCCGGGGTGCACCCCTGGAACCTGCGCGACGACCTGACCGAGGGTGACCCTGGCGAGATCAGCGCCATGGCCAGTGCCTGGGCCAGAGCCGGCGGGCACGCCCAAGAGGCCACTACGATGGCGCAGGAAGCCTCCCAGCGCACCGCCGATTCCTACACCGTTGCTGGCGCCGCCGTCCACGACCCCGCCGCCCATGTCGCCGAAACCAACCGCCAACTCGGCCTCGGCGGCGAGGAGATGTACCAGGTCGCCACGCTCCTCGATGGCATTTCCGACCACCTCACTACCAGCGCAGGCAAAGCCAACACCGAAATAACGACCCTGGACGGCGAACTCCAGACCATCAACAACAACTGGACCACCTTCATCCAGCAATACGGCCGCGGGTTACCGCCCGAAGACCGCCAGGCCGCCCGGGAAAGCTTCATCAACCAAGCCGTCCAGGCCGTCAGCACCCACGGCGCCACCATCAAGACCGAAGTCGATACCTACGAGGAGTTCCTCGCCACGAACCTGCGCTCACTCGCGGATCTGGGCATCATCCCCCCCGACCCACTCGATTTCGGCCCTGGCGACGTCAACCTCACCCCGGAGCAAGCAGCCGAGGACGCCGCCGAACTCGTCGATGGCCTGAATACCCAACCCCCGAGCGCCGCGGGTCTGGACCAGATCCAGGACGGTAGCCGCACCCTCGATCTGATCAATGCGAAGCTCGCGTCCGGCGAGCAGCTGACCGCATCCGAACGCGCATACCTGGACGCCTGGTACAACGCCGTCGGGGCGGACAACCTCGCCCAACTCCCCGACTACGTGCGCGACGCCGCCCCGTTCGCCGCTGACAACCGGCGCGGCCCGGATGGCCTGCCGACGCTCTCCGCAGACGAGGTGTACAAGCAGACGCTCGCGCCGATTTCCGACGGGATCATGAACCTGTCCAACCCGGCCAAAGGTGGGCACGCCACCTACGAGCAGATGCCGGAGGAGATCAGGAAACTGGTCGAGACACGGCCGGGCTACGTTGATGTGAACGGTAACCGCTGGCTCAACGAGCCCGGCGACCGGAGGACGCCGCAGGAGATCCTGGACGGCGGAATTCTGGGAGTAGACCGCTATAACGACTTCGCCGATCTGTTGGAAACCTCGACGGTGACCGGGGGCGACAAATTCACTGTCGAGCTCGCCGAGTCCGCCGTGCAGTTCAAGCAGGATCTGAACACGATCCAGGAGAACACCCTTCGGAACTTCGCCTACTCCGGCGGCCCGGGCAGTCTCAGCGACCAGAACTTCGCAAAGCTCGACGAACTGATCGACGACGCGGGCGCCAGCGACATGCTCAGCGTGGTCGGTCGCAACAACAGCGCCAGCGCGGACGTGCTGCTCGACGAACCGTTACGGGAAGCCGTCCTGGGACTCAACTGGGAGGACGACGACGGCACCGTCAATGTGATCCACGCCGGAACCGAGCGCAATCCGAACGAGGGGGGCGGCACCGAGAAGCAGGCCAGGGCCGCGCTGGCGGTGGTGCAGGAGGTCGCTGGGGACCGCGACGCCTACCTCAACCGCATGGGCGAGGATGTGGAGGACTCCATCAAGGATGTTGGCGTCCAGTACATCGACATCTTCGGCCGCGACTCGGCCGAGCAGTCGGCCTATCGCGGTGATCTCACCGACGCACTGGGCCGACCGATCGGACCTGCTTTCGAGCTCAGCACCCGCGACCGGGACATGTTCCTCCAGTTCGTCTCCGGCACCGGGGACGACGATGCGGCAGACTTCCAGGCCAAGGCAACGGCCTACAGCCAGGTCATGCTCGCCGACGCCTTCCAGAATGGTTCACCGGCCCAGGTCAACGAGACACTCAAACAGGCAGGCCGACTGGACGGGGCGATCACGCAGGCCAACTTCGACTACACCTACGACACGGTCGAGGGAGAGGATCAGGAACGAGCAGCCGCCCACCGGGCTGAGTCGCTGCGCAACAAGGCGATCACGACCGGGGTTGGCTTCGCGACGACACTCCTCGCTGCCGGGGTGACAGTGGGCACAGCAGGAACCGGGGCTGTACTGATCGGACCGGCGGTGTCCGTGACGTCTGCTGCGGTCAACGGCGGCCTCGGGCTGGCGCTGACCGACGACCCGGCTCCCGAGGCACAACTGCCGGGCACCAAAGAGGAGCTGTTCCGGGCCGACCGGGCAAGTTACGGCGTCCGTCGTGACTATCTGATCACCAGTGCGGCGATCAACGCCGGTGTGATCGACCCTGGGCAGCTCCCACCGAGCCTGACCCAGCAGGACCCCCAGGGGAACATTGTGCTGCGCCCGCCGGCGAATCTCGACGACAGTCAGTCCAAACAGGACCTCTCCACATCCGCGCACTCCTCCATCAACGCCTACGAGGCGGCACACCGGACCCCCACCGACAGTGGCGACGTCGACCAGCCCTCTTATGACATCGAGCGCAGCAATACGGCCACCGGCACCCAGGACGGGGACACCCCGAGCGGAGGTTCGGCCTGGAGCAACGACGAACGCGCCCGCCGCGCCGCCTACGGCGACGATCCACCAGAACGGTCCCCGTTCCCTGAAAGGCCAGCCGACCCACGCGTGCTCGACGACCCGAACTACGATCCGATCTCGGGCCAAGTGAGGTGAACGCCCGGTTCCCGGCCCGAACGCTATCCGGGCCAGCTGAGGACCAGCGGGGTGCCACCCCAGTCGATGGCGGCGAGGCGGCGGATGCCGCCGTCCTCGTCAACCCGGACCGCGACCTGACGATCTGCAGCCTGATCCGGTATCAGAACCACGATCGCACGCCCGTTATCCACGACAGCGACACCGGTTGCGGACGTCGCGGCAAGCGGGCGGCCATCGACCTCAGCGGAGAGGGTCTGCCAGGTCGCGATCGATCGGTGCAGGGTGGCGGCAACCCCATTGGCGCCGATGCTGTCGACGGTGAACCAGGCGATCCGCTGGGCCTGCGGATCCTCGGGCTCCAGGCCCAGCCGCAGGCGCAGATCCCTGCTGTCGAGCAAGGCGGCACGCCCCGAAGCGTCCAGCACAGCGCCGCTGCCACCGGTCTTGGATTCCGGGGGCAGGACTTCGGCACGGACCAGGCGCTTGCCATCGGTCTGGGCGAAGCCCCGGATACCGTCCAGTTCCAATGGGACCGCAACTGCTCTCGCCCAGCCGACGGTTCCGTCAGCGTGCACAACCGGGGTGCCGGGTTCGTTCGCGTCCGTGATCGGTTGGCACTGGTTGATCGGAACGTCGGTGGCGGGCAGCAAGCACCAGGCATCGCCGCGCTCGTAGTCACTGGCGTCCGGTGGCCGGTCCTGAGGCGGGCGCTGCCCGAGCAGCACACGTCCCGCACCCGGTAGGGCGGCGGTTGCCCAGGTCAGCCCACCGAGATGGCGTGTCTCTCCCGTCACCAAGTCCACAACGCCATCGTCGGTCACCGCGGTCCGCCTCTCGGGAGCGAGCGGCGAGAAGACCACCGAACCTTGTGGCCAGGTCGGTGAACCGTAGCTGCGACCATCGACCTGGAGGGGAACCGACGCGAGGCTTGCCGTGCCGAGCGTGACGTGGGTACAGCTGGCACGAACCTCACCGGTGCTGGCATCGACCAGCGCGAGGCCCCCGTCGTAACTGTCGTACAGCACTGCATCGCGCTGGAGGTCGAGCTCAGCCGGCCAGTCGCACTCCGCGCCCGTCGACGACGGCTCACCGCTGCACCCGACGAGGGTGAGCGCCGCCGCAATGACCAAACACAAGGAGCGTCGTCTCATACGTCGATCCGTTCGATGCTACAAATCCATGCCTTCGGCGACACTGCGGACTGTGCCCTGGTTGGCGACGGCTGTGGTCGTGGTGGTCAACTCATCACCGATATTGGCCGTGGTGTCCGCTCGCTGAGCTTGCATGTCACGGGCAGTCGAGGCCGATTGGGCTCCCGTGACGTGGTGCTGCTGGGCTTGCGAGAGTGCACTGACGAATGAGCCGGCCGTTGGCACATTTCCGAAGGGGTAGGTGGTGACAGCGGCTCCGCCGAGCTTGCGGGCGGCGCTGTCGGCCGCGTCGCTGGACTGGCGGTCATGCGCTGCTCCGTCCCGCAGGCTGCCGGAGTCATACGTCATATCGGGCATCGGGAACCTCCTTCAGTCATTCTCAGTGGTAGGTGAACGTGTACGACAGGGCTGCCGCGAATGAGCCGAGCTGGCCGAGAGTGGCGTCGATTGTCACTGTGACATCGTAGAAAGGCGTGCTGCGTCCAGGCAACGTCGTTTTGACATGTCCGGGCTGGCCAGCGAATACGGCATCGATAGCCGCAGAGGAGACACCGAGTATCACAGCGTCGGCCGCCAATACCTGCCGGGCGTCCTGGATACTGCTGGACACCAGCGAGACCACGGTGTAGGCCGCTGTCGAGTCGACGCTCCTGACCTGCCGTTGGATCACGCCATCGGGCAACGTCAATCGGACCGAGAGGGTGGCGTTCCAGGCTGGCTGGACGCGGGCGGAGTCGTAGGTGTCACGGAATGCCAACTCCTCGCGCGACGGGCGATGGGTCAGGTCGATGCTGAAGACGCCGTCTTGTACCACCTTGTCGATGGCGGCGTTGTGGAACTGGTTGATGGTGAACGTGTAGTTGACGCCGACGGTACCTTCCTCATAGCCAATGACCTCGGCGTAAGCAGCGAGCCAGTCCTGCACGAAGCCGTTGAGCACGCCTTGCTGCGGCATCGGCGTGCCCGCAGTGCCCGCGACCCGCGACAGCAGTGCATCGATATCCTGCTGCGAAAACCCGAGTATCGGCGCGTCGGAGACGAGACTCTGCAATGCCTCGTCGGGGTTGTCGAACAGTCGCTGGATGACGATGAACTCCGGAGGCCGTGGAATCGACTCGTTTCCCGGCGAGAAGTCCCCGCTGTCGGCGGTGATGACGAACGCGGGGATGTGTAGTGAACCGGTCGGCAGGTGGACCGTGGTGATGATCGCGTCCACCCCAGCGCCACGCTGGTATGAGCGGTCGTTGCGGCCCGGCTGGAAGCCCAGATCCTCTCTCGTCGGCGGACGCCGTAAGTCGATCGTGGCCTTGTCGTCGTGCACGATCGACCCGGGTGCGGTGGTACCGGACCGAAGTGGCGTATCCACAGTGCAACCTCCGAGAATCACGACGAGAATTGAGAAGAAGAGGAGAAGACCTACCGACCACCTCATGGCCACCGCAAACCGATGTCGGCATCGACGTCGAGATCCCAGTTGGTGAGCATGTCCTCCGCCAGTCTCGGCCAGCGGTTGGCCAGTCGCTGCTCAGAGATCCGCTCCTCGACCGGAGAAGAGATGATCTGCCGTGCCTGTTCGGAGTCCTCACGCAGCAGCCTCTGGTACGCAGGCAGCGTGTCATGGGTGACGTAGTCCCACCGCGCATCACGGTCAGTCACGTTGAAGTCCGGCAACGGCGTCTCAAGCTCGGCACCGACGGTCACCTCGGTGAACGGAATGGGGCCGGGGACAGTGACCTCACCGCCGACGGTCAGGGGCGAGTACTCACCTGGTGTCCGGGTGCCGGGAACCGAGGCATCGCCTGCCACGGTCATACCGTATGTCATCACAGGGCCGACCGGACCGTGGTGCTGATACATCTGATCATACTGTTTGGCGATGATCTGGTTCTGTTCCCGATAGAGCAGGTCGGCGTTGCCGTGCTCGATCCTTGCCGGATCACCACTGGCGATGTCGTTCCACGCGTTCTGCGCACGGTCATCGATGAGCCCGGCCCGGCGCATCTCGTCTATCGCCCCGGCGCCACCGTCCAGGTATGCGGCGTGCATCCCGCCCTGGTCGATGAAGATGTGCTTCTGCATGGCGAGAAATTTGTTCTCGAACCAGCGTAGCTCGTCGGCGCCCAGGTTACCGGCGGCGGCCAGTCCCTTCAGTTCCGCCGGCAACCGGTCACGGACTTCCTTCGGCAAAGAGTCAATCTTTTCGGAGAGTGACCTTGCGAAGTCCTCCATACCGTCCAGGTCCAGGAAACCTCCCGCGAAAGACGGGCCGATCATGTTGGCCATACCGGCCCACTGGAGCTCGGGGTGGTCCAGGAACAGCTTCCCGTAGTACTCGTAGACATTGGCGATGTTCGCCATATTGCCGTCGACCCCGGCCTGCGGATCCCAGGCGTTCAGGTCGATCCCGGCGTCGTTGGCCGCCTTGACCAACCAGTACTGCTGGAGCAGCGCCGCGTAGCGAGAAGGGTCCACGCCGGTGGCGCGGGCGGCATCCAGCAGCCTCTGCAGGCTCGCCAGGTCGGTGGGCAGATCCGGGTGGATGCCGCCGATTTGCTCTCCTTCGAGGTTGGTCAGCGGCAGGTCGAGTGGGTCCGGTCCCTCCTGCAGGTTGCTCGACGGCACATAACCGAGATCACCGAGCCGTTTGAGGTGGCTCATCAGCGCCACCTCATAGTCGGTCACGACCGTGTTGACCTGGGATCCGGTGGTCTTGACCGCCTCGACGGCCCTACCGAGGTACACCTGCCGTTGGGCTTCCCGATCCTCCGGCGGGAGGCCTCGGCCCATGGTCTGCAGGAAAGTCGTCCAGTCGCTGTTAATGCCGGTGAGCGTCGACTCGAGGTCACCGACCTGGGTCTTCGCCGTCCTGGTCTTCGTGTCGAGGTCACCGGCGACCGTGGTAAGGATCTTGGCGATCTCGTTGAGGTGTTCTGGGGTCTGCTTCGTCGCGCGGACCTCGGCCTCGAAGTCGACCGGCGACGAACCATTGACCGTGTACCCCTGGCTGACATATATCTGGGCTTGGCGCTGCGCGGCGTTGGAGTCTTCCATGTCCCCGCTCGCGCTGTAGAACGTGGCGGCAAGCGTCTCAATCTGCGCCGGGTTGCCCTCGGTGAGCTGGTCACGCAGCCCCCAGGGATCAATACCGGCCCGCGCCACCAGGTCAGCCTGTGAGAACGTCACCCAACACCTCCCCCGCTGTGAGCCGATGATGTGTCAGTTTACCTCTTCCTGGCGTCCGAATGGGCTAAGACAGCGCATCAGCCAGTGCCGATTCGACATCGCAGTGCCGGTGCTGGAATCCCGCTTCGACGAGCCGAGCAGGAATAACCCGCAGGCTGCCCAGCGCTTCAGCGGCGACCTCGCCCAGCGCCAGTCGCAACGGCCTCGCCGGTACCCGCAGTCTGGCCCGGTGGCCGAGAGCGGCCGCCAGTGCGTCGGTGAACTCGCTGTTGCGCACCGGGTCAGGTGCAGTGATGTTGTACGGGCCGCATGCGCCGGGACGAGTGGCAAGAAAACGGATCGCTGCGATGGTGTCGGCAAGCGAGATGTAGCTCCAGAACTGCCGCCCGGATCCGAGGCGGGCACCGAGTCCGGCACGGAAGACCGGCAACATTCTCGGCAGCGCTCCCCCTTGCCGGGACAGCACGATGCCCAGACGCAGGTGGCACACGGGAATACCGGCTACGGCGGCCGGCTCGGTTGCGGCTTCCCACGCATGAGTCACCCCAGGTAGAAAACCATCAGCGACCGCAGTTGCCGATTCGGTGAGGATTTCCTCGCCCCGATCGACCCCGTAATATCTGATACCGGAGGCGGACAACAGCACCTTGGGTGGCACTACGGCCAATGCGGCCGAGACCGCAAGCGTCCGGGCCGTATCGGTCCGGCTCCGCAGGATGACCTCCCGGTACTCGCGGGTCCAGCGCTGCCCGCCGATATTGGCGCCGGCCAGGTTGACGACGACGTCGGCACCGTCGAGTAACCCAGGCTTTGACGTGCTAGAACAAGGATCCCACTGCACTTCGTTCGGCGCACGGGGCTCTCGTCTGACCAGCCGCACGACGGTGTGCCCTTCGCGTTCATAGGACCGCCGCAGCGCTGTGCCGATCAGCCCGCTGGAACCGGCAATGACCACGCGCATCACTATGTCACATCAACACTGACGCTCAATGCCGTCACAAAGGCCGCGCCGACCAACAGGAGCATCGTCGCCGCGAGGAGCCGCAACCGGCGTCGAAAACCGGTGATTTCCTGGGCGATCGCGAAGATGCGAGCCGGCCAGTGCCGCCAGGACACGTGCCAGAAAATACCGGCAGCGATCGTGTAGAGCACGAGCGAGACGGCGTATCCGATCGTCACCAAGCCGCTCGAGGTGAGGGCCACGGCGAGACCCGTGGCGATGAGCACGGCGATCAGGCCGACGACCTTCCACCGGTTGCCGTGCGCCAGCAGGACGAGAAACTCCTCACGGCGCTCCTCGTCCGGAAAGAACTTGTCCACCTTGGGCTGGACCACGGTCAGGCTGTAAGCCATCGACCCCAGCCAGCTGGCCGCCACCGTCAGGTGAACGACGACCAGCAACACATGCAGTCCACTACTCATGAACAGATCCAGTTTGCGACACGCCCTGGGGACACCGGTCTCATGAGACGAAGCTACCGGTACCCCGGAAGACGAGCAAGGAATCGGACGCCGCCGAGAGCGCAGTGGGGGTGGGCGAGGTCTTCACGAGGCATTCGCCAGAATAGCCTTTGCCACCGCGACCGCATCCTCCTTTCCAGGCGTACTCCGAATTTTTTCACGCCGTGCGGATGGAGTTCCCATGCGCCGCCGATTTCGCGAATCGCGACGAGCTTGCACAAGGTGCCATCGTCGGTGCGGCGTCCATCCACGACTACCCGGTTGGTTTCGTTCTTCCGCTGCATCATAGTGTCCATCACGTGGTGCCCCTCTCGGCAGTTGAATGGCCGGACCGGCGGCTCGGGGGGAGGCGAGCATCGCCGGTCCGACCATGGCCCTCGGCAATGCATATCCGCCGGGGCTGACCGAAGTAGACCAGCGTTTCACACCACAGTGCAAGACCATTTTTTGCCGTTTCGCTATAATTCGAGTGAACCGGTTCTTGTAACTACGAAGCGGGTTCGGATAGTCTTTCATTCCGGGTGTACGCTTCACTTCATCACGAGGAGGATCGTGTGACGACCGAGGGCACGACCGGGTCGACGGTGCCGCGGCGCCAGCTCGGCCGGAAACTGCGTGAACTGCGTGGCCAGAGCCGACTGGCGGTGCGGGCGGTCGCCAAGGAACTGGCGTGGTCCGAGCCCAAGATCTGGCGCATCGAGAGCGGCCGGACCGGTACCCGCCAGCTCGACGTGCAGGCCCTGTGCCGCGCCTACGGCGCCCTGCCCGACATCACCGAGGCACTCGTGGCCTTGACCAAGGAGACCAAGTCGCGCGGCTGGTGGCACTCGTTCGGGGACGTCATCCCCGAACACTTCGATGTCTACATCGGCCTGGAGGAGGCAGCGTCACGCTTCGCCTAGTACGAGGCCGAGCTCATACCCGGCCTACTCCAGACCGAGGACTACGCCCGCACGGTGATCCAAACGGACAATCCCGACGTGAACGACGCGGAGATCGAGCGGCGGGTCAGCGTCCGGATGGCCCGGCAAACCCTGCTGACCAGGGTGACCGCCCCGCCGCTGCTGGAGATCGTGCTCAGCGAGGCCATCCTGCACCGCCCGATCGGCGGTCCTGCGGTGATGGTGCGGCAGCTTGAGCGGCTGATCGAAGCCGCAGCGCTGCCCACCGTTTCGATCCGGGTATTGCCGTTCGCCGCCGGACTGCACCGCGGCGTCATGTCGGGCCCGTTCGAGATCCTGCGGTTCCCGCTCAACGGCAACGGCGAGGAGACCGAACCACCCACGGTCTACGTCGAGGGCCTGACCGGAGAGCTGTACCTGGACAAGCCGCACGAGATCGCGCGTTACGACGCGGCATTCGCTAACATGTGGGAATCGGCTCTAGACGAGGCGGCTTCCCAGAAAATGATTACCCAAGTAGCAAGGGAGCTAGGAAAGTGAAACGAACCGATCTGTCGAGCGCCATCTGGCGCAAGAGCAGTCGCAGCAACGGGCAGTACAGCTGCGTCGAGGTCGCCGATCTGGACGGCGACCACCACGCCGTGCGGGACAGTAAAAACCCATCCGGACCAGCCCTGATTCTCCCCCGAACGCAGTGGGTCGCATTCACCACCGGTATCCACACCGGCCAATTCGACTGACCCCCGACACCCACCCCAGTACCCCGGAAACCTCCCACCACCGGGGTACCACCCCGCACGTACGAAGAAATAGGCACTCACCAAGGAGGCAACGGCTTCCTGTGAGCCGGTTGGCGATGATGCCCGCGACGTGCTGGCCCATCGGCATCCCGGTCTGGCAGAACATTCGCGACTCGGTGCCGCCGCGACGGTGAAGCAGTTCTCGGCCACCCCGGGCACGGTGCCGACATCTGCCGTGCTGCCCAGCGCGTACACCAGCGTGTCGTAAGTCCACGGTGTGTGGCGGCGCATCCAGCGCCACGGTCTGCCGCTCGACGTCGATGCCGGTTACCTGGGCCACGACGAGCTCGACATCGGTGTCGGCCAGCAGATCGGGCAATGGCCAGGCGCGGAGGTGCTGGCCTGCGGCGAGCTGATGCAGCCGAGGTTGTCCCGCCGTGTGATCGCCCTATCTTCAAGGGCAAGCTCAGGATGGCGCGAGCTGGAACGAGCTGAACAGCAACGTGGCCAGGCCCAGGGCGACGACCAGGTTCACCCCGGTCGCGGCGGCGAACACCCCGACCGGACGCCAGCCGGCCTGCCGCAGCGACGCCACTCGGAACTCCAGCCCGATGGACACGAACGCCAGGATGAAAAACCAGGTCCGCAGGAAGTACGCGGTGAGCACCACCGCGACAACGCCCATCAGCGCGTTCTGAGTGACCTTGACGATGGACGCGATCTGCAGCGCGTCCTCCCCGGCGAGCGCACCGGCCGCGGTGACCGCGGCGGTGGTGTCGATGTTGCCGCCGATCCAGGCCCCGGCCACCGGGTCGGGCAGGCCCAGCGCCTGCGCCGCCCAGGGCAGGATGAAGATCGACGGCAGTGCGAACGCGATCACCAGGCTCGCGGTATAGGCGAGCTGCTCCTTCTTCGCCTGCACCGCACCCGCCGCCGCGATCGCCGCGCTGACCCCGCAGATCGAGACCGCCGAGGCGAGCAGCGCCCGCAGCTTGTCGTCCAGCCCCAGCTTGCCGCCCAGCCACCAGGTGAATCCGAACACAATGGTGATCAACAGCACCGCCTGGACGAGCGCCGGTCCGGCGGCGCTCACGATCACCGAGAGGTTGATCGACGCGCCCAGCAGCACCAGACCGGTCTTGATGAAGAACTCGGTGCGAAACCCCGCCGCGAGCCGGTCCCGTAAGCCGGCGCCGGTGAGCACCGCATTTGCCCAGCAACCCCAGCACAATGGCGTACACGGGGTACTCCACGGCCGCCGCGAAGTCCTCCCACGAGGTGCCCTCAGCGACCTCGGGCACCACCGTCTCCAGGTAACGGGTCAGCCCGGCGAGCGCGAACACCACCAGCACTCCCAGCGCGATCCAGCCAGCGGCAGTACCGGCGTACGCCGACCCACCGCCCGCCCCCTCGGACGCCGCTCCCCGCTGCGCCGTCGCGCGTTCGATACTCTCCTCCGGCGCGGCCATCACGGCACCAGCCCCACCGGGATGACCCCGGTAAGCACCAGCACGAGCAGCACCAACCCGACGACGGTGGCCACCCAGTCTTCGCTCAGCACGAACCTGTGCCAACGCCGCACCTCGGCGGTGCCGTTCTCGGACGGCGATCCGTCGGCTGGGGATCTGCTCGTACTCATCTGCGCGTTCATCCTCGGGCGGCGCGGACGTAAGCCGCAGGCGATGTGCCCACGGTAGCGGTGAAGTCACGAATCAAGTGCGCCTGGTCGGCGTAACCGAGTTCGGCGGCCAGCTGCGCCCAGCCGACGGTGCCACCACGGCCGGCCAGCTCGACGGCATCGTAAAGCCGGTACCGCCGGATCACCATGTCATCGATCACCACGCAGAGCCGGCCCTGGACGTATCCGACCGTTACCGGCAGCTGTCCGCCGCCTTCGCCGACAAGATCACGGCTATCCCGCCCGACCGCTGGAGCGCCGCCACGCCGTGCACCGACTGGAACGTGCGGGACCTCGTTCGCCACGTCCTCGGCTGGGACCTCGCCCGCGCCACCGGGCAGGACGAACGAATCGACCCCTGGGAGCTGGCCCGGCTGTGGGAGAGCGTCAAACTGTTCGGCGACGCGATTCGCACCGAGGGAACCTGCGGACCCGCCGTCGACCCGCCACCCGGCGCCGACGACCAGACCCGCCTACTCGCCTACCTGGGCCGCCCCGCATAGCCGAAGATCGCATGTTACTTCAGTAATACTGGTGGTAGCCTCAGCGCATGAGTGCTAGCAGGCTGTCGATTTCGGTTCCCGCTGAGGTGGAGAACGTGATCCGCACTGCCGCCGAGGCCGCCGGGCTGCCGGTCTCCGTATGGCTCGCTCGGGCCGCCGAGCGCGCCGCCGCGGAGCAGGCCGCGATCACCGACGGACTGGCCGCGGTAGCGGAGTTCGAGGCTGAGAACGGCGTGCTGACCGACGCGGAGCGGGCGCACGCGCGTCAGGTCCTCATCGACTCCGGGGTTGTCCCGCCACAGCGGGCCGCCAGCTAGATGTCAGGACTCGTCTACGACACCGGCGCGCTGCTGGCCGCCGAACGACGTCACCGTAACTTGTGGGCATTGCACGAGCAGAGCATCGCCGGTGGAATCCGGCCGATCGTCCCGGTCATGGTGCTGGCCCAAGCATGGCGTGGCACACCGCACGCGAACCTCTCCCGGCTCTTGCGAGGCTGCAGGGTGGTACCGGATACCGAAGAACTCGGCAAGGCAGCGGGGGCGATCTGTGGCCGAGCCGGTAGCTCCGACGTCATCGACGCGCTGGTAGTGGTCACCGCGCTGCGGCTGGACGCTCTGGTAGTCACCAGCGACCCGGATGACCTCCAGCACCTCGCATCCAGCCTGCACAGCAAGCTCGCCCTGTATACCGTGTGATCGCCCTGTCCGAGAGCCTGGATTCAACCTACTCCGGCAGCCGCACTTCGTGACCTTGGTGGGGGACGTGTAACGAGGGCGGCCGCCTTGGTGATCATCGAGTTGTGAGGCAAGACGATCTGGAGGCGGCCGCCGCCGTCATGGTAGAGGCTGAGCTGGCTGGGGAGAACCTCGCGGAGCTGCATGGTCGGCTGGGTGGGTTGTTCAGCCGGGTGGAGCCGTTTCGCCAAGCCGCCAAGTACATCGCCGGGCTGATGAGTGATCTGCCGCGCAAGAACGCCTGGACGATCGCCGAGCACACCGCGTCGCTGGCTGGAGTACTACGTAGTGGACTGCACTAACCCGCTCCACCTTCCGAACGGCCGAGATTCGTCAGCAGCGCGGTGATCTGCGCCATGCCGGTACCCAGCACGGCGAAACCCTCGCGTACCTCACGTTGGAGGCCACTCACGTCACGCTGGAGCGCCATGATCGCCTTACCGTGTTCCAACTGGGTCTCCCGCAGGGCGTTGAGCACCTGGGTGTGGGAGAGTCGCTCGGCGCGGGCCTCGGAGAGCTCCCGATCGGCACCGGCGGCCAGTACGTGGGCTGATCCCGCTACGGCGTCGGTCAGAGCCAGCCGCTCGCGGAACCGGGCGATCTCGCGTTCGACGACCGTCAGCCGGGTCTCAATATCATCACTAGCAGGCACGGGGGGAGCCTAGCCAATCACGCCAGCACTCAACGCGTATTTGGGAGATCTGTTTGGTGCACCAGCCTGATGATATGGAGGCCGGATCGCCAAGCGCTCTCCGCCGCACAGACCGAGTTCGGCCAGTTCAACGTCGAGCTCAACACTCCACCGCGCCTGCTGACCGGGGCGGCGCTGGAGCAGCTCGAGGACGAGCCACGGGGCCACCTCAACTCCGCCGACGAGTCGGCGCGACGAGTTGGCACCCGGCACGAGTGCGTCACCCTCGCCGACTACCGGGTCCGCTACCGCCAGTACCGCCGAGACCCTGACGTGCGGGCCTTGCACCTGCGCCACCCGATCATCGTTCCAGGCCCGCTACGAGTGGCTGCCCATCCGCAATCCCGACCCCGACGACCCGCTGCGGGTGTGGCGGTCGATCCCTCTCGGCCCGCTGGCCGAGCTCATCCTCATCGAGACCCGGTCGCGCCGTGATGAGCCCGTGGCCGGCGACGCGATGAAGGACCCGTCGCGCTCGGCCCTGGGCCCCGACCAGCGGGCCTGGCTCTGGGAGACGATTCAGTCGTCCACGGCGCGCTGGCGGGTGCTGGGTAACCCGTCGGTGATGGCCCAGACCTGGCTGCCCGACCTGCCCGACGACATCAAGATGCCGCTGGAGAAGGTCAAGCTGGTCGAGCTTGGTGTAGTGATCGGTGTATGGTGCGGTGTATGGCTGCTGATGCCACGATCAAGGTCACGAGCTGGACCCGGGACCGGCTCGCCGAGCTGGCTAAGGAACAGGGGCTGAGCATCGGCGCCCTGCTGGAACTGCTGACCCAGCAACACCCGAGCCAGGCCCAGATCGACGCCGAGCGCGAGCGCATCCGCGCTGCCCTGGCCGCCCGCGGCTACCACCCGAGTCCGCAGGAGCGCGAGCAGCTGCGGCAGCGCTTCGAGACCAAACTGGCCGCGATCCAGCGGCAGGAAACCGACATCCTGACCCGAACCCTACAGACCAGCGCGTGACCCCGCTGTTCCCCGTCGGTTTCCTGCTGGATACCACCGCGCTGGTCGCCGCCTACGACAACGTCCAGGATGTCGCATACCTCGTCGAGACCGCCCGTGACTACCACCGGGCGCTCTACACCTCCGTCGTGTGTCTGTTTGACGCCGACGTTCAGCGACCGGGCGTGGCCCGCTGGGTGGTGGACGAGCTCGACTCGCTGCACCCGGTGAGTCTGTCGCCCGCCGACATCATCGAGATCGGTGCGACCCTGCCCGGCCGCGACCTGGCCACCGCGCACACCATCCACCAAGCCCTGCCGGGCCGTTCCTGGCCAGTCGGCCGGGCCGTCGCGACCACCAGGCCCGACCTCTACGAGGACTTCCCCATCCCGGTCTTTCTGATCGACACCTGAGCCCCACGCCGATACCCCCCAGCTCCGGAGCGCCAGCGGGGCAGCGTCGTCTGGCACACGGATGCGAGCGAACTTATCCAGGTCATCGGTGGTCAACCCCCGCGCTGCGGGACGGATCACGCTCTGGGTCACCAACTCGTCGTACCGGCTCCGCCTGCGGGGAGGCGGACCAACACGGCGACGACCCGACCGTACTTGGTTACCTCGATCGTCTCGCCGGATCTGATCTTCGTTGAGGTTTCTTGGCCTGCTGTGGTCGTTCGGCCGGTGGCCGACGTCAAAGAACGTCGAGTCGCTCGTTCTATGCCACGGCACCCTGTGGCGTTGTGGGGGTCAGCGACAGGCATTCCACAACTTGATCACCCAGCGAACCAGCAGTCTATCAACCTGCACTCAATGTCGATCACCGATACTGAGTCGGAGCCGGAGTGGGTGATGTAGGCGTGGCGTCCGTCCGGGGAGACCGCCACACCGGAGGGGTCATCACCGACGGTGACGGTGGCGGTGACTGAGCAGCCGATATGTCTTGAGGCAGGATGGGTGGGTGCGTGGTCAGCGGCAGGATACGCACGACTGAAGCGGCAGGATACGCACGACTGAAGCGGTAGGATACGCGTTGATCTTGCGGCAGGATAGGCGTTGACCATGGTTTGTGGGATGCTGGCCAGGTGGCGTCCATCCCCCAGTCTCCGCTCGGTCGGCTGCTGTCGCGGCACGCCGACGAGAGCGGTTCCTCGACTCCTACGTCGCAGACCTGATCAGCCGGGACGTCAGCCAGCTCTCGGAGATCGAACGCACCAACGAGATGCGTGCCCTGATCCGGCTGCTGGCTGCCCGGTCCGGGCAGCTACTCGTCGCCAGCGCCCTCGGCAACGACGTCCGCCTCACGCACCGAACGGTGGGCCGCTACCTCGACCTCCTGGAAGAGGTGTTCCTGATCAAGCGGATACCAGCTTGGTCCCGGAACCTGAGCACCCGGGCGATCGGCACGCCCAAGGTCGCCATGGTCGACTCCGGGGTGGCCGCGAATCTCCTGGACGCCGACGCAGGCCGACTACTCCACCCCGGTAGCGCGTTCGGGCCGCTACTGGAAGGTTTCGTGCTCATGGAGCTGGCGCGCCAACTCACCTAGTCCGATCAGCGGGCGTCCACCCGTTCGGCCAGGGACGGCAGCAGAGTGTCCGGCGGAGGGTCGACAGGGAGTTGTCGCAGCAGTGCGGTCACGGCATCCCAGGGCATCGTTCCGTCCCGCTCGCTCAGCGCGAGACCGGGCTCAATCGCCTCCAGCAGTAGCGCGCCCCGGTCGAGGTCGGCGTCGAGCAACCCGACCACCCCAGGGTGTCCATCCCATGCGCGCAGCGCGATCGCCTCGATCCGGGCGATCTCGACGTCCGGCACGACCTTGAGAAACGCATCGGAGCCCTCCTCGCGCAGACACCGCAGGACCACCGAGGTGCCGCCAGCGAGCACCGCCGTGGTGCGCAGGCACCACCGTATGCACAGGTCCTCGACCAGCGCTGGCAGCCTGTCCAACCAGACCTGGGCCACGGCACCGTGCCGATCGAGCATCCGGTGCGGTGCGGTGCTTGCGTCGAGCGCAGCGGCCACATCGATCACGATCGCATCCAAGGGACGGCGATGACCTCCTGGCGCGGAACGGAGGTACGCAGCGCGCGGGTCTGCTCGGCGCGGGCAGCCAGCTCATGATCGGCGGGGTAGTCGACGCGGACCAACGCCAGGCCGTGCGCGGGTGCCACGGTGATCTCGCTGGCGCGGACAGTGCGGTGCAGCAGATCGGCAGGCCAGCCGGGGGGGCGCCTGCCCTCCCCCACCGCTAGCAACGCGCCCACCAGGCTGCGCACCATCGAATGGCAGAAGGCGTCAGCCGCGACGTGGGCGACCAGCAGGTGCGGCTCGTCACGAGTCCACTCCAGGCGCTGGAGGGTGCGCACCGTGGTGGCGCCTTCGCGGTGGCGGCAAAAAGCCGCAAAGTCGTGCTCGCCGAGCAGTGGGGCACTTTCCGCATTCATGGCCGCAACGTCGAGGCGGCGGTGATGGGCGTGGGTGTCGTGGCGACGCAGCGGGTCGACTCCCCACGGTGCATCGCAGATCCGATACCGGTAGTGACGGCGCAGGGCGGAGAAGCGGGCGTCGAAGCTGCCCGGCACTTCCCGAACTGTGGGCACTCGGACGTCGGCCGGCAGCAGCCGGGCCAACCGGCGAGCCAACTCGTCGGGGAGCATCGATCCGGACGGCACATCGAGGTGGGCGACCTGACCACTGGCGTGCACCCCGGCGTCGGTGCGCCCGGCGACGGTCAGCGCCGCCGGGACCCGCAGCAGGGTGCTCAGCGCGTGCTCCAACACCCCTTGGACGGTGCGCCGGGCCGGCTGGCGAGCCCACCCGGAGTAGTCGGCCCCGTCGTAGCGGATGTCGAGCCGGTAGCGCAGGAGCCCGCCGTCCCCGGTGGGGGCGGCGGGCTCCTGCGGCGTGCTACTCGGGGTCAGGGCTCGACCTTGCCCCGAGATGCTTCGGACGGCGAGCCGCCTTCCGGCGCAGTCTCGCCGCCCGCAGCCTCCTTGGTGCCGGAGTTCTCCGGTGCGGGGGCCTCCGCATGGTCGGGAGTAGCCGCCTCGGTATTAGCAACCGCTGCATCGGCGACTGCGGTGTTGGCGACTGCGGTGTCGGACGCTGCGCTGTCAGCGACAGGAGTGTCGGCGACATCGGTGTCAGCAGCTGGGGCTTTTACAGTGCTGGGCGCCGCAGCTACGGCGCTCGGCTGCTTCGGCTGATCCTTGGCGAATCGGCTTCCTCGGGCCTGCTCGGCTTCGGCGGCCACAGTGCGCTCGGGGACCAGCTCGATGATCGCCATCGGAGCATTGTCACCTTTGCGGGGCATCGTCTTGATGATCCGGGTGTAGCCACCCGGCCGTTCCGCGAAATGCGGGCCGATCTCCGCGACGAGCTTGTGCACCACGTCCTTGTCCCGGATCACCCGCATGATCTCGCGACGATTGTGCAGGTCCCCCTTACGAGCCTTGGTGATCAGCCGCTCGGCGTACGGACGCAGCCGCTTGGCCTTGGTCTCGGTGGTGGTGATCCGGCCGTGTGTGAACAGCGCGGTGGCCAAATTGGCCAGCATCAGCCGCTCATGGGCCGGGGACCCGCCGAGCCGGGCGCCTTTGGTCGGCGTAGGCATCTACAACTGCTCCGTTTCTGCGTAGTCCTGTCCGTCGTCGGTGCCGTAGTCGGTGCCGTTGTCGGTTCCATTGGTGCTGCCTTCGGTCCAGCCCTCGACCGGGAAGTCCGCCGCTGCGACCGAGGGGTCGAAACCGGGCGGGCTGTCCTTGAGCTGCAGGCCGAGGCTGGCCAGCTTCAGCTTCACCTCGTCGATGGACTTGGCCCCGAAGTTGCGAATGTCCAGCAGGTCCGCCTCACTGCGGCTGACCAGCTCACCGACGGTGTGGATGCCTTCACGCTTGAGGCAGTTGTAGGACCGGACAGTGAGATCCAGGTCCTCGATGGGCATCGCGAACGCGGCGATCGTGTCCGCTTCGGCGGGTGAGGGGCCGATTTCGATGCCCTCGGCCTCCACATTGAGCTCACGGGCCAGCCCGAACAGCTCAACCAGCGTGCGACCCGCCGAAGCCAGCGCGTCCCGCGGGGTGAGCGACGGCTTGGTCTCCACGTCCAGGATCAGCTTGTCGAAGTCGGTGCGCTGCTCGACCCGGGTCGCCTCGACCTTGTAGGTCACCCGCATGACCGGTGAATAGATGGAATCCACCGGAATCCGGCCGATCTCCGCACCCGACGCCTTGTTCTGGGCGGCGGGCACGTAGCCACGGCCACGCTCGACGACCAGTTCGATCTCCAGCTTGCCCTTCGCGTTCAGGGTAGCGATATGCAGATCAGGATTGTGCACCGTCACTCCGGTGGGCGGCACGATGTCATCCGCCATAACGTCCCCGGGGCCCTGCTTACGCAGATACATCGTCACCGGCTCGTCCTCCTCGGAGCTGACCACGAGCTCCTTGAGGTTGAGGATGATGTCGGTGACGTCCTCTTTGACTCCGGGCACGGTGGTGAACTCGTGCAGCACACCGTCGATGCGGATGCTGGTGACCGCCGCTCCGGGGATGGACGAGAGCAGGGTCCGGCGCAGCGAGTTGCCCAGGGTGTAGCCGAAACCCGGCTCCAGCGGCTCGATGACGAACCGGGAACGGGTATCGACAAGCTGCTCTTCGGAGAGGGTGGGTCGCTGGGTGATGAGCATGAGTGATGTTCCTCCTCTGGCGCCCGCTATTTGACGCCGTTGGCCAGGTTACTTGGAATATAGCTCGACGATCAGCTGCTCCTGCAGCGGCACGTCGATCTGCGCCCGCTCCGGCAGCCGGTGCACCAGCACCCGCATCGTGGCGGGGACCACCTGCAGCCACGCAGGCACCGGGCGGTCACCGAGGGACTCCTTGGCCACCACGAACGGCAGGGTCGGCACCGACTTCGGCCTGACATCGATGATGTCGAACTTAGACACCCGGAAGCTGGGCACATCCACCTTCTGGCCATTGACCAGGAAGTGCCCGTGGGTCACCAGCTGGCGCGACTGGCGCCGGGTGCGGGCCAGGCCAGCCCGGTAGATCACGTTGTCCAGCCGGGACTCCAGGATCTGCAGCAGCGTGTCACCGGTCTTACCGGGGCGGCGGTTGGCCTCCACGTAGTACCGGTGGAACTGCTTCTCCATGACGCCATAGGTGAAGCGAGCCTTCTGCTTCTCCTGCATCTGCAGGAGGTACTCGCTCTCCTTGATCCGCGCCCGGCCGTGCTGGCCAGGGGGGTAGGGACGGCGCTCAAATGCCTGGTCACCGCCGACCAGATCGGTCTTGAGCCGACGCGACTTGCGGGTCACGGGACCGGTGTATCGAGCCATCTTCGTGCTGCTCCTTCCCGCGCCTCAGACCCGGCGTCGCTTCGGTGGCCGACAGCCGTTGTGCGGCTGTGGTGTCACGTCCTGGATGGTGCCGACCTCCAGGCCGGCGGCCTGCAGCGAGCGGATCGCCGTCTCCCGGCCCGAACCAGGGCCCTTGACGAAGACGTCAACCTTCTTCATACCGTGCTCGGCCGCCTTGCGGGCCGCGCTCTCGGCGGCCATCTGCGCGGCGAAGGGGGTGGACTTACGGGAGCCCTTGAACCCGACGTGGCCTGCGGAGGCCCACGCGATCACGGCTCCGGTCGGATCGGTGATCGAAACGATCGTGTTGTTGAACGTCGACTTGATATGCGCGTGACCATGCGCGACGTTCTTCTTCTCCTTGCGCCGCACCTTTTTGGTGCCCGCAGCTGTTCGTGCCCTAGGTGGCATGCGGTGTGCACTCCTACAAAGTCTTGGGGGGTCTGTTGTACCGGCGGGGCCTGGCCCGGGACCGGTTTACTTCTTCCCGGCCTTCTTCTTGCCGGCGACCGTCTTCTTCGGGCCCTTGCGGGTACGGGCGTTGGTCTTGGTCCGCTGACCACGCACGGGCAGCCCGCGGCGCCACCGCAGGCCCTCGTAGCAGCCGATCTCGATCTTCCGGCGAATATCGGCCTGAACCTCGCGGCGGAGGTCACCTTCGACCTTGTAGTTGTCCTCAATGTAATCCCGCAGCCTGACGAGGTCCTCGTCGGAGAGATCCTTGGAGCGCAAGTCGGGGCTGACCCCGGTCGCGCCCAGGATCTCGTGCGAGCGGGTACGGCCGATGCCGTAGATGTAGGTCAGCGCGATCTCCATCCGCTTTTCGCGGGGGAGGTCGACGCCGGCGAGTCGGGCCATATTCGGCTGTCTCTCCTGTCTCGTCGTCTCCAGGTCTGCTCCCCGTCCGTCCCGCCTGACAACGACTCAGTGGTCGTTGTCCGCGGGCCCCGGCCTGAAGTCCGGGGGTGCACCGATCCCGGTTGGATCGGCTGGCACGGGGAGGTCTTCGGTGCGCCGTGGACCGGCGACGTCGTGCGCTGCTCAGCCCTGGCGCTGTTTGTGGCGCAGGTTCTCGCAGATCACCATGACCACGCCGTGGCGGCGGATCACCTTGCACTTGTCGCAGATCTTCTTGACGCTCGGCTGGACCTTCACGTCATCTCTCCTGGTCGCAGGACCAATACACAGTCCCGGGCCTTCAGTTGTGTCCGGCCCCGCCGTGCTTGACGGGGGTACTGGTTACTTGTAGCGGTAGACGATGCGGCCCCGCGAGAGGTCGTAGGGCGAGAGCTCGACGACCACCCGGTCCTCGGGCAGGATGCGGATATAGTGCTGGCGCATTTTGCCGCTGATGTGCGCAAGTACACGATGACCGTTCTCCAATTCGACGCGGAACATCGCGTTGGGAAGTGGCTCGACCACCCGACCCTCGACCTCGATGGCGCCGTCCTTCTTACCCATATCCTCCGCGTTCCTGCCGATTCGCCACGCCGCTGCCCGCCCCAGCGGGTCAACGACCTTGTCACGACGCGGGCACGCGCCAGCTCCGAGACGTGCGGGAGGCGGGTGCGAGGAACGCACTGCTGAGCAGGAGGCCTGCGCAGATACCTGCAGACACGCAAGGAACCGACGCGGATACTCGCGCCGACGTCACAGCTTACGTCGAGGTCACGCCCGACTCCAAACCGGGCTCAGTCCCTCGCTCGCCCGCCGCGCTCACTGTGACGGCTTCGCGCCGCCCACCCGCTCCGTGATCCAGCCCGTCAGCAGCACCGCGCCCCACGGGCCGGCCACCCAGATCCACCACGGGTAGATCCAGCTCAGGGTGGCCAGCGACACGATGCCCCAGATCAGTATGTTGATCACGCTGACGCTCAGCCAGGCGGCAGCATTCCCGCGCCAGCGCGAACGATGGTGCACCTCGTGGCCGCGCCCGTGGGAGGTGGCCACAGCAGCCGGTACCAGGTCGGCGGTGAGCGCTGTGAGCTCACCATAGGTCCGGGCCGCCCATGCCTGCTGCACTCGCTCGTCGTATTCGGCAAGGTCGAGACGGCCTTCGGCGTGCGCCAAGCGCAACTGCTCCGCGACTCTCTCGCGATCGACGTCCGCGGCCCGCATCGGCGCCCGCGAGTTCTCCTCGTCCACAGTGCTCATCATCCCGCTTGTTGCTTCCACGGCGCGCCTCCAACCGGATCTGTCGCCATAGACGAAACTATAACACCGTTACAGATCAGAGGTCGACCACCTGGCGTCTAGTTCAGTCGACGTCAGCGCCGGAGGCGGCCCGGACGTGGGAGAGTCATCGTGCTCTCCTGTCGGATTGGTTCTGCCTTTGGTCTTTGGTCTCGATGGGTAGACCACGCAGCGATACGGAACTCATCGGTGGTGGCGATGAGTTCCGCTGTCCACGGCCGTCCTAGCTACGTGCTGCGACGGGACACCTACGCGATGGTGGTGCTCGCCAGCGGTGACGCCGAGGTGGCGAGCTGGCCGCTGACCGGGCAGGGCCGTCCCGACCTGGCCGTGGTGGACGAGCTGATGCGGTTGCGGCTCGCCGCCCGGCGTCTGGACTGCTCGATCCGGCTGTTCGAGGTCTGCGGGGAGCTGTCGGAACTGCTCGACCTGCTTGGCCTGGGTGAGATCCCAGGGTTCGAGGCGGGCGGGGAGACAGAAGGCGGCGAACAGGTTGGTGTCGAGGAAGTTGTGGTGCCCGACGATCCGGTCACCTGAGATCTCGATGACCTGGAGGGCGAACGGCTGGTGGCCACCCTGAGCATCGGGGCGGTACGAGCCGAATGCGGCGCAGCCGTTGGCTGAGGTCGCCACCAGGCGCGAGCCACGGCATCCGCTGCCCTGTCCGAGGAACCACCGGCCCATCTCGACCGGCCCGCGCAGCCAGAAGTTGTACGGCGGCATGGACATGACGGCGTCGTCGTGCAGCAACGAGACGAGCGAGTCGATGTCGTAGCGTTCGAAGGCATCCACGTAGCGGGCGAGCAGCTCCTGCTGGTCGGCGTCCACCGTGAGCGGGTGGGCGGCTCCGGTTTCACTGACATCGCGAGCCGCGAGGGTGGCCCTGGCTCGCTGGAGCGCGCTGTTGACCGACGCCACGCTGGTCTCGAGCAGCTCAGCCACCTCCGTGGCCTGCCAGCGCAGGACCTCGCGCAGGATCAGCACCGCCCGCTGCCGGGCGGGCAGGTACTGCAGCGCGGTGACGAACGCCAGGCGGACGGTCTCCCGCAACACCGCCTGCTCGGCGGGGTCACCGTCGCCGGGCAGTACGCGGGCGTCCTGGACCGGGGACACCCAGGCATGCTCGGGGCGCGTGGCACCGGTGAACGAGTCGGCCGTCGAAGACGGCCCGAAGTCCATCGGCCGGGCCCGGCGCTGGCGCCCCCGCACCATGTCCAGGCACACGTTCGTGGCGATGCGGTACAGCCACGACCGCACCGACGACCGACCCTCGAAGCCGTTGATGTGCCCCGCCAGGCCCGCACCATCGTGTCCTGCACGGCGTCATCGGCCTCGAAACCGGAGCCAAGCATTCGGTAGCAGTAGCCGGTGAGCTCCCGGCGATACTGCTCCAGCTCCTCCGGCCGGACCTCACTGCTGCCGATGGTGTCAGGGCGGAGAGGCACAAACGCCATCCTACGCGCGACGCTCTGGGCGTTGCCCCGTGAGTGGGGGGGGGGGGGGTGTGGCCACCCCCGCCCCACCCGGGGGTGTGGGGGGGGGGGGGTAGGGGGGGGGGTGTTGGGGGGGGTGTGGTGGGGGGGCGCCGGCCCCC
>JBQTGW010000094.1:0-22118 GCA_052390495.1 Pseudonocardiales bacterium
GCGCTGAGCGCGACGAGCCTGCGGTTCACCAGTTCGATGTCGAAGGCGGCCGGATCGAACTCGGAGGCGTGTTTCAGGCCCATCCACATCACCATGTCGTCGTGTTCCGCGTCACCCGGATCGGCGAGAACCTCCCGGAGACGCTCATAGCCCGTCGGCCCGCCGCTGTCCTCCGGCGGGCAGGCTCCTCCTCCGCCGATGCATCGGGGATACCGTCGGCCCGGCTCGGCCGTCCCGGGCGCCTCGACGACGATCTCGTGCTCCCAGCCGTCGCCGAAGTCGTAGGTGTAGCGGATGACGCGGTCGAGGTCGAGGTCGCCGAACCGCACCGAGCGCTCGTCGGTGAATGCGAGCTCCGGGTCCGGGAGGCCGTAGCTGCGGTTGCCGTCGGTGAAGCTGTGCAGGTGGTAGTCCTGCCAGCCCATCGCCGTCTGGATCACGTCGTGCAGCCTGCTGAGCGGCATCGCGGCCGGGATCAGCAGCCGTCGCCACACGGGGGGATCGGCCACCTCGGCCAGCGTGACGGTGATCTGGTGGACGGGATCGCCGGGCTCAGGCTCTCCCCGCAGGCGACGAGTCCCGTCCCGCCCGGCCCCGGTCAGCTCGGCGGAGTCCTCGGTCAGCGTCACCGCACCCAGCCTGGCCAGCGTGTCGAGCGTGCGCCGGACGTCGCGGTCGTTCATCCGGCGGGCCGTGTCCAGCTGCTGCTCGGTGGCGTCATCGAGCACGTAGCACGCGGTCACGGTGTGCCACACCAGATCACGCAGCTCGTCCAGGCCGACCACGCCTTCGCGGCCGTGCAGCGCGGACAGCAGTGCATCGGAGCCTGCGGCGAACTCCCGGCGCAGGAAGGACTCGCCCCACCCCCAGGGCAGGAACGCGGGGCCGAGCCGCCCGAACACCTCGAACAGCGCCATCCACAGCTCCGCCGGGCGGTCGAGCAGCGCGGCGGCCTTCTTCACCGGCACCAGCCGACTGCGGACGACCCGCACCAGCCGCGCCGCCTTGGCCCACTCCACGATCAGGGCCAGACCCAGCAGCTCCACACTCGACCTGGTCTTGAACACTCGCTCGCCGATCGCGGGGTCGATCTCGTCCCCGGTGTCCAACCGGTCGACGAGAACCCGGGCATCGGCCAGGGTGATGGCCCCCTTCTGCGTCAACTTGCGGCCGTCCCCGACCCACCTGACGAAGTCGATGACGTGCCCGACCAGCGCGGACTCCGCGGCGGCGGCAGTGACCTCACCGGGTGCTGCGCTCTTCATCCTCGCCTCCCTCCGAATGTCGACCCGACTGCGATCGCGACGGACCGTACCGTTACCTGAAAATTGTTCCCCAACCGGCGGTACTGCGGGGCAACCATATGCCTGGCCGATGCCTCAACTCGGGGCTCAGCCGGTGGTGTACTCGTCGTCGACAAGGACAACCTCGTGGCCGGCTCGGTCGAGCAGGCTGGCGGCGATGGCGGCCCGGACGCCGCTGGCGCAGTGCACCCACAGCTGGGTGTCCGGGATGTCATCAAGGCGCTCAAGAAGAGAGTGCAGCGGCACGTGGACCGACCCGGGCACATGCCCAGTCGTCCGCTCGTCGTCGCGGCGCACGTCGAGCACCACCGGCCCGGTACCGCACCTCGCAGCATCGTCGGGCTCACTCGGGCTGGCCGTCGTCGCCGGAATGTCCTCTGCGGCGAGGTCGGAGAAGGTTGCCCGCCGATAGGAGCGCAACTCGTCTCCGGCCGCGAGCTCGCCGGGGGAGCCGATCGCGGCGCCTGCGGGGCGATCGATGCCGATGCGTACCAGCTGGCGCTGGGCGTCGGCGACCTGCTCGGCGCTGTCGCCGATCAGGGTGAGCGGGGTGCCCCACGGGATCAGCCAGCCCAGGTAGGTGGAGAACTGCCGACCTAACGCGATCCCGATGCTGCCAGCCAGGTGCTCGGCGGCGTAGGCGGTGTGGTCGCGCAGGTCGACCACCCACTGTCCAGCCGCGATGCGCTTGCGCAGCTCATCGGGCTGCACCGGCACCGGAGCCGACAGATCCGCCGGTCCGGGGCCGTGGCGGTTACGGGCGTCCATGTGGGCGTAATAGCGCGGATAGTCGGTCAGCCCGGCGATCAGGCGCGTCACGAAGGCGTCTTCGTCGGACTCGGTCAAGGCTTCGTTGCGGGCCCGTTCCTGCCCCATGGTGCTGCTCGCGCCGCCGCTGGTCGACCCGGCGGAGCAGAAGCTGCCGAAGCCGTGGGTGGGGAACACCCGGGCGTCGTCACCGAGCAGGTCGGCCAGCCGCTGGGCGGAGCGGAACTGGGCGCGGGTGAGCTCCTCGGTCCGGGCCGGATCGACCAGGTCGGTGCGTCCGACACTGCCGTAGAGCAGTGAGCCGCCGGTGAACACCGCCGATGGCTCGGGCGGGGCGTCGGCAGGCGCATTGATGACGTAGGCGAGGTGGGTGTCGGTGTGCCCGGGGGTGGCTACAACGCGGATCCGCAGCCGCCCGGCGGTCACCTCGTCCCCGTCGCGCACCCCGTGCCGGTCGAAGTCCACCTCATCCGCCGTGGAAAGCACGTACCTTGCGCCGGTTTGCCGAGCCAGCTCGTACCCGCCGGTGACGTAGTCGTTGTGCACGTGGGTCTCCAGCACCACAGCGCAGGTCAGGCCCTTGTCCGCCAGCACTGCCTCGATTCGGTCCAGGTCCCGCTGGGGGTCGATGACCACCGCGGTGACCCCGTCGTGGGCGATGTAGCTGCGGTCGCCCAGTTCGCTGGTCTCCACCACCTCGACGTTCACCACCACCACCACCGCCGTGCTCCCGTCGTCTCTTGCCGTAATGTACTAATGACCGTACATTATACTCATGTCACGCCCGCGCGCCATCGACCGCGCCAGCGCACTGCCTTTGTGGGCACAGGTCCATGCTGACCTGCGGCGACGTCTGGACGCCAACGAGTTCACCGACACCTTCCCCGGCGAGCTGACCCTGGTCGCCGAATATGCCGTCAGCAGGCACACCGTGCGTGAGGCATTGCGTCGGCTGCGCTCCGAGGGAATCGTGACGGCGCAGCGTGGCCGGGTACCTCGGGTGGCCCGGCCCTCGGTGATCGAGCAGCCGCTGGGCGCCCTCTACAGCCTGTTCGCCTCGGTCGAGGCGGCCGGACAGGTCCAGCGCAGCGTCGTGCGCGCGCTCGACGTGCGCACCGATGAGATCGTCGCCGCTCGCCTCGGGTTCGCGGAGTCCACGTCGCTGTTTCATCTGGAACGGCTGCGCTTGGCTGGCGAGGAACCCCTCGCTGTGGACCGGGTCTGGCTCCCGGCGGCGCTGGCGGCACCCCTGCTCGAGGCTGACTTCACCCACACCGCCCTCTACGACGAGCTTGCTCGCCGCTGCGGCGTCCAGCTCTCCGGAGGGCGTGAGCAGCTCCGCGCTGTCGTCCCCACCGCCGCAGAACGCGCTCTGCTGGGGATCGGCGTCGGCGTTGCCGCCTTCGTCATCGACCGCCTCGCCTATTCGGACGATCAGCCCGCCGAGTGGCGGCATACCCTCGTCCGCGGCGACCGGTTCACCGTCAGCGCCGAGTTCTCCGCCCGCGACGGATACCGGCTGACCTCGACCATCGGCGATGGCCGCGCGGAGATCACCCGGTGATCATCCTGGCCGCCGTCGGACTTGGCCTGCTCATCGGCATGGTCCTCGGCGGTCTCGGCGGCGCCGGGGCGATCCTCACCGTCCCGGCCCTGGTCTACCTGCTCGGCCAGAGTGCCCAGGACGCCACAACCAGCAGCCTCGTCATCGTCGGGCTCACCGCGATCGTCGGTGCCGCCGACCACGCCCGCTCCGGACATGTCCACTGGCGTATCGGCATCGCCTTCGGTGTCGCCGGAATCGCCGCCGCCTTCGCCGGGACCGCACTGAACCGCCGCGTCGATGAACCTGTCCTGCTCCTCGGCTTCTCCGCTGTCATGATCCTGGCCGCAGGCGGAATGCTCAGCTGTGCTCGCCCGGCCATCAAGTCCGCCCTGCATGGTGAACAGGGGAGACGTGCCCAGGGCAGACGGCGCGGCCGGACGGTGCTCGTCGTCAAGGTGGTGCTCACCGGACTCGCGGTGGGGTTCCTCACCGGCTTCTTCGGCGTCGGTGGTGGGTTTGTCATCGTCCCGGCCCTAGTCCTCGCACTCGGACTGGCTATGCCCGCAGCCGTGGGCACCTCCCTGGTCATCATCGTCATCAACTCCGCTGCATCCCTGGCCGCACGCGCGGGACAGGCACATTTCGACTGGGCGCTGATCGTTCCCTTTACGATCGCCGCGATGGCCGGCTCGTTAGCGGGCAAGACCATCGCCGACCGGCTGCCCAACGCCGCACTCAATCGGGCCTTCGCCGTCCTGCTGTTCGTGGTAGCGGCTTACATCGCCACCACCAGCGCGCTGACACTCGGTTAGTGCCGCCACGCCCGATGCCCTCCACAATTCGGATTGTCAGTGGCCGCCGATAGGCTTCCGCCGTGGATGATCGGAACGGGGCGGGCCTGGCTCATGTCGAGCGGGTTCGGCTCGAAGCGCTGCGTTATGCCGTCAATGAGGAGGCGGCCAGCTATGTCGCGATCATGCGCACCTTTACCGGTGCGATCTCCGGGTTGTTGTCGGACCAGTCGGCCGCCGAGGTCGCCGCGCGGCTCGCGGCCCAGGGCCTGGAGCTGAGTGTCGACACCGTCGACGAACGGCTGGCCTACCTCGTTGCGCACGGGAACCTCGCCCGCAGCCCACGCGAGTCCGAAGCGCGCAACCTGCGCAAGTACCTGCAGAACCGGGCCGGGTGTGGCCGAACTCCGCAGCCGCCTGGTTGCCACTACCGCAGCTTGACAGCGTTCGACGACCAGGGGCGGGGTTACACCGGACAGAACCCCGCATCGTCGGCGCACTCGGCCGAGGAACTGCTCAAGCTACTGCGTACCTGATCTGTGCCTGCTGTGCCCCGAAGCGGCGGCCACCTTCCGGTACGGACAACGCAGCAGCAGGTTGGGCATTATAGCATATCACTCTTCGGTGGTGTACGTCTGTTAGGGTAGGAAGTATGAGCCTAGAGCAGGATAATACTCAGTCCACTGATAGTCCTTCGAGTACAGCTCACAAGGCGTGGCCAGCGATGCGCGGTGGCTGGAGCGGCTGGGCCCCCTGGAGTCGAGAAGTGCAGGAATACATCGACATCAAGGAGTGCTCCGACGCGAGGTGCCTGAACGTCGAGGTCAACGTTGGTTACCAAGGTATGGACGAGGGCTCGGTTCTCTCGCAGTCCGCAGGCGTCAGCGATGAACTCCGTGCCGCCTGGAAGGCGAAGCTTGAGGGCGAGGGAAAGGTTAGTTCCGGCAAGAGTCTGCGGGATACCCTCCTCGGTCCTTAGAACGTTGCCTACCCAGCCAGAGCCAGATCATCGTCCCGGGAAGAACTCCCGGTCATGCTCGCCATAGGGTCGCAACTCGTCCCACCACTCGGCGAGTGGGTCGAATACGGCGTGGAAAGGCCGCCCAACCAGGCTGGGATCGCGGGCCTGCAGGAACCGCAGGGCAAAGGCGGGACCGCGGTCGAGCTGGGTCACCCCATCTACGGCGACCTTGCCTGGTGAAGCCGACATGACGGGTCCGCGGGCGGTGCGGCCAAGCCCGGAGACTGTGCGCACCGCGCCGAGGTAAATCTCCAAAGCCCGCTCCAACGGCAGGCCGAAGTACCGGCGCGCTCCGGTGTCCCGCTCGACGAACATGTAGTAAGGCACCACACCCATGCGGACCTCATGCTGCCAGAGCTCTGCCCAGATAGCAGGATCGTCGTTGACGTGCCGCACCACCGGGGCCTGTGCGCGCAGCACAGCTCCGGTGGCGGCGAGTCTGCTCAGCGCCCGGTGCGCCGAAGCCGTCGCCAATTCGGCGGGATGAGACAAATGCAGCATCAGCGCAACGTGCTTGCCTGCAGCCACCACCTGCTCCAGCAGCCGGATCAGATCGTCGGCGTCATCCCCGGCCAGTATCCGATTCGGCCAGTACGACAGCGCCTTGGTGCCGATTCGCACAGTCTGCACGTGCTCACGCTCGGGCTGCAGGAGCGGCTCCACGTACTGCCGGATTAGCGCGGTGCGCATCACCAACGGATCACCGCCGGTGAACAGTACGTCGGTGACCTCGGGATGCTGGTCCAGGTGGTTGGTCATCACCTCTGGACCGGATACGGCGAGCTGTAGGTCGCTGCGCCCGACGAACTGCGCCCAGCGGAAGCAGTAGCCGCAGTAGCTGTGACAGGTCTGGCCCTGGCGCGGGAAAACCAGCAGGGTTTCCCGGTACTTGTGTTGCAGTCCCCAGCCGTTATTGCCCTCTTCGTTGGGCACGTTCAGGGCGATCTGGTCGCTGGGATGTGGGTTGAGCTTGTCGCGCACCACGTTGACGGCCGCGTGCAGCTCCGCTTTGTCACCCAAGCGTAGCCCGCGCTCGATCACAGCGAAGTCAGCCGGATCGAGCATGTCGCGATGGGGGAACACGAGCCGGTACATGGCGTCGTCCGGTGCGCGGTCCCAGTCGATCAGCTCGTCGACCACGTAAGAACTCACCTTGAAGGGCAGCACCTGCGACACGACCTCGACCTCATGGGCGAGATCGCCGTCCAGCGTTCGATCCTGCACCAGATCGCGCAGTCGTCGACCTGACACCGTTCGTAATGCTGTCGCGCCGTTCGACGCAGCGGTAAGCAGTGTCACGGTTTGATCACCCCCATATCGTCATTGACCTCATCGGGTGATGCTGATGTCCAGCATCCACGAACGTTGACCGCTGGGGTCGCGGACCGGTCTCGACCGGAGGTTCGTGGCTGCGCAGACGCTGAAGCGTAGCGTGTGATGCGCAGAGGGGCGATAGGCCCCACCCGGTCGGTGGGCGGGGCGCGGACTTCGGTCACCTACCTGCTACCCGCGACCCCGGCTGACGGTGCGTGGCTCGCCGGTTCCTCCGGAACGACGTGCTTTCTTCCGGACGTGACACGAGCGTATGACTGTTCGGCGGCAATCAGCTTGGTCTGGTAGTCGAGCGACTTGGTCGACCCCGGCGCGGCGCCGTTGTAGGACTTGACGAGTTCTGCGTAGTCGCCGGCCTGCACCGCCGCCGTGAGTCCCGGTGTCCGCGCAATGAACTCGAAGATCGACCCGATCTGTGTTCGCTCACTTCGCGCGAAGGCATCGAACATCGCCACTGCGGAGGGGTAACCCATCTTGGGGTGGTTGAAGCCCATTATCTGTCCTGCCCCGGACGACATCGATTGGTAAGCGATCTCCTGGCCGGCGAGGGATTCCGCGAGGTTCAGCGCATCCCACTCGCCTTGCTGGCGTTGCTCATGGTAGGAAATCCAGGCGGAGCGCGGGTCGACACGGAACCTGTGGTGCTCGTGGTTGTGGCCCGCTCGGTGGTCGAAATCGTAGTGCTGGTTGAAGATCAGCAGATTCGCGTCTCCCCACATCCGGAGTAAGATGTGAGCCTCGAAGCGGATGAGCGGTTTGTCGGTGATGTCACTGAAGGTCTCGCCACTCGACTCGACCTTCATGATTCCCGCCGCGCGCGCCGATGAAATACCGAGCGTGCGAGCCCGCTGCGCAAGATACTGGCCCTTCGTGTTGTAGATCCCGGCCATGAGGCTGTCGAGTGGGTGCAGCCCCGCCAACTCGATCTGGTCGCTCGCGACCATGGGGGGCGGTCCCACGAGATCGGCCAGCACCTCCCGCAGGCGTTGTCGCCCAGCTGGCGACGCTTCGGCGAGCTGGGAGAGCAAGAGTTCGAGCGTCGTCGGGTCGAGAGCACCCAGGACACGGAGGAGCTCACGGCGTGTTGTGCTGGACAAGCTGGACAAGTTGGCCCCCTGTAGCCCCGGAAAATCCCTGGAACCCCGATAGGCTAATTATAGCTGTCGTCCGTATGCCACGTGATAGGTTGCCTCGTGTGCGAACCCGTATGACGGTCAGCCCGGAGCGACCGGGTGGTGCCTTGACTCTAAGCTCGGCGTTATCATCGTCGAGATCCATCCGCGCGAGATGCGTAATCCCGAACTCCACGAACCCATCCCCGGAATCGGCACCGTGATGCCGCGGCGAGTTCGGCGAGGAGGTCCATGATGGCGCAGTACCCTGCCGTGATCGAGAACCGCGCGGTAAGCGTGGCGCAGATGTTTCGTGACCGGGTCCAGGAGACGCCGGATCGGGAGGCCTACCGATATCCGGAGGGGGAGGTCTGGGTATCCCGAAGCTGGCGAGAGACGGATGATCGGGTCACGCTGCTCGCGGCGGGACTCATCGCACTGGGTATCGAGCCGGAGCAGCGGGTCGCGATCGCGTCCGGGACGCGCTACGACTGGGTACTCGCCGATCTCGCCGTGATGTGCGCCGGGGCGGCCACTACCACCGTCTACCCCTCGGCAAATCCCGAGGACGTCGCGTTCATCCTGGCTGACTCGCAGAGCCGGATCGTTTTCGCCGAGGACGACGACCAGATCGCCAAACTGCGCGCGCACCGCGACGCGTTGGCCTCGGTCACCACGGTTGTGACCTTCGACGGCTCCACGGACGACGACTGGGTGATCTCGCTGGATGAGTTGGCCGAACTCGGTGCCGCGCACCTCGCTCAGCACCCCGACGCGGTCGAGCAGCGGAGCGCCGCGATCCGCTCGGAGCAGCTCGCCACGCTCATTTACACCTCGGGCACTACTGGTCGGCCCAAGGGTGTCCGGTTGCGCCATTCCAGCTGGACCTACGAGGGCGCCGCCATCGCCGCGCTGGGCGTGGTCGACGTCGACGACCTGCAGTATCTGTGGCTGCCGATCGCGCACGCGTACGGAAAGGTACTGCTGAGCGCGCAGCTTCAGGTGGGTTTCGCGACCGCCATCGACGGGCGGCTGGACCGAATCATGACGAACCTGGCGATCGTCCGGCCGACGTTCATGGGCGCGGCTCCGCGGATCTTCGAGAAGGCCTACGGGCGCGTCGTCAGCACGGCGCGCGCCGAGGGGGGCGCCAAGGCGAAGATCTTCGACTGGGCGTGCGGCGTCGGGCTGGAGGTGTCCCGACGCAGCCGACAGGGCAGACCGGTGCCATGGCACCTGGCGATTCAGCACCGCCTCGCCGACAAACTTGTCTTCAGCAAAATACGCGATCGGTTCGGTGGCAGGCTCCGCTTCTTCCTCTCCGGCTCGGCGGCCCTCTCCACGGAGGTCGCCGAGTGGTTCCATGCGGTCGGTATCCTGATCTTGGAGGGCTACGGTCTCACCGAGAGCTCCGCGGGTTCGTTGTTCAACCGCCCGGACCGTTTCCTATTCGGCACTGTGGGGCTCCCCGTGCCCGGTACCGAGGTGAAGATCGCCGGGGACGGCGAGATCATGCTCAAGGGACCCGGCGTGATGGACGGCTATCACCACCTGGAGTCCGAGACTCGGGAGACGCTCGTCGGCGACGGCTGGCTGGCGACCGGAGACATCGGTGAGATCGATGCCGGTGGGTTCCTGCGCATCACCGACCGCAAGAAGGACCTCTTCAAGACCTCCGGCGGCAAGTACGTCGCGCCGTCACACATCGAGGGCCGGTTCAAAGGGGTGTGCCCGCTGGCCAGCCAGATCGTCGTGCACGGCAACGAGCGCAACTACTGCGTGGCCTTGATCTCGCTCGACCCGGACGCTGTCACCGATTGGGCGAGCCGCCACGACCTGGCCGGAATGTCATATGCGCAGGTCGCGACGTCGGAGGCGATGCGAGCGGAGATCGAAAGGTACGTGGATGAGCTGAACGCCCAGCTCAACCGGTGGGAGACGATCAAGAAGTTCGTCATCATCGAGCGTGACTTTTCGGTGGAGTCCGGCGAGTTGACCCCGAGCCTGAAGGTGCGCAGGAAGGTTGTGGAGACCAATTACCGCGCGGTCCTGGACGCCCTGTACTCAGGGTGAGTTGGTCCACACCCACTGCCATACGCCAGGATGTGTGCCCCGGCCGACGACGGCGGGTGACGAGGAGGATGACGACGTGAGCGAGCTGACCCGCTCCGTAGTGGAGGTTCCCGAGGGCCCGGCGCCGGCCAAGTTGGTGATCGAGGACCAGCTGATCGGTGACGGCGCCGAGGCGACCTCCGGCTCGGATATCGCGGCGCATTACGTCGGGGTCTCGCACGCTACCGGTGTGCAGTTCGAATTCGGTTCAGCCAGTGTGGTCGCGGCTTCTCAGCAGACCCCACTGTGCACCGACTTGCCTGACGGGAATCGGCAGCCGTTCAGGTCATCTCGGCGAGCACGGCGGATACCCGATGGTGCAGGTCGAGAGCCTGGTCGCCACCGTTACCGGCAGGCACTGCTCGCCGGAGTACCCGGAGGTCGTGTGCCAGTCCTGCCGAGCGGACCTGCCCGGCCAAGCTGATCGCTTCCTCGCTCTTCTGGTGGGCAGCTCCTCCCGCATGCGCAGGGGGGAGTTTCGCCGGAAATCGGGGAGGGCGTCGTCTTCCTCCTCGGCTACCGCGTGCACGTCGAGCAGTGCGGCGAGGGGTTCCCAGATCGCCCGTAGCTGCTCGGGCTTATCAGCGTCGTCCAGCGCGGCGAACTCCCGCCGGAACGTCTCGTGATCGTCCAGGATCAGTTGTGTGATGTCAGCGGTTACACCCGGCTTCGTGCTCTGGGGCTCCATCTACGTGGCTCCTTGTCCTTCGCTCCCCGCCTACGGATGTCTCAGCGTTACCTCGAGGTATCAATCTGTTTCCGGCTACCCCATATGGCGCATGCCAAACCTCCGGAAGACAGGCAGTGCATAGTTTCTAGAACACTATTATCCTTGACACTATGGCTCGTCACTCTCCGTTGGCTCTCGCTGTGCTCGCCCTGCTGTTCGAGGCGCCGATGCACCCGTACCGGATGCAGCCCCCTGCTGGATACTGACGATGCGCTCCACCAGCTGGAGACCCGGCGATCCCGGCTCGAAACCGCGTTGGCCGAGCAGGAATGGCTTGCCGCGGCTGTTCCAGCTTGAGGAGGAGTACCTCCGCGTGATCACCGTTGCGGAGCTGGCCTGGGTCGACTCCGTCGTCGAGGACCTGCGGGCCGGTCGCCTCGCCTGGTCCCCGGAGTGGTTGGCCTCGATCGCGGCCATGTTCAGCCCGACGATCGACGACGAGTCGCACGAGAGAGGACAACGGACATGACACGGGAATATGGCAGGGCATTGATTATCGGCGCGGGTATCGCTGGCCCGGTTGCCGCGATGGCCCTCCAGCGGGCGGGTATTGACGCCACCGTCTACGAGGCGTACCCGACCACTGCGCACGGGGTTGGGGCGTTCCTGGGTCTGGCCCCGAACGGAGTCGCTGCCCTGGCCGCCCTCGATCTGCGCGAGTCCGTACAGGGGGTGGGCATCCCACGCCGAAGATGGTGATGTGGAACGGCGCCGGTAAGCGGCTGGCCGAGCTCGCCAATGGGCTGACGCTTTCAGACGGAACGACGAACCTCACGATTCGGCGGGCCGATCTGTACCAGGTGTTGAACGACGAAGCGGTCCGTCGAGGGGTGCGGATCGAGCACGATAAGCGGCTCGTTGACGCCGAGCGGACGGCCGATGGAGTAATAGCGCGATTCGCCGATGGCACCGAGGCGGCAGGCAGCGTGCTGATCGGCGCCGACGGAATGCGATCAAGGGTTCGTGCGCTGGTCGATCCGAACGCACCGCGACCCGCCTACGTCGGCCTGGTGGGCACCGGTGGTTACGCCCACGGAGTAACGCTCCCGGCACCGCCCGGTACCTTCAACTTTGTCTTCGGCAAGCGCGCTTTCTTCGGTTATCTGGTTGTCGAAAGCGGCGAAGTCTTGTGGTTCACGAACGAGCCGCAGGCGCGAAAGCCGACGAGCGCAGAGTTGGCGGCTGTCTCGCCGGAGGATTCGAAGCGCCGACTGGTCGAGCTGTTCGCCGACGATGCGATCCCCGCTGTGGAGATCATCCGAGCGGCCACCGATGGCTTCGGGTTGATCCCGCTGCACGCGATGGCGTCGCCGGCGAGGTGGCACCGCGACCGGATGGTGCTGATCGGCGACGCCGCTCACGTCACATCCCCGAGTTCCGGCCAGGGCGCGTCGCTGGCGATCGAGGATGCGATCGTTCTTGCCCGGTGCCCGCGCGACCTGTTGATGCCGTTTTTCGTCAAGAGGATGGCGAAGCCGGAGGCGATGGCGTGGCTGCACGCCTTCCACATCGAGTTCGACCAGCCGATCGACCAGGAACTGCCCCACGATGCCCCGGCAAAGTCGGACAGTCTTCCTGACCGGTGATCATGGCCAACGATCACCGGCTTGCCCCGCTCGTCACCTGCCTCCGTAGCTGTGCTGTGCTCGAGGCACCCGGGTAGCTAAGGAGTGATCGAACATGGCGGCCGAGACCGTGGATGTCGTGGTGATCGGGATGGGGCCGGGTGGCGAGCACGCCGCAACCCGGCTGGCTGAGGCCGGACTTACCGTCGTGGGTGTCGATGCCCGGCTGGTCGGCGGGGAATGCCCGTACTACGCCTGCGTGCCGACGAAGATGATGATCCGTGCCGCCGACGCGCTCGGCGAGGCCCGCCGCGTCGCCGAACTGGCGGGCGCCGCCCAGGTTCGACCGGACTGGGCGCCGGTCGCGGCCCGCATCCGCGCCGAGGCCACCGACAATTGGGACGACACCGTCGCGGTCCAGCGATTCGAGAAGGTCGGCGGCCGATTCGTCCGTGGCCGAGCGACGATCACCGCACCCGGCGAAGTCACGGTGTCCGTATCGGGCGGTGAGCGGATTTTCCGCACCAACACCGCAGTCGTGCTCAATCCCGGCACCGAGCCTGTCATTCCACCGATCGACGGCCTGGCTGACACGCCATATTGGACCAACCGCGAGGCGGTGGCGGTCGAGCGGTCGCCCGACTCGCTGATTGTGCTCGGTGGTGGCCCTGTCGGCTGCGAGTTCGCCCAGATCTTCGCCCGCTTCGGTACTGCGGTGACCTTGGTGCAAACACGACCACGGCTGTTGCCCCGGGACGAACCCGAGGCGGGAAAACTGCTCGCCGAGACGTTCGCCACCGAGGGAATCGAGGTCCGCACCAGCACGGTGGTGACGCGGGTGGGCTACGAGTCCGGGCAGTTCACCGCAGATCTCGAGGGTGGTCAGGTGCTGAGGGCGCAGCGGTTACTGGTGGCCACGGGGCGTCGCACCGACATGGCTGCCCTCGGGGTGGGTGCGGTGGGTCTGGACGAGCGGGCCGCCACGATCGAGGTCGATGAGCGGATGCGCGCTGCGGACCGGGTGTGGGCGATCGGTGATGTCACCGGTAGGGGTGCCTTCACCCATGTGTCCATGTACCAGGCGCGGATCGCCGTCGCCGACATTCTCGGCCGGGGTAGCGAGACCGCCGACTACCGGGCGTTGCCTCGGGTGACGTTCACCGACCCCGAGATCGGCGCCGTGGGCCTGACCGAGGCCGCCGCCCGGCAGCGCGGCCTCCAGGTGCGCACCGGATCGACCCCGTCCTCGTCCAGGGGATGGATTCACCGGACCGGCAACCAGGAGCTGATCAAACTCGTGGAAGACGCCGATCGTGGCGTGCTCGTAGGCGCCACCTCAGTCGGGCCCGCAGGCGGGGAGGTGCTCGGTGCGCTCGCCGTCGCCGTGCACGCCGAAGTGCCCACCGAACGCCTACAGCAGATGATCTACGCCTACCCCACCTTCCACCGCGCCATCGAGGCCGCGCTACACGATCTCACCAGCTGAGCCAGCAGGGCTTCGTCCAGCCGCGGCAGGACTCGAATCTGTGCGTTGCCCATCGACCAGAACCATCCGTTTTGGGTGATCTGCGGTGTCCGTACCGATGGGCAGGCTAGTTGGCGTCTGACCGGCCATTGCTACTCCGGTTGGCGTATGAGCTGGGGTTCGAGCGCGAAAGTGGGACGGCATGGTCGATGCTGAGCGGAAGCGGCTGGACGAGGCGGACGCGGGGGCTGTCGCGTGGCGGCGGTGGGGTCCGTATCTGAGTGAGCGGCAATGGGGGACGGTGCGTGAGGACTACGGCGGTGGCGATGCCTGGTCTTCGTTCACGCATGACCAAGCCCGTAGCCGGGCCTACCGGTGGGGGGAGGACGGGCTGGCTGGTTTCAGCGATGACCGGCAGCTCTTGTGCCTGGCGCTGAGTTTGTGGAACGGTGTCGATCCGATACTCAAGGAGCGGTTGTTCGGGCTGACGAATTCTGAGGGCAATCACGGCGAGGATGTCAAGGAGTGTTACTTCTATCTCGACGCCACTCCCACCTCGTCCTACCTGAAGATGCTCTACAAGTATCCGCAGGCCGAATTCCCGTACGCGGAACTGGTCGACACCAACCGGGCGCGGGGGAAGTCGGATCCCGAGTACGAGCTGCTCGACACCGGGATTTTCGAGGACAGCCGGTATTTCGATGTCGTGGTGGAATACGCGAAGTCCACGCCCGAGGACCTGCTCATGCGGGTCACCGTGCACAACCGGGGACCCGACGACGCCACCGTGCATGTGCTTCCCACGCTGTGGTTCCGCCACACCTGGTCGTGGGCGGGCGGCACGGAGCAGCCCTCGCTAAACACGATCGCGAACGGGCCCGGTGGCAGTGCCGTGCGAGCCGATCACTCGGAACTGGGTGTCCGGTGGTGCTATGCCGATCGGGCGGTACCGGTGCTGATGACCGGGAACGAGACGAACAACGAGTGGGTGTTCGGAGCGCCGAACGATTCTCCCTACGTCAAGGACGGCATCGATCGCGCCGTCGTGGGCGGCGATCCCACGGCGGTCAACCCGGACGGCGTCGGCACGAAGGCGGCCATGCACTACACGCTCGCGGTCCGATCCGGGCGGAGCGCAACGGTAAGGGTGCGGCTGACCGACACTGAGTACGGGCGGCCTGGCGACCCGTTCGGGGACTTCGACGAGCTGATGAGCGTACGCCGAGACGAGGCCGATGAGTTCTATGCCGGTTTGCTGACCGGCAAACTCACCGATGACGAGCGCCTCGTATGCCGTCAGGCGCTGGCGGGCATGCTCTGGTCGAAGCAGTACTACGCGCTCGACGTGGAGCGCTGGCTGGCCGAGCGCGGCGCCGACCCGCTCGCCGCCGACGTCGGGCTGCGCAACCACGAGTGGCGGCACCTGGTTGCCGAGGACATCATCTCCATGCCGGACAAGTGGGAGTACCCCTGGTTCGCGGCCTGGGATCTGGCCTTCCACACGGTTGCGCTCGCGGTTGTCGACCCGGCCTTCGCCAAGCAGCAGCTCGATCTGCTGCCGAACCGCCGTTATCTGCATCCCAACGGCCAGCTGCCGGCCTACGAGTGGAACTTCAGTGACGTCAACCCTCCGGTACATGCCTGGGCTACCTGGTTCGTCTACGAGCTCGACCGGAATGCGACGGGCAAGGGTGACCGGGTGTTCTTGGAAAACGCGTTCCAGAAACTGATGAAGAACTTCGGCTGGTGGCTCAACCGAAAGGACGCGGACAACCGGAACATTTTCCAGGGCGGTTTCCTCGGTCTGGACAACATCGGCGTATTCGACCGCAGCGCGCCGCTGCCCACCGGCGGACGAATCGATCAGGCGGACGGCACCGCCTGGATGGCGCTGTACTGCCAGAACCTCACGCAGATGGCACTCGAGCTCGCCCGCGACAACCCGATGTACCTGGAGCAGGCGCAGGCGCTGCTAGAGAACTTCGCCTGGATCGCGGCCGCGACGAACCATGTCGGCGCTGACGGGATAAGCCTGTGGGACGAACAGGACGGCTTTTTCTACGATGTACTGCGGCAGCCGGACGGCAGTTCCACTCCGCTGAAGGTCCGATCGATCGTCGGGCTGATCCCGTTGGCCGCAGCGACAGTGATCGGCGGCGCGGTGCGGACCGAGTATCCCCAGCTCGTCCGGGACGCCGTCGGGTTCCTGGCCCACCATCCGGCGGTCACGGCCGCTTTGTGGGGCCACGGCCGGCAGGCACGAGAGACCGGCCCGATGCTGTTCGCGCTGTTCGACGAGAAACGACTCCGCCGAATCCTGACGCGGATGCTGGACGAGCAGGAGTTCCTGGGGCCGCACGGGATACGTTCCGTGTCGCGCTGGCACGCGGAACACCCCTACATCCGCACCGTAGGCATGCAGGAATACCGCGTCGGTTACCTTCCCGCAGAGTCCGACACCGACATGTTCGGCGGCAACTCGAACTGGCGGGGACCGGTGTGGGTCCCGATCAACATGCTGATCATCCGGGCACTGCTGCATCTCTACACGTTCTTCGGTGAGGACTTCACAGTGGAATGCCCAACGGGCTCCGGGAAATACCTGAACCTGTACGAGGTGGCCCGTGAGATCAGCGACCGGCTCACCGGCACGTTCCTGGCGGACGCGGAGGGCCACCGTCCCGTGCACGGAGGTCAGCCGATCCAGCGGAACGACCCGCACTGGCGCGACCTCGTGCTGTTCTACGAATACTTCCACGGCGACAACGGGGCGGGGATCGGTGCCAGTCACCAGACCGGTTGGACCGGCCTGGTGGGGCTGCTCCCGCTGCTGTTCCGCAATGCCGATGTCAGCGCGCCGCTCACCGGCGACGGCACCACATTCCTGGGTGCGGGGCTGGTCCGGACCAGTGCGGCGGCGCAGCCGACGGAGGGGCCGCGATGACTGGATGGCCCGACGAGCCCGTCGTCTACGAGGTCAACACCGCAGTCTGGCTGAACGCTCTCGCGCAAGCTGCCGGACGGCGAATGACCCTGGCCGACGTGCCTGCCTCGGCATGGGACGCGATCACCCCGGCCGGGATCGACGCGGTCTGGCTGATGGGCGTGTGGGAACGAAGTCCAGCAGGACTCGCCTTGGCGAACGCGAACTCCGAGCTGCAGGCGTCGTTCCGGGAAGCGCTGCCGGACCTGCGAGCTGAGGACGTCATCGGGTCGCCTTACTGCATTCGCCGATACGTCGCCGACGCCGCCTTCGGTGGCCCCGAAGCGCTGGCGGTGGCGCGTGCCGAGCTGGCCACCCGCGGTGTGCGGCTGCTCTTGGACTACGTGCCCAATCACGTCGCCCCGGACCATCCTTGGGTGACGAACAACCCGGAGTTGTTCGTGCGGGGCGATGAGCATGACCTCACGGCGGATCCCGCGAGTTGGATCGCGGTCGACCGCCACGTCCTGGCCCTCGGCCGCGACCCCTACTTCCCGCCGTGGCCCGACGTCGTCCAGCTCGATGCGTTCTCGCCCGCGCTGCGCATGGTGACCACACGGACGCTGGCGGACATCGCCGACCAGTGCGACGGAATCCGCTGCGACATGGCGATGTTGATGACCAACCAGGTCTTCGGCAAGACCTGGGACGGCCGGACCGGGCCCGAGCCGAGCGAGGAGTTCTGGCCGACCGTCATCGCCGGACTGCGCAGTCAGCATCCGGATACCGTGCTCGTCGCCGAGGCCTACTGGGACCAGGAGTGGACGCTTCAGCAACAGGGGTTCGCCTTCTGCTATGACAAACGGCTCTATGACCGGATCGTCGATGAGGGCGGGCTTACCGTCCGCGATCATCTGCGGGCCGACCTGGGCTACCAGTCCCGGTTGATGCGTTTCCTCGAAAATCATGACGAGCCCCGGATAGCCGACCGGCTTCCGAGGGACGCCGAACGGGCGGCCGCAGTCGTCGTCGCGACGTTGCCTGGCGCGACCTTGTGGCACGAAGGACAGTTCGAAGGGCGGCGAGTACATCCCCCGGTGTTCCTCTCGCGACGGCCGGACGAGCCGCTGGACCACGAGCTAGCTGGCTGGTATCGGCGGCTGCTGGCCGTGGTCGGTGACCACGAGGTGCGCCGAGGCTCGTGGCGGCTGCTCGAACCCGAAGGCTGGCCCGACAACCAGTCCTGCCGCAACCTGCTCGCCTGGTCCTGGGCAGCGGACGACGGCGCCCGGCACGTGGTCGTGGTCAACTTCTCCGGGGAACCGGCGCAAGGACGGATTCCCTTTGGTTGGACGAATCTACCCGGCCGCACATGGCATCTCACGGACCTGCTCGAGGGGACCGAGTTCAAGCGCGACGGCGACGAGCTCGCCCACCCCGGGCTGTTCGTCTCCCTCGAATCATGGCAGTCCAACGTGCTTTCCGTGCGTTAGCTGCTCGTGCCCCGAGCTCTACATCGCCGTGTACTCACACCTCATAGGTGTCTTCAAGCACCAGCCGCCCCGATGGCGACGTTGCCATGTTTTGGGTGCACCTGTCTGACTCACTTTCGAACCTGGGGCACCCTTGTTGAGGCTGGTCACAGCCTTGTAGGAGGTGGGTGGACAGGAGAACGTGCAGGTCAGCGACGCGATACGTGAGGCGATCCTGGCACAGGCGGGTGTGGTGGACCCTGCACTGGTACGGCTGGAGATTCGGGAGAACCGGATCTTGTCGCCTGGCGAGGTGGCTGAGCTGGTGGAGGGGTACCGACGTGGAGCTGGGGTGTGAGCGCTCGCCAGATGGTATGGCGTTCATTGTTACACGGTAGATCGACATTTAGAGCGAGCTGGTGTGGTGAAGCGGCCGGTGGTCAAGATGACGGAGCCGGTGCTGGCCGAGGCGAAGGAGTTGTACTCCCAGGGCTGGGGGGTACGCAGCGGATCGGACGAAAGCTGCACCTGAGTTCGAGCACGGTGTACAGGGCGCTGGTACGGGCTGGCGTGAGGGTGCGGGGGGCCGTGGGGTAGCGAGCCCAGCGCCAACTGTATAAAGCTCCTTCAACCTGGCCTGCCGATCCGGTATGCCTTGATGCCGGGGTCGGCAGTGGGCAGCTGACAGTCGGCTCCATCCGCGAGCGTAAGGAGGCTGACCAGCAGGCTGCCCTCGTCACCGCAGAGCCGGGCCAGACCCCCCAATCATTTCACCCCGCACCTGTTCCAACGTCACTGTGGCCTCGTCGAGCGCTGTGTCGATGGACATCAAATGGTCCTGATACCACTTGACGAACTCGCGCGACTCAAGCTTCTTGGCCGCTTCATCAATCTCACTTCGGGCCGCTTCCGCACGCCGGTCCAGCTCGACCTCGACCCACTCAATGGCATAGGCGATACCGACCCGGTCAGCAGCGAAGACCTGGAGTAATGCATCATCAGCCTTGCTTGCCATGCTCTGGGCAGCAGCAGCAAAGTCTATAGCTGCATGGGCTTTACCCTGCCAGGAAGAAAAGTAGCTCATTTCGCACAGGGCGTAGATACTTAGCTCAGTGTTACGGGCTTCCTGAGCGGCTGCTCTAGCTTCATCAAGGTAGTGCATGGCGCTGGCCGGGTCTTCGAGATTGAAGAAGTAGGTGCCAATGGAACTGGACATGCTGCTGTAGAGGGAGAGCAGCCGGGAGCGAAGCTCATCCGAGCATTCGTCGAGCAAGGAATCCACGAACTCCCGCTGGGCAATGACGGTGTGGAGTACCGAGTAGGGACCGAACCTATCCTCTTGCCGTTTGCAGTCAGAGAGAATGGTTTCAATGTGCTCAATGGACTGTGCATCAACCCGGCTGGGTTGAGCAACGACCTTTGACACCCGTTCCTGTTCGTCACTGTCCAGGTTGAGGAGTGGTGAGACGGCAATGGCAGTGGCCAGTTGTCCTAATAACCTGAGGTGTTCCCGACGTTCCACGGTATTGGCCCATTCATGGAGAAATGTGCGGAGCTGCTCCTTAAGTTGCTCTCTCCATTGTATAGGCACCGCTTGTGCTGTTGGCGTACTGAGAAGCGCCAGGAACAGCAACGGCCCGGCGAGGCTTCCGGCCAGTTCCGCGCCGACGGCGTAGACCAGGCGAGAGAGCACCTCCTGTCCGGTCGGCACCACCAAACCGTTGCCGTTCTGGGACGGAGACGAACTGGCTGTGGCTCTAAGCTCCTGTGCCCGAGCCTGTGCTTCAGCGTACGCCTGGGCCAGCACCGCTTCCCGGCTTGTGGCTTCGTGTTCTTCCTTGGCGGCGCGGACCTGTTCGTAGCTGGACAAGAGGGCGGGTCGTCGGCACGCGCCGAAGCATGCCGCAGTTTCTGGAATCAATCAAGAATCAGGCGCCGGCCCTCGACCTCATGTTCGACCAGGGAAAGCACGCAACGTGGCCCACCTAGCTGCCGAAGGCACGGGGTTCACGATGCCTCGTGTCCGGGCGGGGCAGGAAACACATTTCCCGTGGCCTACTCCGACCCCGGCACGGTGGCGGCGCCGATCAACCAGATCAACACGACTCGCCCCACCCGGACCCGATCCACACACTCAACGGCGTCAAACCGGCACTACGTCGTCATCCTCAGCGGCGGCTGACAACCATCGCCGATGCCAAGCAACTCTTCGGGACCGGGCAGACCCGCACCCGCACCGCCGCCGCAGTCCAACGCGCCGTCCCCTTCGCTCTGATCTGCCAGACGGTGACCGTGCTGTAGTACGCCACCGCCGGCTATCACCCCGACGACATCACCGACCGCCGCGCCCAGGCCCCCTGGTATGCCAGCAAATCCCAACCCTCCACCATCGACATGATCATCAGGCTGCGGCGGGTCCTGATCGCCACCCAAATCGGCCAGCTCAGCCTCACCAACCCACACCCGAAGAAATGCACACCCTCCGCCTGGCCTGGGACATCCACACCGCATGATCGCGAAACTTGAGACATAAAGCACCTAATTTAAATACGGCTCCCTAGGGTGACTCGACGCATGCCGATCAGATCCGCTCAGCACCCGTATCGGCCGCTCAGCTAGCTGGGGTGCTGGGGGCGCAGCGCACCCTGGTCGCGCATGGTGGCGCCGAACACTGCGACCTGAGTGCGTCGCTCCATCTGCAGTTTGGCCAGTAGCCGCGATACGTGGTTCTTCACGGTCTTCTCCGCCAGATACAGCCGGGTGCCGATTTCCCGGTTGGACAGCCCGTCAGCGATCAGCGTCAGCACCGTCCGCTCCCGGTCGGACAGCGCCGCCAACCGCGGATCGGTCGCGGGTGGCCCCTCCCGCAGCCGGGTGAGTACGTTGGCGGTGATGGCCGGATCCAGCAGTGACTGGCCCCGCGCCACCCGGTGCACCGCGTCGACCAGGTCGGTGCCGCGGATCTGCTTGAGCACATATCCCGCGGCCCCAGCCATGATCGCGGCGAATAACGCCTCGTCGTCGTCATAGGAGGTAAGGATCAGGCACGCGACTGAGGGCAGCGAGGACCGGATCTCCCGGCAGACCTCGACGCCACTGCCGTCGGGCAGCCGGGCATCGAGCACCGCCACGTCGGGCCGGACAGCCGGGATCCGGCGCAGCGCCTCGTCGGCCCGGGCGGCTTCCCCCACCACCTCGATGTCGCCGCTGTCTTCGAGCAGTTCCCGCAGCCCACGCCGGACCACCTCGTGATCGTCGAGTAGAAACACCCGCACGGTAGCGCGAACGATGTTCCCCTCGTCCCGGTCCACATCTTCATGGTGCCCGGTGACCGGAAACATTCAGCTAGTGCACGGGGGGTGACGGGATCAGTCTTCGGTGTGGCAACGCGTAACAGGGAGCCACGCCGGATGTCACCGCTGTCCACCCGCACCTCACACCCCCGCCAGCTCGCTACTCTCGAAACATCGAATACCGGACCAACGAACACCGTGAGGTGCGCAGAACGACACCCTGCACCACCGGAGACATCAACCGATCAGCACAGCACGCTCCGATGAGGCAGGGTGTCGCCAGAGTGCTGATCCGCCCACCGAACCTGCTACTACCACTGGTCACGAACCCACCGATCATCACACTAAGCCACCGAATTGCACCTCTACGAATACCGGCTGAATGTTTACCGGTGACCGGCGACCCTGTCGAAAGCTACCGGGCAGTACGTCGCCATGGCAGATTAGTGCCCCAGGGCCAAGTCAAGATCGCTGAATGTGTCGGGCTTGTGACGCTAAGTAGCACCACACCGGAGCGAGGTGGCAGCTGAGCGCCTCGCTCAGCACCGGACCCTCCCAGAGCGCCGTTCGGAACCGAATCGCAGCCCAGACCCGGGTCCCGACCGCCATGTGGAGCCGAATCGCGATTTTGAGCACCCCTGTAGAGCGCTATGTGGAGCCGAATTGTGGTTCACGTGGTCGCCG
>JBQTGW010000095.1:0-5520 GCA_052390495.1 Pseudonocardiales bacterium
CGGGTCCGCGACTCCCGCGAGCTGGCCTGGCAGGACTGGCGCGGCGCGGCGGGGTTCGACCGGCCCGAGGACTACTGGCCGCGCCGGTGGGCACAGGCCTACGTCGACTTCGCCGCCGGAGAGCTACGCGCCTGGCTGCATGGGCTGGGGGTGCGCTGGTTCCCGCTGGTGCAGTGGGCCGAGCGCGGCGGCTCGCTGGCCACCGGCCACGGCAACTCGGTGCCGCGTTTTCACATCACCTGGGGCACCGGCCCGGGCGTGGTCGAGCCGTTTATCCAGCGAGTCCGGTGCGCCCCGACGGTGCAGCTGCGCTTCCGGCACCGCGTCACGGGTCTGACCATCAGCGGCGGCACCGTCGACGGAGTGTTCGGCGAGGTTCTGGTGCCCAGTGACGCCGCGCGCGGCGCCCCGAGCAGTCAGGATGTCGAAGGGGGGTTCGAGCTGCACGCCCAGGCCGTGATCGTCACCAGCGGGGGGATCGGTGGCAACCACGACCTGGTCCGGCGGCACTGGCCGGGGCGTCTGGGCACTCCGCCCGAGCGCCTGCTCTCCGGTGTCCCGGACCACGTCGACGGCCTGATGCTCGACGTGACGGCCCGAGCAGGCGGCCGGATCATCGGCGCAGACCGGATGTGGCACTACCCCGAGGGCATCACCAACCACGCACCGATCTGGAGCCGCCACGGAATCCGCATCCTGTCCGGGCCCTCGCCGTTGTGGCTGGACGCGTGCGGGCGGCGGCTGCCCGCGCCGCTGTTCCCCGGCTTTGACTCACTCGGCGCGCTGGCGCACCTCACCCGGGCCGGGCATCGGCACTCCTGGTTCCTGCTCAACCAGCGGATCCTCGGCAAGGAGTTCGCCCTGTCGGGCTCCGAGCAGAACCCCGACCTCACCGGCAAGGACGCCCTGGCCGTCCTGAGCCGGGCACTGCCGGGGGCGGTCGCCCCGGTCGAGGAGTTCGCGCGGCGCTGCCCCGACTTCGTCTTCGGGCGCACCGTCGAAGAGCTGGTCATTCGGATGAACGAGCTGGTCGGCGAACCCCTGGTGGACGCCGACGCCCTGGCGTCCGAGATCGTCGCCCGGGACCGGCAGGTCGAGACCGGCCTGGGCAAGGACGCCCAGCTCATGGCGATCACCGCGGCCCGCCACTTCCTGACCGACCGGCTGATCCGGGCCACCAAGCCGCACCGCTTACTCGACCCGGCCGCAGGCCCGCTGATCGCGGTCCGGCTGTCCATCCTCACCCGCAAAACCCTCGGCGGCCTGGAAACCGACCTCTCCGGCCGGGTGCTACAGATCAACGGCCAGCCACTACCCGGCGTCTATGCCGCAGGCGAGGCCGCCGGTTTCGGCGGCGGCGGCATGCACGGCTACCGCTCCCTAGAAGGCACCTTCCTAGGCGGCTGCCTCTTCTCCGGCCAGGTCGCCGGCCACGCCGCCGCCACCGCCGTCAGTTGATCGCCCCCTTCCGTACTGCCTCCAGGGTCAGCTCAACCGACACGCACCGCCAGGAGAAGGGTGCAAGCAGACGAGGGGAACACCTCTGCCAACAAAAAGAGACGGCCCCGTCTCCGGGGCCGTCGGGCCAGGGCTGCTCACCCTGGCGGGGTGGTGACAGCTTACTGTTGACATCCCGATGATCGCAAGGAAGGTGGCCGGTGGTCCGTGTCGCAGCCTACGTCGACGGCTTCAACTTGTACTTTGGACTGAGAGCCAAGTACGGCAGGAAGTACCTCTGGCTCGACATCCAAGCTCTCGCCACGAGCCTGCTGCGCTCCGGCCAGACCTTGCAACAGGTCACCTACTTCACCGCTCGCGTCCGCAACGACCTCGACGGCGGACAACGCCAGTCTGACTACCTGGACGCTCTCGTCGACCACAGCCCGTTGGTGACTGTCATTGACGGTCGTTTCCAGGAAAAGGACCGTCGGTGTCGGCAGTGTGGAGCCGCATGGACAGTGTATGAGGAGAAGGAAACGGACGTCAATATCGCCGTCGCGTTAGTCGAGGACGCCGTGCAGGACCGATACGACACCGCGCTCCTTATATCGGCCGACAGTGACCTGTGCCCGGCAATTCGGTCGATGAAACGCCTCTGTCCCGAGAAAAGAATCGTCGTGGCCTTCCCTCCACGAAGGCGGTCCGGTGATCTCAAACGAGCTGTCGACGGCTTCCTTTCCATCGGTGACGACAAGATCCGTCAATCACAACTCCCATCGACTGTCATCACGGCTGCCGGGATCACCCTGTGCAGGCCCAAGCACTGGACCTGAGCTCGCCGATAACCCTGGAATGCCCAGGTGCGCGCTCCGCAAATGGCGTGAGGTAATGAAGGACGTCTCCAGAGGTCCCTCAGGACAGCGGTTCGAGGGTAATGCCGGTTTGGTTGTATGGGGTGTACTGGGCTGGGTGGGCGGTGATCAGGGGCCAGCCGCGGTCCTGAGCGCAAGCCACCGCGTGTGCGTCGGCTTGGCTGCCGCCGATCCGGCCGCCGATCCGGGCTCGCGCTTCGTCCAGGGCGTCGATGACAGTGACCGGTAGGTTCAGCAGGACATCGAGCACAGGGCGATGTTCGTCGGCGAGTTCGGCCAGCGCTGCGGCCACTGCGCTCGACGGCACAACCAAGACGATCGACTCTTCGACCGCGGTCCAGACCGCCGCCGCAGCGTAAATGGACGTGCCGCGAGCGAACCCGAGTAGTGCGGAGGCGTCGAGGACCCGACCGCCGATCACACCAGGTCGGCCGGCGGTGCGGGCAGGCCCCAGTTACGCCGGACTGCGGCCCGCGCCTCGAGTGGCGGAGGACCGCCGAGGACCCGGGCGAGCTCGCTCAGCGCGTGGGTGCGGCTGAGCCGATCCCGCAGGGCGTCCACAACGAGCGCGGAAAGGCTTTCGGCAGCACCGGCGCTGACCGCACCCCGGGCGCCCGCCAGCACATCAGGCGGCAAGGTCACGGTGATCCGCTCGGCAGACACACGCGAAGGGTAGCGCATCATAGCTACCCGCCTCGATCGTCGCCCGACCCCCTTTATTTGGGGGTCACTCGCTCGGATCGACCTCCGGCCACGGGCGGTGTCACCCGTATGGGAATCTGGCCGCGTGATCGACAGCGCCGAGGATGGGTCTGCGTGGGACTTCTTCGTGTCCTATACGCAGGCGGATCGGGCGTGGGCCGGTCCACTAGACTGGCACGGCTAGGAGGTGTCGATTGACCACAACCGGTGAGCACGCCCACCACATCGAGCCCCGGCCCGGCGCGCGCGCTTCTCTTGAGGAGGCCCTCCGCCGGGAGGGTGTGCAGCCAATCCGGTCGGCTGACGATCTCGCCTGCGAGGGTATCTTCGAAACGGACGAGGAACTAGACGAGTTCCTGCGGTTCACCTATGCCGCACGGCGCGGCGACATCGCGTGACCTCCGAACCGGTCGTACTCGACACCGACGTTGCGTCACTCAGCCTGAAAGGCAAGCTCCCCCCGAAGGTCCTGCGCCTGCTCAGTGGCCGGGCGCCCCTTCTCACGTTCGTCACCCTCGCCGAACTGACGCGGTGGGTGGAGCAGCGTCAGTGGGGAGCACACCGACGTGAGCTACTCGCCCGCTGGCTGGTCGGCAAACACGTCCTACACAGCGACGACGACGTGGCCCGCACGTGGGGCACGATCACTGCATACGCCTACCTCCGAGGCCGGCCCCGCCCGACGAATGACACGTGGATACCCGCGTGTTGCCTGGCCTACGACCTCCCGCTGGCCACCCGGAACGTCAAAGACTTCGAAGACTTCGCGGAGCACGAAGGCCTGCGCATCCTCGGTGGCTAGCTAACCATGCTGTCCTTTTCGGTATCGATCACGACGGGGGACCGTGAGCGGTCATCGGCATCAGCGATCGTCATCAGTTGATCACACCCTCAGGGCCAGCCTCTGTCACTCCTGGGCACTCTTGTGCGATGGTGTGCAGGTGGGCAAGATCGTGTCCTTGCTGGAGCGCCCGGTCTACACCTATCGAGAAGTGGACCGGCTCCTTGGGCTGAACCCGGACACCGCCAAGCGGTGGATCAACGGCTACCGCCGCCACGGGCGGGAGTACGCCCCGATCGTGCGCGACGAACCCACCGATGCCAGGTGGGTCACCTGGGGCGAGTTCATCGAGACTCGATTGCTGAGTGAATACCGGGATGTCAACGAGATCAAGATCATCCGGATGCGGCGGGTCGTCGCGGCGCTGCGTGAGTACTACCACCGCCGTTACCCGCTCGCTTATTCGCGGCCGTTCCTCAAGGTAGAGGACCGCCGGGTGCTGGCCCGCATTCAGGAGGAGACAGGGCTGGACAGTCAGGTGTGGATGGTGGTCGACACCGGCCAGTACACGCTGTCACCCCGTACCGACCGCTTCTTCCAGGCCACCAGATACGGACCCGATCCGGATGCAGTCGACCAGGATGACGACGTTGCGCTTGAGGTGACCATCGATCCGCGCTATCCGGACGTGAAGCTGAACCCGCTGCTGCGCAGCGGCCGGCCCACCATCGCGGGACACAACATCCACATCGCCACCCTGGCTGGCATGGTGCTGGACGGTGACCCGGTGTCAAAGGTTGCCGATTGGTACGACCTCTCTGAGGATCAGGTGCAGCAAGCAGTCGACTTCACGGTGACCCATAACCTCGCCTCCTGAGCCATTCGTGGACATCAGTCAGCTGCGGTTTGTCGTCGACGAGAACACCCTCGCCGTCGGCAAAGTCATGCAGCAGCTGCGTGATGACGTCACTTACGTCGGTGACCCACTCATCTGCGACCTCATCCCACGCCGGTCCCTTGACCAGCAGTGGATACCGGTCGCGGCCGAGCATGGCTGGATCGCGATCACGAACGATCACCACATGAGGACCCGGCATTACGAGGCGTCCCTGGCCCTTGAACATGGGCTGATGGTCGTCAACATCAAGGGTGTAGGCCATCGCACCGGATGGGATCAGCTGGTCCGGCTCACCAAGCACTGGCAGTCCGTGGAGCGGTTCATCGCCAAGAATCCCGCTGGACCATGGTGGCTGTCGCTCACCGATAGCGGCAGGCGCCAGCTGGACTACCACCCCGACAAGCCACTGCCATAGCGCCGGGCAGGAACGAACGCTCCGCGCTTCATCACCAGCCCGTCACTGTCTCGGATCATTCGCTTCGGATCGACATCCGGCTGCGGAGGGTGTCACCCCGTATGGGAATCTGGCCGTGTGATCGACAGCGTCGAGGATGGGACTGAGTGGGACTTCTTTGTGTCCTATACGCAGGCGGATCGGGCGTGGGCGGAGTGGATCGCCTGGTTGCTGGAGGCCGACGGATACCGGGTCCTGGTTCAAGCCTGGGACATGGTGGCAGGCAGTAACTGGATCAGCTTAATGAATCGGGTGCAGCGCTTCTGAGGGGTGAAGATCAGACTGGGGGAATCACTCCGTTTTGGTAGCAGGCTTCGTGTATTCGGTATTTTTCTTGGGTGAGGTGATAGTTCCAGTAGTCGTCGAAGTCGTC
>JBQTGW010000096.1:0-5441 GCA_052390495.1 Pseudonocardiales bacterium
CTCGGTCAAGGAACTCTTCGACTGACGGCCAGCAGCGCACGATTGCGGTTATGTGACCTGGCCTTGCCTCGGCGCGAGGCCGCATGCCTGCAACTGGGCGTCCAGTGTCTTGACGGCTGGGGTGTCCTGCCAGGGTTGCATTCGGGCGCGGGGCGTCGTGTATCTCTCCGATCAGGCGGGGGTCTGGGCATTGGCTGGCCAGGGTGGCTGCGTCGGCGAGCACACGAGCGGCTTCGTCGATCTCCTGGGAGAGCACGAGTGCGTTGCCGAGTCGCGCCGTGCATTCCGCATACAGGTGAACGTAGGACCGGTCATACTGCGCGAGAGCGCGGCCTCGACGGCCTGCCTTGGGACGCAAAAGGTGGTGCAGGCTCGCGGCGGCGGTGCAGACGCTGGTGGCTGTTCACCCGGAAACGCTGTGCCGCTGGCGGGATGCTGTGGTTCTGCCGCACCGCGCAGCCGTGGTGAGGGGTTTTGGTCGGCCAGGGTGAGGGCGACCAGCCCGAACCCGGCTACGAGAAAGGCCGCACCGGCACAGATCCACCACCCGAACCGGCGGTGCCTGTGACGATGCGGTTGCACCACGTCATCATCGCCCATGTCACCCACACCGGGCACAGCCGTCTACGTCGACTGCAAGTACCGCCCACCAGCACCCCAGGCGGGCCGCGAAGAACAGCGGAGTTCGGATGGCTCGTCGCGAAGCTCGGTTACTGGTCGTCACGCTATCGTGACATACTGTTGCTGAAGCACCGGGCACCGTTGGGGGAGGACGTCCGTGGTACCACAGAGCAGTGGGGGGCCGGTTGCGGACTTCTGCGCCGCGTTGCGGAGGCTGCAGCAGGATTCCGGTCTCAGCCGGGCGGAGCTGGCCCGCCGGGTTCGCGCGAAGTACAGCAGGACTCAGCTGTATACGATCTTGGATAGTGAGATTCGCCGACCGCCGGAGTGGGACCGGGTGGTCGAGCCCCTGGTCCGGGCTTGCACCAACAACGACGAGCGCAAAGTCGCCCAGTGGCGTCGACGGCACGGCGATCTCGTGCGGGCCTACGACGCGCTTCGACGCCAGGACCGGCAACACCCCACGCCCGAGCAGGCGGAAATGGCGCGAGTGGTGCCTGCGCAGCTGCCTGCGGACGTGGATGCGTTCACTGGCCGGACGCGCGAGCTGGCCAAGCTCGATCGATTGCTGGCCGGCGTCGCCGACCGCCCAGCCGCCGAGGGCCGCCCAGCCACCCCGGGTGGGGCGTCGACGGCGGTAGTGATCACTGCGGTGTCCGGCACCGCCGGGGTGGGCAAGACCGCGCTGGCGGTGCGGTGGGCACATCGGGTGCGCGATGAGTTCCCCGACGGGCAGTTATATGTCAATCTGCGCGGCTACGACACCGAGGCGCCGCTGTCGGCGTCGGAGGCATTAGGCGGGTTCCTGCGCGCACTGGGCCTGGCCGGGCCTGATATCCCGGTGGACGTGGACGAGCGGGCCGCCGCCTACCGCAGCCTGCTGGACGAGCGGCGGATGCTGGTCGTGCTGGACAACGCCAGCAGCGTCGATCAGATCCGCCTGCTGCTGCCCGGCGCTGCGTCCTGCCTGGTGCTGGTGACCAGCCGGGACTCGCTGGCGGGGCTGGTGGCCCGGCACGGCGCCACCCGCCTGGACCTCGACCTGCTGGCTCCGCAGGAAGCGGTGGCGCTGCTGCGGGCCCTGATCGGGCGCCGGGTGCAGGACGAACCCGCCGCGGCCGCCACCCTGGCCAGGCAGTGCGCGTGGCTGCCGCTGGCCTTGCGGGTAGCTGCCGAACTTGCCGCCGCCCGTCCGGATACCAGCCTGGCGGAGCTGGTCGCCGAGCTGGGGAACGAGCAGCGGCGGCTGGAGTGGCTGGATGCCGGTGGCGACCCGCGCACCGCCGTGCGCGGGGTGTTCTCCTGGTCCTACCAGCGATTGCCTGCCCAGGCGGCACGGGTGTTTCGGCTACTGGGCCTGCATCCCGGCCCCGACCTGGATGCCTACGCCGCCGCCGCGCTCACCGACCGCACCCGCGACCAGGCTCAGCATCTGCTGGACCTGCTGGTCCGTGGACACCTGCTGGCGCCCATCAAGCCCGGCCGTTACGGGATGCACGACCTGCTGCGTGCCTACGCCACCCAGCTGTCCGGCGTCGAGGACTCCGAACCGGAACAGCGGGCAGCGCTGACCCGACTGTTCGATCATTACCTGGCCACCGCGGCGGCCGCGATGGACACTCTCGTTCCTGCTGAACGGCATCGCCGTCCGCGCATCCCGGAATCGGGCACGCTCATCCCGCCGATGGCCAACCCGTCCGCCGCGCAGGCCTGGTTGGACACCGAGCGGGCTACCCTCACCGCCGCCTGCGCGCACACCGCATCCCACGGGTGGCCCGGTCACACCACCCGCCTGGCCACCATCCTGTTCCGCTACCTCGACACCGGCGGTCACTACACCGACGCCCTGGCCATCCACACCCACGCCCTGCACGCCGCCCGCCACACCGCCGACCGGCCCGCCCAAGCCCATGCGCTGACCAACCTCGGCCTGATCTACCAGTGGCAGGGTTATTACCAACAGGCCATCGACCACCTCCAGCAGGCCCTGAGCCTGGCCCGCGAGCTCGGCGACCGCGATGGCGAAGCCCACGGGGTGAGCAACCTCGGCATGGTCTACCAGTGGCAGGGCCGCCACCAGCAGGCCGCGGACCACCATCAGCAGGCCCTGAGCCTGGCCCGCGAGCTCGGCGACCGCGATGGCGAAGCCCAGGCGGTGACCAACCTCGGCATCGTCTGCTGGCGGCAGGGCTACTACCTGCAGGCCATCGACCACCTCCGGCAGGCCCTGCCCCTGTTCCGCGAGCTCGGTGACCAGGCGGGCGAGGCCCAGGTGTTGAACGATCTCGGCCTCATCTACCAGCGGCTGGGTCAGTACCAGGAGGCCGCCGACCACCTGCAGCAGGCGCTGACCTTGGCGCGCGGGCTCGGCTATCGAGCGGGCGAAGGCTACGCGCTGGGTAACCTCGGCATCGTCTACGAGCGGCTGGGCTATTACCAGGAGGCCGCCGAGCACCTCCAGCAGGCGCTGAGCCTGGCCCGCGAGCTCGGCCACCGAGCAGGCGAAGGCTACGCGCTGGACAATCTCGGCGACGTCTACCAGCGGCTGGGTCAGTACGAGCAGGCCGTCAGCCAGCATCAGCAGGCCCTGGCCGTGGCCCGCGAGGTCGGCCACCGGGACGGCGAGGGGTACGCGCTGAGCAGTCTCGGCCTCATCTACCAACGACGGGGCCACGACCAGCAAGCCATCGACCACCTGCAGCAGGCGCTGAGCCTGTTCAGCGAGATCGGCAACCGGGACGGCGAGGCCCGCACGCTGGACAACCTCGGCATCGTCTACCGGCAGCAGGGCCAGTTTCAGCAGGCCATCGATCACCATCGGCAGGCCCTGAGCCTGTCCCGTGAGATCGGTAACCGCCGCGGTGAAACCCGGGCACTCAATGGCGCAGGCGAGGCCCACCACGCCAGCACGCAGTACCCCGAGGCGCACCTCCAGCACACCGCCGCGCTCAACCTGGCCACCCAGATCGGCGACCGATACGAACAGGCCCGCGCCCATCACGGCCTCGCCCACACCCACCACGTCACCGGCAACCTCGACCAGGCCCGCCACCACTACCGCGTTGCCCGCACCCTCTACACCGACCTCGGCGTCCCCGAAACCGCCGACGTCCAGGCTTGTTTGACCACACTCGATCAAGCAGACCACGACAACATGGACTGAGGGGTCCTCACCAGCACCGAGTTCGGAAACCGCAGAACAGGACGGCTACGCTCTGCCACGCCCGCGACACTATCCCCATACCTTGAACTGTAGGATTGCGTATCGCTCAGCATAAGAACTGATGTTCGAAACTTTGACGAGCGCCCAGGCCAGGCGATTGTCTTGCCAGTGCAGGGTCGACCTCGGCGTTCGTGTCCACGATCGTTTCGATTTCGAGGAAAGTTTCTTTCGAACCCCATCCGGTGAGCCTCACATGACCCGCTGCGCGGTACGTTGCAGCTCTTCGACGAAACGGCGAAAACCCCGGTGCATCGCTCCGCCGCAAGCGGCGCTACTAATCTTGTACATGGGCGATGTGTGCCCCTCACTGCACTCTTACTCCACTACTCCACGTGCCCGATCCACTCGAAGATATCTGCATTCGTTTCCTGTTGCCACCGTGGCAGGTCATCCCAATCGGCTACATAAGACGACTTGGGGTCAGGAAAATGCTTGAAAATTTGGCCTATCCAGCAAAGGGTGACAAAACGCCCCTTCTGTACCCGGCTCAGCTTGACTGTTTGACCATCAGTGATCTCGATGAATGTGCGCACCTGCGCATAGACAGCGGCGGCGCTCGCCCGCTCCCACTCAGGAGTCTGCTCCCAGGGGGCAATGTATCCAGGCTTGGGGTCACCGGGGTAGTACTTTTTGACGCCAGCAATCCATGCCTCGCGAAAGATTCGCCCATGCTCGACCGGCAACGTGCATCTCCTTGTGATTCTAGCTGGCAGAAGTCCTGTTCTGGACTGTTATCTGTTCGTTGAGATAACGTACATGCCTATCGCTGAGGAAAGGACAAGCTGCTCCTGAAGGCCCTGGAGTTTACGGCCAATAAAACCCGATCCGGTTTGTCTCGCCGTGTCCAATGCGGCGCCCGCGTACATGACCAGGCACTCTGGATCGCGACGCTGTACACTGATCATGGCAAGATCAATCAACACGCTACCGCGCCGACGTCCGGAGAGGTCTTGGTTCAATGCCTGCATGAGTTCCACTTCGGCAAGGTCATGACGTCCCAGTTCGACGTAGCATGTCCCGCGTTCCTCGGCCAAACGGGAACCATCGAAGCGAAGCCAACCACCGGTGTGCACCTGCCTGGTCAACTGATGTACCTCCTCTGCCGTATCAAGCGCGCGCTGACAGGCATCCAGCTCGCCAAGACCAGCCAGCGATTGGGCTCGTACGGCTTGAACCCACTGACCGGTGGACAGGGTTCGGTCTCCTCTGCCAGCGATACCAGCAGCTAGCTCAAGCATACAGGATGATTTATCAAACTGTCGCTCATAGATACCGATGAAAGCATGACGAGTCATGGCGCACGCCCATAAGTCGAATGCGTTTGCCTCCTTGCTGGCTGTAACGGCAAGGGTGTAACAGTGAGCCGCGTGAGTGTACTGATTACTGTCGAAGAAGATTCTTGGTGTCATAGGGTGAGTGCACCACCAAGGCCCGCGTGTGCTGGCAAGGGATCACCGAGAGGTATCCCCGGATGTTCACGCACTGGAGATGGGTCGCTTCGGTCCAGCGCGTCTGACGACCAGGATGACAAGAGCCGGATGAACCGAGAGGTTCACGTCCGGATCTGTGGGAGCCGGGGGGTGCAAGTCCCCCCGGC
>JBQTGW010000097.1:0-4299 GCA_052390495.1 Pseudonocardiales bacterium
AGCACCTGTACGAGCGAGTCGCTCGGGAGGTGAGCGAAGCGGTCGGCGTCAAATACCGGGTGCACGTGGACAGCCTGGTGCGCCAGAGCGCCGAACTGATCACCCTCGATCGCCGGGAAGTCGAGGAACTCCGCATGGAGAACAAGCGATTGCACCAGCAGCGCGGTGACGACCTCGTCGCGGCTGCCCGCGCCGCAGCGCACGACAAGCGAGTCGGAGGTGACTCAACAGTCCGTCAAGCACTGTGTCTTTTGCGGCCGGACCGGCGCTGAGGTCAAGATCACCCGGGAGCACGTCCTGCCGAGTTGGCTGAAGACGAAGGCGACTGTCAGGTTCGACGGGGGGACGGAGACCTGGCGGACGTCCGGCGTGAGGTTGACGGGCGTCCAGAACGTGCCGCCGTTCAACCGGAGGCCGTACATCGCCTGTCTCGACTGCAACACCGGTTGGATGCGTGATCTGGAGGAACGGGCGTATCGCATCCTGCTGCCCATGTTGGACGGCTTCGACCGGGCGGTCGACTTTCAACAGCAGGCCGATCGATTGGTCTGATCTGGACCCGGACGAGAATATCCGAGCGTCGATGGCGTCACTGCGTGGCGATAACTCCGCCACCGCCGCGATCCGAACAGCTGGAGCTGCGGAGTCGTACGCGCCGAAAAGGCGAACGAGACCGCCGACCGCATTCGCATCCAGCGCAGCACACTGGCCAGCGAGGGTTGGTACCGACGCAACGCCCGCGCCAACCGAAAGACCGACCGAGCGCCGTAGCGGTCACCGGATGGCGCCGGGCGAATCCGTTCAGGAAACCGCCCCGGGCGGGGTGAGCTGGGTCGGCGCTCCGGTCGCCACCGTGCCCGCTAGTCGGTTCAGTGATCGGCTGCAGGCGCCCTCCATCTCCTCGATCATCGCGAGCAGCCGACCGTGGGTGTCACGGAAGGCGTACTGGGTGTCGAGGAGATGGCCCCCGGCGCGTACCCGAGCGCGCAGCTCACACCGCACCGGCCCGTCCGGGATCTCGGCGAAGCGCCGGTAGCGGCGAATCCGGGTCGGCAGGGGTGTCGTGTCCAGGCGGGCGCGCGCCCACAGCACGCACAGCTGAAAGCCGCTGTCGATCAGCACCGGGTCGACGATCCAGCGGCCTTCGCCCCTGGTCAGGCACTGCTGCGGGCGAGAAGAGGCCAGCGTCGCCACTATGGCTTCGTCATTGATCCCCTCGATGCTGGTGATGCCGCGCATCAGCGGACCGTGGAAGAGCAGCTCCTCGTAGACCCGCTCGAGCGGCACCGGGTAGGGCTCGAGCGCTCCGGTGGGCCGGGCCGCGTGGAGCGGGGCGGTGGGTAGTGCGTCGCGCAGGACGACCTCGGCCCGGTAGGAGGTGCGCCCGGTGCGTGAGTCGAGCACCGTCACGTCGAATACGCAGTTGCCGTTGCCGTTGCCGTTGAGTCCGTTGCCGTTGCCGGGCGACCGGGTGGCTGCGGCGCGGACCGTGACGGGGCGGGGCCCGTTGTCCAGGATCACTCCCCTCAGCACCTGCATGTCGCGCAGCTCGGTGACCTCGTGACCGGGCCGGACCGCCGCGGCCACCTCGGCCATGAGCTCCATCGCGGCGGCCGCGGGCAGCACCGGGTGGCCGTCGAGCCGGTGGTCGTCCAGGTAGCGGTCGCCCTCTGGGTCGAGCATTCGGGTGATCTCGATGCCGTCGGGCACCGGTGTGACGATCGCGTCGGCCAGCAGGGGGCCGATCGACAGAGGGCCGACCAGCGGGGAGGCGTCGAGCGGAGCGGGCTCGGGGCGCAGAGACGGCAACGGTGCCAGCGCGAGCCCGATCGTGATCCGCCGGTCGCCGGACCATCCGACTTCCACCCGGTCGTCGTCGGCGTGCAGTTCTGCGACGAGCCGCTGGGCGGCGTCGGTGATCGACGGGTCCAGGTCCACGACGCGGCAGGTGACCTCGGGCCATTCCCGCGCGAGCGTCTTGACCACTCCGGTGACGCCACTGTTGCTCGGCGACGACGTAGCCCCGGCACTATGATGGCCGAAGGCGCCGTCCAACCGGATTGCCGCCAGCAGCCGCTTCACCGTCCCCGGTCGGCGCAGGTCAGCGCTGACGGCCTGGGTCAGGTGCAGCAGGGCGCGCGTCTCCGCATCGAAGCGGGCCCGCCAGCCGTCGATGCCGAGTTCCTCGAAGGGTGGGCCCGCTCGAAGCGGGAGTAGGTGCACCAGAGTGCAGATGCGTCCCTGCTGCCGGTGGATGGACTCGACCAGTGCGCGCGTGGCGGCCGCGTCGCCGAGCTTGCCCGCATACCCAGCCGAGTTCCTGTCGCGGTCATCGTCGCAATTGCGGATCAGGGCAACCTCGACCCCCTGCCAGCGCAGCGATGCCGCGAGCTCGGCGGCGATGCCCTGCTCGTCGTCGGTGATCGCGACCACGCCGCACAGCGGCAGCGTCGCGCCGCCGAGCGGAGCGTCGAGCACCGTGGCGACGAACCGGGGCAGCTCGTCGGCCGCAGCCGGTGCGGTCTCGACGCCAGCAGGAGCCGACCCGTTGGTGACCGCAGTCATGCCGTTGGTAACTGGGGCTGACCCGTTGGTGACCGGGCCGGGGGGTCCGGCCGTGGTGGCGATCGCCTCGGCGAGTGCGCGCAGTGTCTTCGCCACCGCGAGGCTCTCCATGCCCTCACCCAGCACGTCACCTGACGGCGACAGCGCTTGCTGCGCCGCACCGAGGATCTCTACCCGCTTGATGGAGTCGATGCCCAGGTCGGCTTCCAGGTCGGCGTCGAGATCGAGCATCTCGGGCGGGTACCCGGTGCGGTCCGCGGCGAGCCGCACGAGCTCGCGCGCGACCTGCTCGGCGTCCGGCGTCGGGACGGGAGTCGCCGGTGCGGGCCCCACTCCGTTGCCGGTGGGATCAACCCTGGTGGGCGCAGTCTCAGCGGCTGGCTGCACCGGCGCGGGGATCGCGGGAACCGGTGGCCGCATTGCGGTGGTGGGCTGCGGCGCCACCGGCGCGGCCCGTCCCGGCGGGTCGGCGCCGCCCAGGTAGGCGGTCATGACTTCCTGTTGGGTGTCCAGGAACTTGCTCATGAGCTGCTGGAACCGCAGCACCACAGCATCGGCTCCTTCCTCGTTGCCTGGCGCTTCGGCAGGCTCGGTCGCCCGGGGGCGACGCTGGGCCGGTATTCGACGGCTATGCCCATCGCTGTGCCTACCTCAATCACAGGCCGCGCGGGACGCGGCTCGTTGTTCACATCAAGCTCCTAGCTGCAGTCGGCTGGGTTGGTGTCCCATCGGATCTCGTTCCGGTGTGTTACCTGTACACAGAATTCGTCCCTCTGATGAGTGGTGTATGAACATTAAATGAGAAAATTATCACCCAAATGGAAGGTTAAAGTGCTGGAAAGTCGGGATACTGGCTAGCCCAATCGGGGTGGCTCGTCAGTGGCCCAGCGGCGCAGGCCGCGTCCGCCGCACCCCGACTGGACATCGTCTGAAAGAAACGCGTCGAGGTGGACGTGTGTCAGTAAGTGATCGGCTATTGAGCACCCCTCGTGCTCAAGACGTGGGATCCAGCGTCGAGTAGACAAGTCGGCCGGGATAGGGGTCCGGGCAGGGGTGTCAAATCGCCGATCGCCCTGAGTGATGGCAGTTCACCGGGCCGTGCCTGGCCACGCTGTGGCACGAAGGCGGCTCCAGTAGTATCGTGCGCGTGATTACCGGCGAGAATACTCTCATCGTTCTCTCATGTCTGCATCATCATCGGGGCTGAACCTGGTGGAGCTCGGTCGACCACGACCGGGGATCCCGATGAAAATGAGGTGCACCATGGCAGTATCCAGAATAAGGACGTGGACCCGCATCGTCGCAGGCGCTGGCGCGATCAGCATCGCGGCAGCCCTCGGCGCTGGCATCGCCTCCGCCGACGACGACCCGTCGAGCCATCACAGCGGTAAATCGTGGGGCGACGTCAGCGATAAATCGTGGGACGACGACAACGGTGAACTGAAGGGCGACGACAACGGTAAATTGTGGGACGACGACAACGGTGAACTGAACGGCGACGACAACGGTAAATTGTGGGACGACGACAACGGTAAGCCAAACGGCGACGACAACGGTAAGCCGAACGGCGACGACAACGGTAAGCCGAACGGCGACGACAACGGTAAGCCAAACGGCAACGACAACGGTAAGCCAAACGGCAACGACAACGGTAAGCCAAACGGCAACGACAACGGTAAGCCAAACGGCAACGACAACGGTAAGCCAAACGGCAACGACAACGGTAAGCCAAAC
>JBQTGW010000098.1:0-2723 GCA_052390495.1 Pseudonocardiales bacterium
TTCATGTCCGAGCAGGCTCGTGATCTGGGGCAGCTGCGTGAGTCGGTGACGCTGGCCGAGACCGCCCTGGCCGGTTATCCCGGTACCACGCCTCGGGTCGCCGCGATTCTCGATCTGCACGCGGCCAAGGGGTACGCCTACGAGCGGGCGACCACCCAGTGCCGTCGCTTCTTGGACACCGCGTTCGACCGGCTCGGTGATGCCCCCTCCTCCGCCGGTGAGCCGGATTGGTGTTACTGGCTCGACGAGGCCCATGCCCATTTCACGGCCGGCCTCTGCTACCTGCGGCTGGCGGACTGGCCGCGGGCCCGCCAGCACCTGCGTACCGCGTTGCGTCTGCGGGACCCCAGCTTCTGCCGGGCGAGCGCCCGAAACAACATCGCCTTGGCCGCGACGTATCTGCGTCAGGACCGGCCTGAGGTCGACCACGCCGTGTCACTGGCCTCCCAGGCGGTGCAGACCCTGACCGGGCAGGTCGACTCCACCCGCGCGGTCGGCGAGCTGACCCGGCTCCTCGGCGAGTTCGCCCCCTACCGGCGCCGCCCCGCCGTCCGTCACCTCACCGAACAAGCAGTCGGGCTGCTCAAGCATTAGCAGGAATCCTGTGCAGGGTGCACATCAGTAGTTGCGTTCGGTGATCGCAGCGACATGGTTCCCCTGCCGCGTCGAACTGCGTAGCCGCCTTCTCACCGCACCGGTCAGCCAACGCTCGATCGCGGCGACCACCAGGAGCACCGCCACATCCGTCTCCGCGGCCAGCGCCACCGGGTCGACCAACCTCGCCTTCACGCACAGCGGCGCCCGCAGCCCGGCCCGGGCCTGGTGCGCGAGGGCTGCGGTGTAATACTGCTTTCTCCTCGGCAGGGCTGGCAACGCGGTGCGGGGCAAACTGATGTGCACCCTGCACACCGATTCCCCTCTGCCGTTCACCCGGGTTGGCTACCGACCATGAACAACACAGCGCTACTGCCGAGGGCGGGCAGCCCAAACATGACGAGGGCCGTGTGGATCACCTCTGGTGCTGATGGCACCGAGCATGTGGTGACCGATGAGCAGATGACCGCCGGGCACGCGGCCGAGTCGCCGGATCCCGAAGGTGACACCACCCCGGCACGAGGACCCGGTGGGAATCACGACGCCTGGCACCCGGTCGGCCGACTATGAGCGCAGCACAGTGGTGTGTGGCCACGCTCGCCGACGGCCAGACCCACCTGGCTGATCCGGCCGAGGCCGCGCTGGTCACCGCGCGCTGCAACGGCAAGCAGTTCCGCCCCCTGGCCACCCTGAAAGGCACGCCACCGGATCCGGCACAAACCTGCCCGGCCTGCCGCGCGCTGCACCGCCTCTGACAGACAACCCCTAGCCAAAATCCGGCACAGTTACCCGGTCGGTCGCCGGTCGAGCACCCCCCCACTCCTGGCGACCGACCGTTCCTTTCGCCGCATTGTTCCGACGACCTGAGCTGTAAGCCCGACGCAGGGCCGATAAGCCCTGCACAGGATTCCTGCTCATGCTTGAGCAGCCCGACTGCTTGTTCGGTGAGACGTGGGTGGACGAGCAAGTTACCGCCCACGCGACGGCCGGCCGCACCTGGGCGTGGGCGGACGCGCATGACGCGCTGTTCCCCCGGGAGGCGATCCCACCCGCTGGCGCGGTGCCGGTCGAATTGCGGTGTGCTACTACCCCAGGGCAACGTCAAGATTACTGATTGTCCCGAACGGTAACCCACTGCAACAATATTCGCCCAGACCAGCCGCGCCTCGCCCTGCACACCCCCCAACCCAACCCATGATCGTCGTTTGGGAAGGAAAAGGTGCGGTTTCCGCACCTTTTCCTTCCCAAACGACGATCACCCCCCCACCCTCACCCGAAGCCGAGCAACCGACCCACCAGGAAGATCCAGAAGACAGCTCGGTGTCAAACAGAGCGGACACCCCGCCACGCAACTACTCGACGTCATCACCAGTAAACTTTAAGTCATCATGACGTTGCCCTGGCTACTACCCGGACCGTGATCACGGGGGATGACCGGTGTGGGGGTAATACTGGCGGTGCCGGATGTGGTGCGCATGGTGCGTTTCGGTGTTCATGCGGTGTGATCGCGGTGTTCTGTTCCGTCTCGGGTGGTGGTGGGTTACGGTGCGCTACCACTATCCGGTTGCGATCATGGACGCTGGGGATGACGGACTCGACTGATATCGGCCCGCTGGCCGTGGTGCTCGCTGAGCTGGGCTGGACGCCGGAGGTGCTGGCGCGGCGGTTGAACAACTTCGCGGCGTTGCATGGGCGTGCTGAGCGGATGCACGTCAAGACGCCGTACAAATGGCTGCTCGGTACGGCGCCGCGGGCCCCGTGGCAGGCGCTGGCGCTCGCGCTGCTGGGCGAGGAGCTGGGGCGCCCGGTTACCCCGGCGGAGCTGGGCTGGCCCGAGGGTGTGGCCGGGTGTGTCCCGGCGCTGAGTGGGCTGCTGGTGCCGTGGACCGCGGCGGGGAGCTTGCGGGCGCTGCGGGTGCTCGCCGATGCTGGGAGCATGGATCGGCGGATTCTGCTCACTTTGCTGGGTTCTTCGGTGTGCGGGCCTGCCCTGGAGTGGCTAATCGCCCGTCCGGAGGTTGTGGCGGTGCTGGCCCGCCCGTCGGGGTCGCCGTTGTCGGCCGGGTTCGTCGAGGGGCTTGACGGCGTTGTCGGTGAGTTGCGCCGGATGGATGATCAGGGTGGCAGTG
>JBQTGW010000099.1:0-2797 GCA_052390495.1 Pseudonocardiales bacterium
GATCGTCGGCAAGTCCGAATTACGGGGGGCCCAGCCGAGGTCGTGGCTGATTCGAGTGTGGTCCGCGATCAGAACCGGCGGCTCGGTGGCCGGGGGCCGGTGCGCGATCCGGACCTGACGACCGGTGATCTGTTCGGTGGCGTGCAGCACGTCGAGTACCCGGGTGCGCTGCCCACTACCGACGCTGTACGCCCGCCACTGGCCTGAGATGCATGCGTCGATCGCGAGCGCGAACGCTTCGGCCATGTCCAGGACGTGTACGAAGTCACGCACCGCAGAGCCGTCGCCGTTGATTACCAGTTCTGGCTCGTGACCGGCGTGGACGGCGAGGAGCTTCGGGATGAGCCGGGTGAGGTCGGTGTCAGTGACGCCGGTGGCTGCCCCTGCGATGTTGAACGACCGCAGGCTGATCGCGCCGAGGGCACCGGTCGCAGCCACATCTGCGGCGGCCTGATCGGCGGCCAGCTTGCTCGACCCGTACGGATTTTGGGGCAGCGTCGGGGCTTCCTCGGTAATCGGCTGTCGTTCCGGGGTCCCGTAAACACCTGCTGTAGAGGCCAGCACCAATGACCGGGGCCCGCTTCGCCCGGCCTGGTCGGTGAGGGCTTCCAGCACGTTGAGGGTTCCGCCCACATTGGCGCGCCAGTATCCCACTGGGTCGGTGAATGAATCGCGGACTCGGGTACGGGCAGCGAGGTGGCACACGCCGTCCACATCTGCGACGGCAACCCGCATGCTTTCGACGTCGAGCACGTCACCCCGGACGGCGGCCACTGCACCGGAGGGCACCGGCCGATCACCGCGCACAAGCGCCACGGGTTCGTGGCCGTGGCGGGCCAGCGCGGCCGTGACTGCGTTTCCCACAAACCCGGTCGCACCGGTGACCAGCACGCGCACCCGGTCAGCCCGCCAGCAAGGTGTGGCGGTGCTCCCAGACCAACTCGATACAGGCGCGGGCAATTGATGACAGCGGTTCGGCGCCTAGCCGCTCATGGGTCTGCGAAGTGAAGGGAATACCGGCCACCGGGCGCCCGGCCACGGTGCTGACGGCAGCGCCTTCCTCGTTGACACTCACCATGTCGGCGAACAGCCGGTCGAAGACGGGAGCCTCGATCACCGCCACGGTCAGCAGGTCGGCCGAAAGCGAGAGGGGGCAGAGCGCTACAGCCATGGCGAAAATCCGGAAGTCCCCGGCATCACGGGCGGCAGCGAATGATCGGAACGGCTCGTCATGCTCGTAGCCGATCGGGTCCACCGAGTTGCCGTCGTGTTCGGGGTTGCCGAGGAACTCCTCGGAGTACTCTCGCTGGATATTGCGCCACAGCGAAAAGTCGTTGACCTGATGGGCCGGGGCGAGCCCGGCCGGTTGAAAGGTGCCAGCCGGCATAACATGCAGCATGCCTCCCGCCGCCGCCACCGATTTCGCGTCCCGTTGGTGCAGGTAGATGCGGTGTCCATCGATCGGGTCGCGCCGGATCGTAAGAGTGTTGATGCTCAACAGCGCTGGGCGGGCGGCGAGATCGAACGGGTCGGTGATGTGCCGGCGCAACGGCAGATTCGCGAGGCTGGGCAGTGTGCGTCCGGCACGAAGCCAGGCTTCGGCGAACTCGTGGGCGGCCACCTCGCACACATCGAAGGTCTCGAAATAGCTGGTGTAACCGAACCCGAGCCGACCACCGGTCGGGGTCCACTCGACATCGAGCAGCCGGTAACTCAGCCTGTTGTCGAACAGAGTGGGTCGCGCGAGGTCACACAGGGCGTGCGAGTAACGGCCATAGCGGGTTCCCTTAGCGGCCCACGGACGGACCGATTCGGTCTGCTCGATCCCGCCGGTGATCCTCGGCCGGGCGGGATCATCAACCCAGTACAAGCCGATGTCCCCGATCTCGACCGGTACCGCAGGCATCCACTCAGGCCGGGTGAGCGCCGTACTGCCGAGAACACGGCACGCCTGCGGATACAACCGGGCCGCCAGGTCACCGAGAACCGCCCGATGGGCGTTGAGTTCGAGGCGCACCGCCTTCCAGCGCTGCTGGCTTGTCAAGGCCACCTCCGCGGATCCCGCGCGCTGTTCTGACTGGAGCACGTTGTCTGCGGACCGGTCGGGCAGGATACCCAGCCGCTCCGGTGGGATGTTCAGCTTTCGTGCGATGAACCGCAGTTCATCAATCCCGAGCAGGAGAGCTCCGGTCTCTATCTTCGAAAGCCGGGACTGCGTGGTGTTCAACAGCACGGCAGTGTCCCGCTGGGTCAGCTCCCGGTGCTTGCGGTACCAGCGAACAACCTCCCCCGCATGAGAACCATCCGGCGGCCCGGCAACGGGCTGCGCCACATACAGCCACCCTCCCGCGCTCACACTGTCAGCCATGATTCCTCCTCGCTCGACGGAGCGCATATTGCCGGATCCGTAGTCCAAGACGACGACGTCGGTCACCTCGTCAGCTTCGCACGCACCGGCGCGCATGCACACGGCGCGTTCTCCGCTGTCTGGCGCTCTTCAGTAGCAGTCATTCGGCAACCGGCTACAGCCCCAGCGCTTCGCGATGTCGCCAGGCGAGCGCGAGGCAGGCCGCGCCAGCTGAGGCCATCGGCTCGGTCTCCAATACGCGGCGCACCGCCATCTCGGTGAATGGGACACCCTCGGTGGGTTTCCCCCCACCGACCGCGACGATCTCGCCTTCCTCGTTGAACCGCACCGCCTCGCCGAACACCTCAGTGAACACGTCGTCGTCGATCACCACCACGGTCAGGACAAGGGCGGACAGGGCGAGCGCGTCCACGCCGAGCCCCAGCACGA
>JBQTGW010000100.1:0-8878 GCA_052390495.1 Pseudonocardiales bacterium
GCTGCTGATCGAGCTGCTGATGCTGGGCGATCGCGGTGTTCAGAAAGCCGCTCATGCCCTCCAGCCCGGCCACGACGTTCTTCGCCCCGGAGTTCCACTGCTCATAGGACTGCTGAAACTTCCCCGAGGCCCGCTCGGTCACAAAACCGCTGGCGACCAGACTGTCGATCAGCGACTTCAGCCTGCCCAGCTGGGCTTCCATCTCCTGCTGCCCGCTCTTGAGCTGCGACGCGGTACTCTGCAGCTGCTCATAATCAACATGCACACTAGGCACGGCACTTCCCCTTCTCTCGAATACCGACACACTCTTGTCAGGTCACCGGCGCTGTCAGGTCACCGGCGTCTCGCTCCCGTTCGTGTTCTGGCCGGGTGTGGTCAACCAGGTCACTGTCGAGGAAATCGCGTCGAACAAGTCCAGCATCGGCTCGGCCAGTTCCACCTGCGGGCTGGTGAGCACCATGTTCAGCACCCCCCGTTCGCCGGGCACCGGAATCAGGGTCTGCAGCACCACACAGTCCACCGACCGGCCATCCGCCACGGCCGCCTCCACCCCACGCATCCGGGCCGCTCGTCCCGCCGGGATCTCCGCAATCTCCACCCGCCGCCAGTGCGCCTGGCCCTCGACCGGCGCAACCGCCCTCACCTGGCTGGCGATAACCTCCGGGGCGTTGTCCGCCGGATCCGCGGCCCCATCGGTCTGGAAGACCATCAGGGTGGCGGCCAGCATCCCGCCGCCGGCCACCGGATCGAGCATCGCCGCGCAGCACACGGCCCCGTGCCGTTCGGCGTCCGCGGCGGCCTGCCGCAACGCCTTCAACAGCGCCCCCCGGCAGGGCTTCAGCTCCGGCGCCTGCGCGACGCGGGAATCGAGTTCCCGAGCGAGGTCCCCGGTCCGGGTGGCCCGCCACACATCGAACTCAAGCCACGATTCGGGCACTCGGAGCGTGAACCCCAGTGCGGTGACGACTCTGGCAGGCGGCATTACCGAACATTCCCCGCGACCGGCGTCGCATCCCTGGGCTGCGAGCCACCCTCGGGCTCCAATGCGCCGGCCAGTTCAGTGTCCACCGTGGTGGTGCCTTCAGCCAGACCGGCCAGCAGACCCGACGCCCGCTCCAGCAGCCCATCCATATTGTCACGGTAGTCCGAGGACTCCGAAAAGAAAGTATCCAGCTCCCCCTCGATCCGCGTCGAGCCGGTCACTCCATCGAAACCATCGAAGATCCGCCCCATCGACGTCATATTCGACCGGATCTGGGCCAGCTCACGGGACACCTGGTCAGCCATGCCCGGATCGCTACCGAACTCCTCAGCCATTGAATCCGGCCCTCCCCGGACAGCGTTACCTGCTCCATCCCGGCAACAACGTGGCTGTGGCGCCTGACGAATCAGGCGCGACTCCCCACAGCCCTCCCTCCACACTGCCACTCCACAGAGCAACCTGTCCACACCATAACGTGACAGACGGGCCGCAAGGGGCTGAAACGCTTCACCGACGAGCAGACCAGCGTGCTGCCGGTCCACCCCGACCGCACCGATTCCTTGATCAGTCGGTCACCTTGACGATGAACACGTCGGCCAGTGGGGTCGTGGTGCGCACTGCGACCATCGCGGCCGCGTAATCGTCTTCGATCACCTCGCCATACCGGACGTCCACCTTGATCTCCTGGTGTCGGGCGTGTGGGTGTCTGCGGTCGCCGTAGACGATGCGCCGCGTCTCCAGACCCCGGGCCTGCTTGCTCTTCGGCTTCTGTTTCATAGCGTGGGGCCCGACCGGCCGCGAGGAGCCGAGGGGCGTTCGGCGCTCGACTCGCGGCCGGCCGGGGTCTGGAGGGTGAACTCAGGCATGCTGCGCGGCGCGATCCGGTCGTCCGGGCCGGGGTCGCTCACCGCTGGCCGTCCAGGATCGTCCGCGCCATCCGGACCGCCTCGACCTGCGCCAGGCGCACGCCGAGCTTGTTGTCGCCATGCGGGTAGAGCCGCCATCCGCCGGTGTGCTCGTGCACCACCACCAGCGAGCACAGCTGCCCGTCGTCGGTGCGGCATCCGTCGATGACTACCCGGGCGCGCTCGTTGGCGCGCTGCGTAACCGGTTTCTCGCCCACTGCCACCATCACCACCCGCTGAGCCCGCCCTGGGAGATACCGGCTGGGCGGTGCGAGACGGGGATACGCACGGCCCAGCGGCTTCCGGACGGAGGCAGCAGTCCTGCACTGCGTCTGGGTGGTGCGACGCCGACTCAACGCGGACGCTCTGGAGTCGAGTAAATATTATTGATCTCAACCTGGCAAGCCATTTGGAGGACTAATATCTCAGCGATCGACTATGGTGCCGACCATGACAGGTCCCGCACTGCGAGCCCGCCAGCTCGGCATCGCACTGACTCAACTGCGCGCCACCGCCCACGCCACCCAGACGGAGGCAGGCAAGATCATCGAATGCTCCCAGGCGAAGATAGCCCAGATCGAGGCGGGGCGGAGCACGATCCGCAGGGCCGAGCTGATCGTGCTGCTCCAGCGCTACGGGGCCGATCAGGAAACGATCGACCGGCTCGACGCGCTGCGGCTGGACGCCGCCAGATACGGCTGGTGGTCCACCTACGACCTGCCGAACTGGCTGCTGGACTACGTCGGATTGGAAGCCGACGCCACCTCGGTCCGCACGCTGTCCCTGGAAGTGATCCCCGGTCTGCTCCAAACCGAGGAGTACGCGCAACAGCTGCTCGCGCTCGAACCTCGCCTGTCCGACAAGGAGATGGATCGGCGGATCGCCGTGCGCATGCAGCGCCAGCAGCGGCTCACCGAGCCGAACCCGCTCCAGTTGTCGGTCGTTTTGTCCGAGTCGGCGCTGCTGCGGTGCGCGCGGCAGCCGAACGTCGCCGGTCCGCAACTCCGCCACCTGGCCGAGCAGGCGCGCCGGGACAACATCGAGCTGCTGGTGATGCCCATCGACGTCGGCCTCTACCTCGGCGTGTCCGGGGGTTTCGCCTTGCTCAGTTTCCCCGACGGGCTGCTGCCCGACACCGTGCACCAGGAGTATCTGGTGGGCGGTCATCTCGTCGACGCACCGTCCGTTGTCGGCCAGCTGACTAGGATCTATGACGAGCTCCGTGGCCAGGCCCTCGAGGCGAACGAGAGCCTGGCTCTGATCACGGAACTGATTGATCACACGCAATGAACAGGCAAGGAGCGGCATCATGAACGATGTCCCGGCTGCTGCCGTATGGCGGAAGTCTACCCGGAGCAACACACTAGGAGAGTGCGTCGAGGTCGCCGACCTCGCGTGCGGTGCGCGTGCGGTGCGCGACAGCAAGAACCCAGCCGGGCCCGCGCTGAGGTTCACCCCGGACGAGTGGGCCGCATTCACCACCGGAATCCGCAACGGCGAGTTCGGCTGATATCGAATCTGGAGAACGCCCCTCGGTCGGCCGGGGGGCGTTTCCGCGCCCAGCGCCCACCGGCCAGTTCGTCGTTGATCGTCTCAGGCCGGTGTCCCGGCTTGCGGGATTCACCGGCTCGACTTTGCCGGTAGGCTCGTCCTTGGTCTCAACCGGTCATAGCGACACCCGGCTTGACCTGGGGCGGGCGCCCGTACGCTGGTTGGCGGATCGGGCAGGTGTCCACCTGCCCCTGAGCAGGCCCGATGGGGCGCCCGCGAGGGACCCAGGTCAAGCCGAGTTTTGGGTGTCGCTATGACCGGTTGAGACCAAGCACCGGTACCCTGGGGCTGCGCAGCGAACCTTGCAGCTTGTGATCAGTCGTCCACGGCTGGTGTTCAGCTGCCGTGGAGTGCGATGGTCAGCTGGATGGTGTCGGTGGCGTCCTGGGGCTCTCTGCGCGGCTCGGGCACGTCTCGCAGGGACAGCAGGTATTCCCGTAGCGCATCGACGACGTCTCGCGCTGCCTGTCCCCGGGAGGGCGCTGCGGTGATGACGCCGGGCAGCTCTCGCAGGCGAGCTTGCACCCAGCCATCGCCGACCTCTTCGAAGATCACGGTGTAGGAGACTGCCACGTCCACGTCACTACTCACGCCGTTACGATAGAACGGCTAAGGGTGCAGTGCATACTTCTGCGGTGCGTCTACCCAAGATCACGGTAGCGAAGGCCGGTTGGCCGCTCCAGGCCGTGTTGTGATTGCCCTGCTGAGTCTTGAGCGTCATCTGCGTTCGCATGGCTGCGAGTGGTCGCGCCAAGGGGCGAAACATGCGATCTGGCTCAACCCAGAGACAGGCAGGCGCACCTCGGTTCCGAGGCACCGGGAGCTACCGTTGCCTACCGCACGAGCGATCTGTGATCAGCTGGGTGTGCCTCGGATTTAGGTACAGCGTTACCTGCTCGTGCTGCCAGTCAGGCAGGGCGGTGTTTGTCGGCCCCTCAGGGGCCGGACCTCGGTCCTAGTCAAGCCCGGCGCTGGTGTATCGGCACTGCCCGGAGCCGACTTCCGAACACCAGGTGTGTCACATGCCCGGGGTCGTGTGGATCAGTGGACTGGATCGACTACACACGGCCACCTGGTCTTGACGGGTAGTGATGGTATCTAAGTAGCTTTGGGTACCAAGGAGGTGCTGATGGCTACACAGACTGCCCCGGTCAAGGTCGATGAGGCGACCCATGCCCTGCTGGCGCACGGCGCGACCGCGCTGCGCATGACGCAGAAGGATCTCCTCGCTGAAGCCGTCCGGGAGTATCTCACCGCCCGTCGTGAGCAGATCAACACTGCTCTCCGGGACACGATGAAGATCCTCGATGGCACCGCGAGCAGCCGCGTTGCGGCGCTCACCGGCCTGTCCGCCGAGCGGCTTGCCGGGCTCGGCGATGTCCGCGAGCAATAGATGCGATCTCCAACGCGGCGAACAAACTGGTCACCCCGTGCCGGTAGTAGTCATGCGAGCGCCGCTGGGCCAGGCCCGGGGCTACCGGGAGCATCGGCTGGGACCTTTCCAGGGCTTGGACCTGGGACTTCTCGTCGATACAGAGCACGACCGCTTGATATCACCGTCCCGCTACCTGGTGCATCGAACTTCACCCGCGCCAGGTGGAGTCCGCGCTGCTGACGATGGAACAGGCCGCCCCCGAGTGGACCGCACATCACCAGCTGCCACGGCTGCTCATCGGCGAATTGCTGACCAGGGGTCGTCCGTCATCACGACTGCGGGCCCTTGCCGAGCGCCTCGACGTTCGGCCCGGCACTAGTAGCCGCCTCTCTGAGCTGCACGAACCAGCTGCCCGCGCTCGTGGTGGATCCCTGCCATTCCTAGCGGATACCGGTCGACGACGGCCCCCTGACGACCCCTCTGCTGCCCCCAAGGGCAATGAGAACCCTTCCCCTGCTTGGGTAACGGCGGTCATACCGACAGCGAGAACACCATGAAGGGTGTGGGATGGGCTACTGGCGCAAGCATCCCCGCAAGGAGCTCGAAGAGGTGCTCACTGCCTTCCACACGGAGGGGTGGCGAATCGAGGACGCAGGGACGTACTACCGGGTCAAATGCCCATGCGGAGACCATCAGCGGTCGATCCCCTTGACACCGAGCAACCCCAACTACGGTCGTCAGGCGCTAAATTAGATGCGACGGCAGCCATGCGGAACCGAGGGAGGTGCCCGATGATCGGGGTGACTATCCACTGGAAGTTCCGCGTGATCAGCGATGTGGATCTTTTCGAGCACGCAGACCGGGTGACTGAAGCGCTGCTGGAGCTGGAGCGGTCCACCCCGGCGCTGGTCGACTCCGCGGTCTCGGCTGACCGCCGCAAGGGGATTGTGGAGATCGAGGTAAGCGCCTCGGGCCAGTCTGAAGACGAGGCCGTGGCGACCGGACAGGACGCAGTCACGGCCGCGCTCCGCGCTACCGGAACAGCGTTGGTGACTATGGTGCCGACCAGCCTGGAAACGAAGCTCCTCGAACCAGCCCTGAAGGCTTGAAGTGCCTGAAGTGCCTGACGCTCGCACCCTCACCGAAGTGCACCGACCCGGGGCATCAGTGAGGGCACTGCCTCCGGTGATTGCCAAACGGTAAAGTAACGCATCTCGGAAGAGTCAAGCGACCAGACCCTTACGGCTTCTTTATCGAGGACGACTGATACGGAGCGTTTCCATTCTACACTCTGGCTGGGCAGCTCCCACAGAGGCCTGCGGTTCGGCTGCTTGGACAGGACACTCCCCCAGAACACGGGTTTCCCTTCTCTTGAAAGCAAGCGACCGCCATCGCCTTTGTTGCCGAATTTGGCTCTAGGGGATCAAGACCGCCAGACAGGCACACGGTGGTCGGAGTCACGTCGATGTGGAACTCCAGACCGAGCCGCTGAGCCAGGCGCACCAACGTGGCCAGCGGCACCACTGGGCAGGCTCTCGACTGAAGAAGTCAAGGAGCTGTCAGGCTGGCTGCGCGGTCAGCACCAGACTGATCACCGCAGTGACCGACACGACCGCCGTTGGCCGCAGCGGCTGGGATACCGCCCGCCTCCTGGCCGCCCATGTCCTGCTGCTCAGCGGGCTCCAGAGCGATAACCTCGACGAGTTCCACCCGGCCCGGAACGCCTTGGAGGACTTAGCTACCTGCCTGGACGACGCCGGTTCCTACGCCCTCGTACTCAGTCTTTCCCAGGTATGTCTGCACGCTGAGGAACAAGTGCTGGGCCCCGACCACCCCGACACCCTGACCAGCCGCAGCAACCTCGCCGAAACGCTTCGGGCAGCTCAGACCAGGCGTGGCCGGTGGTGGCCGTGGCGCAGAACGGAGCGCGAGGACACGAATTGAGCTGGAGTTGAAGATGGGCCACCCGGAACCGGCCATCGACTCCAGGCGAGGCGCGCTCGGCGTTCCGCCCAGGCCGGTGCGCAGCGCGTTCATCGGTGGGGTTCCAGCAGGGAGACGAACGCCTGGACCGCCAGGCTGACCCACACCACCGCCATGCACTGCCCGCCGACCGGGCATCTCGGCAGCAGCCGAGGGGTGCTGTGCACCGCGGTGCCCACCTGCTCGATCAACCGGGCCAGCAGCTCCCGCTGCACCGAGCTGAGCTCACCGGCGCGGATCGCGTCGGCCAGGGCCGCGACCTTATCCCAGCTGGGCACCGTGCCGATCGGTGTGCTCACCGGCGGCCCTCCGCGTTCGGCTCCGGCCGGGCGTGCCGGGCGCGGACGGTGAATCCGGGCAGGGACATGCCGGTATCGCGCTGAGCGGACGCGAGCTGAGACGCGGCTGTCGTCGCAGCGGGGGGCCGGTCCAGGTCCAGGATCAGCCGGCGCCCGGCCATCCAGACCGGGCAGGGCCAGCGGCGCCAGCCCCACCACGCCCGGCACGCCGGGCAGCGCCGGGCGCCCTCGGCAGGGGTGTGGGTGATGAGCAGCCTGCGCAGGATCCGCACCATCGTCATCAGCTCCTCCCGCAGGGCGGCCAGCTCCTTCGGGGCGCGCAGGCCCCGGGAGTCGCGTTCCAGCGCCGCCAGCCGCGCCACCGCCCGGGAACCCAGATTCTCGGCCACCCCGCGGGCGAAGCCGCTCACCGGGGCACCTGCCCCAGCAGCGCACCCCAGGCCACGGTCAGCTCCACCCAGCCGTGCACCAGCCGGGGGCCAGACACCTCGGGCAGGCTCAGCGCGTAGGGGTGCGCGGTCGCCCGCACGGTCAGGAACACCGCTTGCACCAGCTCGGCCACGCCCTCAGCCTCCGGGGGAGTCAGCGCCCCCTGCCGGATCGCCCCCACCAGGCAGGCGACCCGCTTCCGACGAGCCGCGATCTCATCGTCGGTACTCATGACGCGGCTTCTTCCCGGGCGCTCACCGCGACGCCCGAAGCGGCCAAGAACTGCTCCATCCGCACACACCTCGTCCCATCGGCCCCGACTTGCTGTCAGCTATGTCCACGACGTCTGGTCGCTGCGCGGCAAGCGAGATCGCGGCGCGCGACAGCTCCAGCCGCCGACGCGTCTGTCGGCCGAATTCGGCCGGCTCACCGCCGCCCAGCACCACACGGATTACCTGGGGGTGGCCTCCGGCGTCCCGGCATGGGGGAACCGCCCTGCCACCACTGCTCCCGCTCGCGCATGAGAGGCCCGACCGGCTGTCCGGAAGCGTGCCCTGCGTCGTGTTCGGGACTTGGTATCGATCTTGTCGACCGTGGAGGCAGCCTAGCTGGTTAACGTCAAACTATCTAGACCAACTTCGCACTGCGAACTTCTGACGTTCGCTACCATGCCCGCTCATGACAGGATCCACGGCCAAGCGGCTTCAGTTGGGCAAGCATCTTCGCAGGTTGCGGAACGACGTAGGGATGAGCCGCGAGGAAGCGGCCGCGATGATCGAGTGCTCGCCGACCAAGATCACGCACTTGGAGACCGGGCACACCACACCGCGCAGGACCGACCAGCTGGTGCTGCTCCAGCTCTATGGTGCTGATCAAGAGACCATCAGCACGCTCGAAGAGCTGCGGCAGAGCGCCAGCCAGCGGGGTTGGTGGTCGACCGCTCGGCTTCCGAGCTGGCTGGCCGCTTACGTCGGGCTGGAGGACGAAGCCGAGCGGCTCCACGTGTGGGAGCTCGGCATCATCCCAGGGCTGCTGCAAACACCCGACTACGCCAGACTGCTCCATGCCCAACGCGATCAGCTCCCGGCTGACGAACTGAACAAACGGGTCGATGCGCGGATGCGGCGCCAAGCCCGTCTCGATGGCGACCGGCCGATGCAGCTGACCGCCGTGGTGGCCGAGGCCGCGCTGCGGCACTGTGCTCATGAGCGCAGCCTCGCCCGTGAACAGTTCCACCACCTGCTCGCGCGAGCGCGGCAGCCCAACATCGAGCTGTACGTCCTGCCGCTGGAGGCGGGCATCAGCGTCGGACTGTCCGGGGCCTTCACCCTGCTCGATTTCCCCGACCACCTGC
>JBQTGW010000101.1:0-22947 GCA_052390495.1 Pseudonocardiales bacterium
CTGCTGCTCGGCATCGCCAGCCGCCTCGCGGCCCTCGGCGGACTGCTGCTGATCGCCCCGATCTGGGTCATGCTCTGGAACGAGCCGCTGTACCTGTGGCTGTACCCGGCCGACCTGGTCCCACTGCTCCTGCTGGCGATCGTGCCTACTGGCCGGACCGCCGGTCTGGACCGCAGCCTCGCTGCCCGGTTCCGCAGCCGCTGGCCCTTCTAGCCCGCAGCCGAGAGGGCCTAGCGCTCGGATTCCGTCGCTGGGTCGTCGGGTGCTGGGCCGCGTAGCACACCGAGGATCTCGGCCAGCTGAGCGGACAGTTGGTCGAACTGCCGGAGTTGGTTGTCCTCGATCCGGTCCAGTCGGCCATTGGTCCGGAGTTGGTTGTCCTCGATCCGGTCTAGTCGGCCATTGGTCCGGAGTTGGTTGTCCTCGATCCGGTCCAGTCGGCCGCTGTGCAGCTCGAGGGTCTGTTGCAGCTCCTCGAACCGGTTGTGGTGGCGACGGAGGACACCTTCGACGCGGATCTGGCTCTGCTCAACCTGCGACATCAGCTCGTACAGGTCGTCGAGATCATGGCGGATCTGGCTGACCTTGTGTGGGAGTTCCTCAGGCATCGTCACCCGCGAGAGCGTAGTACCGCCAGCCCTACGCCGCCTGCGGATCCGAAGTGCTGGCCCAACTTCTTAGCGGCCCAATCGGCCAGCCCAGGAGAGCGTCCCCGGTGGCCGGGTGGCTGCCAGAGACGAGGGTCGGGCGAGTTCAGGCGAACTTGCCGGTACGGACTCCGGTGGTGAAGGCGGCCCAGCAGGAAGGGCGCCCCCGGTGGCCGGGCGGCTGCCGGGGGCGCGGGTCAAGTTAGGTCAGTCGAACTGGTCGGAGCGGATGCTGGTGGTGAAGGTGGCCCAGGCGGCGGGGGTGCACCGCAGTGCCGGGCCGGTGGGGTGCTTGCTGTCGCGGATCGCGCGGTCACCGTCAGCCAACTGAGCGACCTCGACGCACTCGTTTCCACCCCCGCTGCGGCTGGACTTGCGCCATACGGCGTGGGTCAGGTCATCCATGATGCCTCTTCTCTGCCGATCATTCTGTCGATGTCAGCAGCTCCGAGATCAGCACCAGGCTCGCGTCTGCACCGAGGGCCTGGTCTCGGAGCGCTCCGTAGAGCCTATCGAGCCGGGCCACGATCGCTTGTTCGTCGATGAGGTGGCCGCCTACGGCGTACTCCTGGTAGGCGGCATCGGGCAGCGTCTCGTCAGGGAAGCTGAGCAGCGCGAATGATCCCGACATGCTCTGGTGCATACCAGCGGAGAAGGGCAGGATGCGCAGGTCCACGTTGGGCAGACCGGCTCGGTCGATCAGGTACTGGAACTGGGCCGGGGCGATAGCCGGGTGACTGGCGCAGCGCCGCAAGGCCGCCTCGGACACCACGGCGGAGAACTGCAATGGCTGTGAGTCGGTCAGCCGTTTCTGCCGCTGGATGCGCGCCGCGACCTGCCGGTCCACCTCGTCCGGCTGGGTCATGTGCTTGGCCAGTAACTGAGTCTCGCGGGCGTATGCCTCGGTCTGCAGCAGACCTGGGATCAGCTCGAGTGCGAGAGCCCGCAGCGACGAGGCGTCGGCCTCCAGCCCGACGTAGGCGGCCAGCCACTCGGGCAGCTTGGCGGTGGACCACCAGCCCCGCTCGCTGGCTTCCAGCCGCAGCTCCTCCAGCGCGGCGTACTCCTCCGCGTCCACCCCGTAGAGCTGCAGGAGCACCCGCAACTCGGCTTTTCGCGGCGAGTTCCGCCCCGATTCCAGATGCGTGATCTTCGTCGGTGAACAGGCTATCTCGTCGGCGGCGACCTCGCGGGTCAGGCCCGCGGCGTCGCGCCGCCTGCGCAGCTCCATGCCGAGCTGTCGCCTGCGGAGAGTGGGACCGGCCATAGTCACGGGAGCATACCCTTTCGTTCGGTTGATACTTGCCAGACGGAACGTTACATGGCTAAAGTTCGCCGTGCGGTGGCACTGAACGGACAGTGCCGCAGAAGCCGCCGGGGGTTGAGGTCATCCCGCTCCGCGGAACGGCGACGTAGCCGCCCGGTCCGTGTACCCGAACCGGGCCGGGCGGCGCCTCCGCCTACCCGACAAGGACCGCGATGAACACCCCCGCCGTAATGCAGCGCGAAAACGAATACAGCCGGATAGCCGGTAGACGGCCGCCGCGTCGATGGTGGCGGCCAGTGCACCTTCCTGGTGATCCACGAGTACAGCCGGAACTCGTGCCTGCTACCCCCACGGCGCCGCCAACTCGGCCTGCGGCTGCCGGAAGCGAACGTTGTCGCCGTGGCCTAGGTCATCCTGGTAGGCATCGACACGGTCTCCGAGAGCTGCCCTACCTGGGGCGATACCCAAATAGAGGTCTATCGTCGAATCTTCGGCTAGCGCTAGAAAGCCGAAGACAAACCTACCGATGTGCTCTTCAAGTACCGCCAACCCCGGCTGCGGTTGCTCTCAACGACTACCAACCATCTTGGATAGCAGCCTGGCTGGGGATACCGGGGCAACGCAGAGGGTTGGTAGCCGTTTGCGGCCTTCGGATCCGGGGTTGGCGGTCCTTGAAGACCACCCAACTGCGGCGACACGCCGATTGGGGTTTATCGCGGAATCTGGGGTCAGCGCTAGAGAGCCGGATACAGTCCGAGGTTATGGACCCGGTGCGCAATCCGTTCGCCCCCGGCGCAGGTCAGCGGCCCCCGGAGCTGGCAGGGCGGGACCGTGAGGTGGCGGCCTTCGAGGTGGTGCTGGAGCGGGTGGCGCGGGGTCGTCCGGAGCGTTCGCTGGTGCTGACCGGGCTGCGCGGGGTGGGCAAGACGGTGCTGCTGGGCGAGCTGCGCTCGATGGCGCTGCGCCAGGGCTGGGGGGCGGGCAAGATCGAGGCCCGGCCCGAAGGCGGGCTGCGCCGCCCGTTGTCCGCGGCACTGCACCGCGCGATCCGGGATATCGCGCTGCGCCACCGGGCACCGGGCCGGGTCGAGGAGGTGCTCGGGGTGCTCAAGGCGTTCGCCCTGCGCGCCGCCCCGGAGAACGCGAAGCTGCGGGATCGCTGGCAGCCGGGCATCGACGCGCCCATCGTCGCGGGTCGGGCCGACTCCGGGGACATCGAGATCGACCTGGTGGAGCTGTTCACCGAGGTTGCCGAACTGGCAGGCGACGTCGGTACCGGGGTGGCGCTGCTGATCGACGAGATGCAGGACGTGGCGCCCGATGACATCTCCGCGCTGTGCGCCGCGTGCCATGAGATGTCCCAGTCCAGGGCGCCGCTGGTGGTGGTCGGGGCGGGGCTACCACATCTGCCCGCTGTGCTCAGCGCGGCCAAGTCCTACTCCGAGCGGCTGTTCCGCTACGTGCGAATCGACCGGCTGGACCGCGACGACGCGGATCGTGCAGTGGTCGTGCCGGTCGAGCGGGAGGACGCCGGGATCACCCCGGACGCGCTGAATGTGCTGTTCGAGACCTCGGGTGGCTATCCCTATTTTGTGCAGGCTTACGGCAAGGCGGCGTGGGACGCTGCCCCGGCCTCGCCGATCGGGATCACCGACATCCAGGTCGCCGCGCCCGAGGCCGAGGCCGAGCTTGCCGTCGGGTTCTTCGGTTCCCGGTATGAACGGGCCACACCCGCCGAGCGGGAGTATCTGCAGTCGATGGCCGAGATCACCAGTGGCCGGGACGAGCCGGTCGGCACCGCGCAGGTGGCCGAGGACCTGCGCCGTCGTCCCTCGTCGCTGTCCCCGGCCAGGGACAGCCTGCTCAAGAAGGGGCTGGTCTACTCAGGGGAGCGCGGTCAGATCGCCTTCACGGTGCCGCACTTCGGTCGCTTCCTGCTCGGCCGACCTGCGGACTGATTCGCTGTGGACTGATTCGTTGGGATTGTCCTGTAACGGCCGGACGACGCCCGGCGATGACATAGGTAGCCCCGCGACGTTGTCGGACCCCCGACCTGACAGCGTCGTGGGGCCTTCCTCTGTCCCGACCATGTGTGCCACGTACCCTTTCGCCCGTGCCCGACAGCAAGCTCGAGATTCAGATGTTGCATGACCGCGTGCTGGTGCGGGTCGTGGGCGAGGAGGGTGAGCGTCGGAGCAGCGGGGGTATCGTCATCCCGGCGACGGCGCAGATGGCCAAGCGGTTGTCGTGGGGAGAGGTATTCGGGGTCGGACACCACGTCCGGACGGTCCAGGTAGGTGACCGGGTGCTCTTCAACCCCGATGATCAGTTCGAGGTCGAAGTGCGCGGGGACATCTACCTGGTGATGCGGGAACGGGACTTGCAGGCCATCGCGAACGAGCGTCCCGAGCACGGAACCGGTCTCTATTTGTGACGTCGTGAGGATGGGGCGGGCAGCGTCATGATTGCGGTCCCGCTGATGAGAAGGGGGTGCGGGTGACCGATAAGTCGGCACAGGACGAACCACGGGCCTGGCTCGAGGAGCCACCTCGGGCCGACGGCGCCGCCGGTGAGCCCGGTGAGCAGACCGAGGACGTCTATGCCGCCGGGGCGGTCACCGACGAGATCCCCCGTATTCAGCCTGCCCGGCCGCAGCCTGCCCGGCCGCTGCGTCGTGGCGGAATCGCCGCGGCAATCGTGCTCGTACTTCTCGTGCTGGTCTATGGAATCGACCTCGCGATGTCCCGCGGTGAGGTGCCGCGCGGCGTCACCGTCGCCGGGGTCGACGTCGGCGGGCTGGACCGCGTGGGCGCCGAGCAGCGGCTACGTGAGCAGATCGAGCCACGGTTGACCCAGCCGGTCCCGGTGCGCGCCGGTGATGTCGACGTCACCCTGGATCCCGGCCAGGCTGGGCTCATGCTGGACTGGCCCGGCACCCTCGACCAGGCAGGCCAGCAGCCGCTCAACCCGTGGACCCGGCTCACCTCGCTGTTCACCGTGCGCGAGGTCGGCGTGGTCACCAGCGGAAATCGGGATGCGGTGCTGGCCGCTCTGCAGGGGCTGCTTCCACAGATCGACCGACCGGCCGCCGAGGGCACTATCCGTTTCGAGGGCGCCCAGCCAGTCCCGGTCGATCCGGTGCCCGGCCAGCGGTTGAATCTGGCTGCAGCCACCGACACGTTGCTCGCGGAGTGGGCCCGCGGGGGGGCGGTGCAAGTCCCGGTTGAGACGCTGCCGGTGAGTACCACCTCGGACGGGATTCGGGCCGCCTTGCGCGATGTCGTCGAGCCCGCGGTGTCCGGTCCCGTCACGGTGCCCGGTGAGGGCACCGAGGCCGTGCTCACCCCGGAGGTCACGGCGGCAGCGCTGCGCTTCGTCCCGGACGGGCGCGGCGGCCTGACCACCACCGTCGACAATCCCACGGTGATCGATGCGCTGGCACCACAGCTCGCGGGCACCGAGCGGGTCGCCAAGAACGCCGGGATCGTGATGGAGGGCGGGCGGCCGGTGGTGCGGCCTTCAACCGAAGGCCGCCGCATCGACTGGGAGAAGAGCCTGCTGACGCTGCCCGACGTGTTGCGGGTGGTCGGCGTCGAACGCACCTTACCTGCTGTCTACCTCATCGAGGCGCCCAAACTGAGCACTGTGCAGGCCGGGGCACTCGGGATCACCACCGAGATCAGCACGTTCACCACCGGTGGGTTCGCCGTCGACTCCGGAAGGAACATCCGCCGGGCCGCTGAGGAGGTCAACGGCGCGATCGTGGCTCCGGGCGAGACGTTCAGCCTCAACGGGTACACCGGCCCGCGCAATGCCGCCAGCGGATACCAGGAGGCGGGCATCATCGACCACGGGCGTCCCGCCAGGGGCATCGGCGGCGGGGTATCCCAGTTCGCGACCACGCTGTACAACGCCTCGTACTTCGCGGGCATGGTGGACGTCGAGCACAAGGAGCACAGCTACTACATCAGCCGCTACCCGGCAGGGCGCGAGGCCACCGTGTTCGAGGGCGCCATCGACGTCAAGTTCCGCAATGACTCGCCGACCGGCATCCTCATCCAGACCGGCTGGAGCCCGACCTCGCTCACCGTGACGTTCTGGGGCACCAAGCACGTCAAGGTCGAGTCGATCACCGGACCGCGCACCAACTACACCGACCCGGAGACCCGCCGGATCAGCGCCGAAGACTGCACCGGCACCAGCGGCTCGAGAGGCTTCACGGTCACCGACACCCGCGTAATCCGCAACGCCAGCACCAACGCAGAAATCAGCCGCCAGACCCGCAAAGTCGTCTACAAACCCCAACCCCGCATAATCTGCGAATAACCCCTTACTTTCGCGGGTGGCCCGTCACCGTCTGGGAATGCGGGGTGACCGTGATTCGCGACTGTTCTAGGGCCGGTTTGCCTTCGGCTGCCCAGGCGCGGAATGCCGTTTCGACTTCGTCCCATAGGTGGCGGGGGCCGTGCTGGCGGATCTGGCGGGGGGCGGTCGAGCTGTCGTAGCGGGCGACGGCCCATGATCCGCCTGCCGGGTCGAGCAGCCAGAGCAGATGGTGGGTCCGGTTACCGGCCGGGGGCTGGTGTTCCCAGATGCACTGCGGTACTCGGGTGCCGATGGCCCACCGGACGTCGTGGTTTTCGGCGACCCGCCAGGGTTTGAGGCTGGTGGTGGAGATCTCGGCGGCGGAGTCGTCGGGGTCGAGGTGATCGACCGACCATGGCGGGGTGCGTTGGCAGCGCACCGCCATGAACCCGACCCGGCCGACGGGCCTGCCGGTCGCGATCCCGTCCTGCGCGACGGTGAAGCGTACCAACGGCACGCTGCCGCCGTAGTCCGTCCGCATCGGGGTCACGATCATCCCGCCTGGCCTGGTCTGGGCAACCCAGGCGTAGGGAAGCTCGCCGACCCGGACGGCTGCCGTGGCGAGCACCCGGTCATAGGGCGCCCCGGCTGGGTGACCGTGGGTGCCATCACCGGTCACCACTGCCATCGGGACCCCGGCAGCGTCCAGAGCTGCCTGCGCGCCGTCGGCCAGTGTCGGGTCGATCTCCACCGTGGTCACGCTCGGCGTCCCGAGGCGAGCGGCCAGGATCGCGGCGTTGTAGCCGGTTCCGGTGCCGATCTCCAGCACCTTGTGACCGTCGTGCACGTCGAGGGCGGCCAACATGCTCAACACCAGATCCGGCTTGCTGGCCGAACTGGTGCACAACGTGCCGTTGGTGTCCGGCCACACCGTGTGGCCATCGTCGAACTGAGTCAGGATCGGAACATTCCGGTAGGCCACTTCCAGCCATCGGTCTGGATCATTCTCTCGGCTGAGCGGCTGCGGCTGACCCTGCTCGTCATCCACCCAACAGTGCCGCGGGAGGAAGCGATGCCTGGGCACGGCCAGAAAAGCCGCCCGCCACGCTGCGGGCACCGCCTCCGCCGCATCCAGCTCAGCGGCAAGTTGCTCAATCGTCGTCATTGTCGTCGTCATCGTAATCATCATCATCGGTCGGGATCTGACCGGACTTCTCGAAAGTCTTCGGGTCAAGCTGCTTGGCGGTGTCCGGGTGGACATCGCTGTCCCGGGTCGGGTCGTGCTTACCCATGATCTTGCCTCCTATGTGTTCAGGCTTCATCGCTATGGGGCGGACGGCTCGGGAACGGGGCGGATTTGATGTGGCCGCGTGGGGATGGTGGTGCGGTGGCTACAGCGGACTTCCCCTCATGATTAGCGACTACCTGCGCTCGGCGGTGGTTGATCGTCGGATGTGGCACGGCGAGGCCGGGGGCGTTGCGGGGGTGGGCTCCCCGCTCCTGGCGTGCTCAGCGGCGGCCGTCTCGCCTGAGGGGAGTCATTGGCTGCGGGAGAGCGGGGACGAAACGGCCGGGGGCCTCACAGGTGTCCTGCGCGGCGCGGTCGCGATCCGGGGTAGCACCTCGGTGTCCGTAGTCATGTCATGCCTCTCTGCAGGCTCGATCGTGTCATCTACATCCGAGTTGTCCACACTCGTGACCTGGTCATACCTCCTCGCCGAACACGAACTGTCCACAGCCTGTCACTCGAGATTCCAAGCTTATCCCCACATAGGGAGTTGTTGTACACATGGCGCTCCCCAAGCGGACTAGGCTAAGTTGCGGCTCATCGTTTCTCCTTGCCCTGTCGAAGGGCACTTAACCCCTTGAGAGGCTGCCCGGTGCTCCCCTTGAAGCAAGCTACGGCGCTTGATGACCTTCAGTGTTACGTCGCGGAGATGGAGGAAGAGCGCGGCTTCAGTAACCGTGACGTTGTGCAGCAGTGTCTCTTGTTGGGCGAAGAAGTGGGCGAATTATTCAAGGCGGTCCGCAAGCACAAGAAGATGCGCATCGGAACAAATTCAGTAACCGGTACCGTTGATGAAGAACTTGCCGACGTGCTGATCTACCTATGTGCGATCGCAAATCGACTAGGAATCAGCCTAGACGATGCCTTGAGAAAAAAGGAAGCATTGAATGAGACTCGTACCTGGAAGTAACGGCATTGGCATGACTGACCTTTCTTGCGTTTGATAATCGATCATGCCCCCTCTTTTTTTTAGGCCCAACGAAGGCGAAGCGTCTCAGAGAGCGTGTTTGCCTGAAACATGGCTTGTGCGCCCAATCCAGGTGAATTATGACCATGTATTATTGAGTATGTAACGGCCATTTTTTTTGGGTCCCATGCCCATGTGCCTACGACCTGTCCACCGTAGACAATCGTCGGTAGCACTTCGCCAATCTGATTAAAAGCAAGTCTCGGCGGCAACTTCCCTAGATACCGACTGCGGCTTTCAAAGTATGCTTTTAACGCTACATCCTCGTGTGCCAGGAAGTTCAGCACGGGAGCAGGAGGCTGCAAAAATGTATCTCGTGTGTCTCGAAATTGATCATACTGATCACCGTACATGTACAGCAGTGACTGACACCATGGTGTGTGAACCGCCACAAAATGGCGTGTGGATTCGTTCATTGCCGTGATAATTGCTGATCGAGATAGCCCTGACCACCACACGACATCCCGCAATGACGCCGGTCCGTAGCGGTCGAAATACTCGTGAATCAGCTCGCTAGTAGCATCGCTTCTGTCCATTGATGTGTCGAGACCGGGGTACAATCGTGTAGTCAGTCCAAACCTGCGATTCTCTCGGTTCCAACGAGTGGTGTCGTTGCGGTACGTCAACTCCCCCCGCTCCCAGGCCAGCTTGAGTGCAAGTCGCACTTCATTAACGGAGGTGCGTGGCGTCATGAGCCGTTCTTCGATCGCTCGATGCGCCATCAGACCCTCTCGACTTAAGAGGTCGACTATGGCATCTACGGTACTTGAGATATGACGAACGCTAACGTTCGCGTTACTAATCGCGCGAAGTGCATCACGTTCTCGAAAATGTTGCGTCGCCCTGTGTGCCACCGCTGCCAGCTCCAACGGAAGAACATGCAACGTCTTTCGCATGCATCGGACAGTGATCAAATTTTCGTGCGTCTCTTTCTCGAATAGAGTCAGCGCGACTGTTGGTGACAGGCTACGAGCAATGACCGTCGTGAACGGCGACGGCAATCGGGCGGCATGCAGTCCAAGAGTGGCCCGAGCGATTCCTAAGACCGAGTCGAACTTTGTGTATTCAGAAAGTCCGTGACGCCTAAGTAGCCAGTTCCACAGCTGCCGTGCTTCGCTGTCTTCGAGCGCATAAGATCCTACGACCCTAGGTGCATCATGAACCATGGCGCGATGCTAACACATGCTTGGCTACCGATTTTCAGCTAGCCTTGCACGTTCCAGTGATCTTCGATGAAGTCATGCAACCGCTGATACGATCGCTCGGTCTCCAGCCAATCCGAACTTGTTCCCCACCAGTGTCGTTTGTTGTGATGAATATGGAATTTTGACCAATCGCCGTCCCAATCAGGCTGCAGGTGAGTACCGCGGACGCCGTAGACCTCGGCCTGATCGTACACTTGCGTCCCAGGTAACGGGACAAAGCGGAACAATGAAACACGCGAGATAGCCGAGCCCAACTCCCGCAACAGTTTAATTGTGTCCTCAGTTGTCTCGGCATCTTCACCTGGAAAGCCGTGAATAATGAATACTTTTGCTTCGATGCCGGCATCAACAGTTGCACGTATTGCCCGTTTGATTTGCTCCTGTTTGGTATTCTTGCGCATCGCCTTGAGGAGGCGCTCACTTCCTGATTCCATGCCGTATTTCACTTCAATACAGCCAGAGTTCGCCATCTTGCGAAGCAGAAGCTCATCAATGGTGTCCACACGTGATAAAGCTGACCATTGCAATCCCAGATCTCCGATATTGTCGCAGATATCCCCAACTTTGTTCTTGTTGACAATGAAGTTGTCGTCAACAATTGCGAAACCCTCGATCCTGTATCGGCTGATCAGGTGCAGGAGTTCGTGTCGAGCGCTGATCCCACTTCGGTACTGAATCCGAGTCTGACCAGCGGCACAGAAGCTGCACGGGAACGGGCAGCCACGACTGAACATCACATGTGCCATTCGACGGTCCGTGCCAGCGAGCCGGTCAGAGATCACGAAGTCGTCGATTTCCAATAGGTGGCGTGCAGGTAACGGAAGTTCGTCGATATTCTTCAGCAACGGACGGGCTGGCCCGCGGCGGACCTCCGAGCCCCACCGCCAGTACACCCCTGCCACGTCGTCAAACCGCTTGGTGTCTGCGCGGTCAAGTATTTCAAGTATCGTCTCTTCTGATTCACCATCAGCAGCGACATGTGCGCGAAGTCCTTGAGCGTGTCCAATGGATAAAAGTTGCAGTGGACACCGCCGACCATGACGACCGCGTCTTTATGGATCGTGCTTCGATCTCTGGCTTCGCGCATGAACCCGTACGTGGCAGAGGAAGCCAAACTGAACCCGACGACGTCGTAGTGACGCAGCTCAAGGCAGGTAGTACGGGGAGTAACCTTCTTGATCGCCACGTTGTGGCCAGCCTGTTCGATGACAGCCGCGAGGTAGAGTACACCGAAGGGTGGAAACTCCTTACGGTGTTCTTTGAAACGAGCCATATCGTAAACCTCGGGATAAAGCAGAGCCACCCTCATGATTGATCTTCCCTTGAGTCGAGAATCACGCTTGTCAACGCGTCAGCTACTTGATCAGCTGCGGCTGAGCCGATGTCATGTTCACGCACCGGGTAGCCAATGCTTCGCAGAAACGATATCGCTTCTTTATATATCGCCAGTTCGTGACGGTTCGCGTCATCGTTGTCGGTATGGAAACGGCTGTATCGCCCATGGGAACGTGCGCGCGTCGCGCACAACACGGGGTCGCCGAGCAAGATGAACGCGAGATCAGGTACAGTGATGCGCCGATAGATGCTCCAAACGTGATCGCGCTCGACACCGTCCAGCACGTCGAGTACCAACGATGACGGCACGTACCGATCGCATACGACGACGGAACCTCGTTCGAGAGCATCGCGAACCGTTGTCTGATCATGATGGTACCGATCTGCTGCGACCAAACACGTTAATGCCACACCGTAAAATTGATGGGTACTGTGCCGCGCCAATTCGCCGAGCGAGGACGATGAGGGGGTGGCTGTGAGCACAACAGGCATACCAGCCACAGCAAGCCGATTTCGGATCAGCCTGCTGACGGTGGTCTTGCCGACGCCGCTAGGCCCGTCGAACGTGACCAGCAACCCACCACCGGGCGCCATAGGCTCCGCCTCTCCACCATACGATTCGAGGTTAGCTCACATCTAGAGTCGGTTCATCAGTGTCGAGTTCGTGCAGACACAGAAGGCGTGAGTGCGCGTTCCTATGTCCGGGGAGTGGCGCCAATGAGCAGTAGCCAGGCCCATACCCCGCGCTGCTCGGTGGGGTATGTTCGCCGCCTGTGCGGCTGGTCGGTGCTGTGCGCCGTGCGGCAGGCCCGGCAGGGTGGGCCGGGCGGGCAGGTCAGTACTGCGGCGAGCACGGGATGGCCACAGATCGCCGTGTACCGGCCCGCGTTCACAGGCACGATCACGTCTTCAGCGACGAAGTGCTCGCGACCGTCACGGCAACAGGTCACCGGTAGCACCACCACACTGCGCCGAGCACCGTCGGCGTCGGTCAGCTCTGCCACCACGAAACTCCTCTCATGATCAGTACTCGGCGTTGGTTGCCTCTCAGATGGAGCACGACGAGGCCGGGGGTGTGACGGGGGGTGGGCTCCCGGCCTCGCCGTGCTCAGGGGCCGGCCGCCTCGCCTGCGGGAGTTCACCGCTGGGGGAAGCGGGAGCGAGGTAGCCGGGGCTGGAGAGGTGTCATGCCTGGGTTGGTTGCGATCTTGGACAACGCGTCGGTGTCGGTCGTCATGTCGCCTCCCGGTACCCAGATTCGTATCGTCTGTGATAGTGCACTAGATCAGTTGGTGTGTCAATGGTGTGGAGTAAACTGGCGAACGCCCCGGCCTGGTCGCCAGGTCGCTGTAACTGGAAGGCGCCCGAGTGACCATCAACCCGTTCAATCCGGCGCCCGCGTACCTGCAGATCGCTGACGCGTTGCGCCAGAAGATCGCGGAAGGTGAGTTGTCGGACGGTGCTGTGCTGCCGTCGGTCCGGAAGTTGGTCGACGAGTTCGGCACCGCGCAGGGAACCGTGCGCCAGGCCATCGAGCAGCTCAAATCCGAGGGCTTGGTGGTGGCCCGGCAGGGCAGCGGCGTATTCGTCCGCACGCCACGACGATTGCGCCGGATGGGCTCCACCCGACATCTGCGGTCTCGGCGGCCGGTTGCCACCGCGGCGCTGGAAGCCGAAGCGGCCGGGCAGGGCTTCGAGCGCTCCTCCGAGCTGACCGAGGTAACCAGCGTTCCCGCGCCGCAGCCGGTCGCGGAGCGCTTGGGTGTTCCCCAAGATGCCAGCGTCGTGTGCCGAAGCTACCTGTTGTCGATCGACGGTGCGGTGGCCCAGGTGGCCCGTAGCTACTTCACCCACGAGCTCGTCGACGGGACCGCGCTGGCCGAGCGCGTTAAGCCGACCAACGGCACACACGGCTATCTGGCCGATGAATTGGGGATCGCGCTCGATATCGCCATCGAAGAACTCGTCGCCCGGATGCCGACGCCACAAGAAACGATGACGCTCCGGCTGGTTCCCGGCACGCCCGTCGTGGAACTCATCCGAACGATTTACGCCAAGGACGAGAAACCAGTCGAGGTGTCGGTATTCATCTTCGCGGCCGACCGTCACAGCTTCACCTACGTCGTCCCCATGGACTGAACCGGGCAGCGCTACCCTGGACTCATGAGCACACCCGCCAGACCAGACGTGGAAGGTTTCGAGGTCGTTGTCGGCACCGATGGCGCCCTTGTCGTGCCTGCTGATGAGCTTGCTCGGCATGGTGTGTGTCCCGGTGCGCACCTGCGGTTGGTCCAGGATCCGCGGGCAAGGGAGCCACGACGCAGCGTGCGTGGCTCACTCGCCGGGGTAGTAGACGCCGAGGCGCTCGGCGCGTTTCTCACCGCACTTGACGACTCGAAGGCCGAGCGCATCGCTGCTGTCGAGCGGCGCTGGGCGTGAAGGTCGTTGCCGATTCGCACGTTCTCGTTCAATATCTGGTCGACCCGGAACCCCTGTGCAGTCCTCGTCCACTCGGGCCAGTAGCAGGGTGGCCAGCAGGCGCTCGGAGCGGTTGGCCAGCGCTTGCTTCGGGGACATGTTGGACTCGGGCTCGTGGTGCAGGAACCGTCCGAATGCGGTGTCGCAGAAGGCCGCGTAGTCGCGGGTGTGCAGCACCATCTCGTGCCACATGTCGTCGACCAGCTTTGATGGCATTGACAACCGCGCTGTGGGTCGGCGGGCGTGGAATAAGACCAGCGGTAGCAGCAAGCCCGCGCTGACCAGCGGTCCGAACAGGCCCAGCATAGGGAATCCCTGCCGATAGGAGGCGGGGAACATCCGGAGCGCGAAGCGATAGCGCTGCTCCAACACGTTCATGCCGCACCCCCGCCCAACGCGGGTCGCCAGGCCCGCAACCGTTCGGATGCGGCGTGGGCGTTCGCCGCCTGACGTTCGGCCTCGGCCGCGAGGACCCGCCCGCCGGCGTCGGTCAGCCGGTAGTACCTGCGCAGCCGCCCCTGCTGAACCTCCTCCCGGTCCAACTCGACCAAGCCGTCACTGACCAGCCGGTCGAGCACCCCGTACAGGGTGCCGACCTTGAGCCGTACCCGTCCTTCGGAGAGCTCCGCGACCTCGCCCACGATCCCGTAACCGTGCCGCGGCGCGTCCACCAGCGCGGTGAGGATGAAGAAGGCCGGCTCCGTCATCACCCGACGTGTCATACCCTCAATATATTGCAAGGCATGATATCTTGGCTAGAAATCATCGTGCGATGCCACATGGGGTTGTGCTGGGCCAGCCCGCTGAGCACGCCGAATCTGAGTCGGGCGGCGGGGCGCGGGTAGCTTGGCGTGCATGGCGAGCGTGCTGGAGCGGGTCGGCGTGATCGCGGACGAGGTGCTGTTCCCGGCGGCGCTGGACGTCGATGCCGAGGGGGTGATCCCGTCCAGTCATTTCGATCTGCTCGCTGCGGAGGGCCTTTACGGGCTGGTCGGGCTGGCTGAGCACGGCGGCGGTGAGGTCGACGTTCCTTCGTTCGCCGCCATCGTCGAGGCATTGTCCGGTGGGTGCCTGACCACGACTTTTACCTGGATTCAGCATCACAGTGTGGTGCGGGGTCTGACCCGCACGACGAATACGAACCTGCGGGAGAAGTACCTCGACGCCACGGTCCGGGGTGAGCTGCGGGGTGGAGTGGTACATGCCGGTGCGATCCCGCAGCCGCCGCGGTTGTGGGCGACGGCGACCGACGGCGGCTGGCTGCTGCGCGGCATGGCTCCGCTCGTCAGCGGCTGGGGCATCATCGACGTGCTGCTGGTCTCGGCGCGCGATGCCGGGGATGAGTCCCTGGTTGTCAGTGGTCTGATCGATCCAGAGGCAGGCGGCGGCATCACCGTTGAGGAGTTGCGACTGGTCGCCGTGCAGGGCAGCAACACCGTCGGGCTGCGCTTCGAGGACTACTTCCTGCCTGCCGAGCGGGTCGTCGTCCGGATCTCGCATGCCGATTTCGTGGCCAACCAGCACATCAGCTCGCGGCTGAACGGCAGCCTTGCGCTCGGCGTGGCCGGGCGGTGCATCCGGATGATCGACAAGGCAGGCCAACCCGAGCTCGCGGCCCGACTGCGCGCTGAACAGGGCACGATCCGGGATCGTCTCGACGCTGGGCTGGCCGATCCGCCGACCCTGCCCGCCGCCCGTGCCGCTGCCTCGGAGCTGGCCTGTCGGGCGGCCGGTGCGCTGGTGGTCGCCGTGGGCAGCTCCGGGATCCTGATCCACCAGCACGCCCAGCGGCTGGTCCGGGAGGCCACGTTCACCCTCGTCGCAGCCGGTCGCCCGGAGATCAAAAGCGCTCTGCTGGACCTGTTCGGCCGCTCGCCCGGCTAATCCGACGCGCTCTCGACGCTATTTCGCTATGTCGATCACGGTGACATCTCCGGAATTGAGGTTGGTCACATAGGCGTACCGGCCGTCAGGCGTCACCGCGACGCTCGTCGAAGTTTTCCCGCTAGGGACCGTCGCGGTCACTTGAGCAGTCTCCACGTTGATGACGGAGACGATGTCGCCGTCATTGTTGGCTACATAGATGTGCTTTCCGTCCGGAGCGTACGCGATACCTTGCGGGTGGCCGCCGACCGGAATGGTGGCGGTCACAGTATTGGTTGCGGTGTCGATCAGCGTCACAGTGTTCGCATCGTAATTCACGTTGGCGACCTGTGACTGGTCGGGTGAGACTGTGACGCTGTGCGGGCTGGTCCCGACCGGCACTGTTGTCATCAGCGTGTTGTTCGTGGCGTCGAGCACCGATATCACGTTGGACTCGTGGTTGGCGATATAGGCCCGGCTGCTGTCCTGGCTGAACGCGATGGAGTGCGGGTTCGGGGGAACATGGATTGTTAGCACCAGCTTGTTGGTGGCGGTGTCGATCACGGAAATAGTTCCGGTGTCATGCTCTGGGATGTAGACGTACTTTCCGTCTGGTCGCACCGCGAGCGCAAAGGGACGGGTTCCCACCGAAATGGTCTCAATTACCGTATTCGATGCGGTGTCGAGCACGCCAACGAGATTCAAAGTTCGCTCGTTGTTGTAGATACTCAGGTACGCCCGGCGCCCGTCCGGGGTGAATGCCACAAATTGCGGGGGACCGGCGGAGATGGGGACCGTCGCCGTCACTTGGCCGGTGGCCGTGTCGATCACGGACAGCGAGTGGCTGTCTCGATTGGCGGTATACGCATAGCGTCCGTTGGGTGCCACCGCGATGTACCCGGGCGTTGGCCCGATGGGTATCGTCGTGCCGACGGTAGGCACGTCCACGCTGGCGGCGATGGGGCTGATGGTCTGCCCGGCAGGAGCAGTGTCGATAGCGGTGGACGAAGCCGGTCGCTGGCCGGGGGCCGCTCTGGCTGAGTTGGCACGCTCGGTCGGCCGATCAGGAACGACGGTCAGCAGAACAAGCACGGCCAACACCGCCGCCCCGACCCCGCCGACGATTGCCGCACCCTTGCGTCGGCGTGGCCACCGCGACTCCGTGGTCCGTGCCTGCTTCCGCGGAAGCCGATGACGGCCTCGACCTCCGGGTCCAGTGACCGGCGGTCGCCAGCGCTCACCGGTGGTGGCTTCAGACGGTGAATCCATATGTTCACTCCATCGTTGTTGCCCCTCAAGCCTGCTCAGGCGTACGACAGACGATGGACCTCGGTTCGAGCAGGTGGCCTTCGGCGCTTGATAACCCAGAGTAGTCTGCAAGGGTGCCATCCCAACACATGTAGTGACAAGAGGCGCGCGGGGGGTAAAGACAGCGTGTCGGCTGGCGAAGCCGCTCAGAAGGCTGCTTCCGGGATGTCCATGAGGGTGTTGTCGGTTGCCTCGACGATCGCCCTGCGGGCGGTGAGCTCAGGCAGGACGTTACGGGCGAAGAAGCAGGCCACCGCGACTTTGCCCTCGTAGAACGCCTGGTCCCGCTCGGTCACGTCGCCACCGAGAGCGCCCAGGGCCACCTCGGCCTGACGCAGTAGCAGCCAACCGATCAGCACGTCGCCGGTGCTCATCAGCAAACGCACGGTCTGCTGGGCGACCTTGTAGGTGTTGCGCCGATCTTCCCGCGCCGAGGTCAGGAAGCCGATCATCGCCGTGAGCATCCCCTGCAGGTCGGCCAGCGCGGTCGCGAGCAGCGCGCGTTCCTCCTTGAGCCTGCCATTACCCGCGCCGGAGTCCAGGAATCCCTGGATCTCGGCACTCAGCTGCCGGATAGCCACACCTTTGTCCCGGATGATCTTGCGGAAGAAGAAGTCCTGCGACTGAATGGCCGTGGTGCCCTCGTAAAGGCTGTCGATCTTGGCATCCCGGATGTACTGCTCGATGGGATAGTCCTGCAGGAAGCCCGAGCCGCCCAGGGTTTGCAGCGAAAGGGCTAGCATCTCGTAGGCCCGCTCCGAGCCAACCCCTTTGACGACGGGCAGCAGCAGGTCGTTGATCCGCTCAGCCAGCGTGGCGTTTTCGCCACCCAGGGCAACAGTGTCCTGGTAGGTCGCGGTGTAAAGGTACAGCGCGCGCAGGCCCTCGGCGTATGCCTTCTGCAGCATGAGCATCCGGCGCACGTCGGGGTGGTGGGTGATGGTCACCCGCGGCGCGCTCTTGTCCAGCATCTGTGTGATGTCGGCGCCCTGCACGCGGGTCTTGGCATACTCCAGCGCGTTGAGGTAGCCGGTGGACAGCGTTGCAATGGCCTTGGTGCCGACCATCATCCGGGCGTATTCGATCACCTGGAACATCTGCGCGATGCCGTCGTGCACGTTACCGAGCAGCCAGCCCACTGCGGGTTTCCCGTGCGTGCCGAAGGTGAGTTCGCAGGTCGTCGAGGCCTTGATGCCCATCTTGTGTTCGACACCTGTCACGTAGACGCCGTTGCGCTCGCCGAGCTCACCGGTCTCGGTATCGAAGTGGAATTTCGGCACGATGAACAGCGAAAGGCCTTTCGTGCCTGGGCCGGCACCTTCGGGGCGAGCCAGCACCATGTGGATGATGTTCTCGGCCAGATCGTGCTCGGCCGAGGTGATGAAGCGTTTGACGCCCTCGATGTGCCAGCTGCCATCGGGCTGCGGGATCGCTGTGGTGCGCCCAGCGCCCACGTCGGACCCGGCGTCGGGCTCGGTGAGCACCATCGTCGCGCCCCACTGCTTGTCGATCATGATTTGGGCCCAGCGTTGCTGGGCGGAGGTGCCGTTGTCGTGCACCACGCGAGCCATGCTCGGGCCTGCCATGTACAGGAACGCGGGCGGGTTGGCGCCCAGCAGTAGCTCCCACGCGGCCCAGCGCAGCGTGGCGGGCGCGCCGTAGCCGCCCAACTGGGTGGGCAGGTCCAACCGGTACCACTCGCCTTCCATGAGTGCCTGGTAGGACTTCTTGAACACGGCGGGCAGCTCGACGGTGTGTGCGCTCGCGTCGAACACCGGGGGGTTGCGGTCGGACTCGGCGAAGGACTCCGCCAGCGGTCCCCGCGCCAGCCGGTCGATCTCGCCCAGCACGTCGTGCGCAGTCTCGCGATCCATCTCCGCGAACGGGCCGGTGCCCATCTGCTCCTGCACCCGGAACACCTCGAAAAGGGTGAACTCCAGATCGCGGAGGTTGCTCTTGTAGTGCCCCATGGTCTCGCTCCCTCAATCCCCTCCGCCAGTGGCTACTAAGCGGTAACAACAGTATATTACCGACGGGTAACAATCGCAATCACTCGACCTTGTATGAGGGCGACTCGGGCGTCCAGCGGACGGTAACCTTGCTCACACAGCGCGTCGTTCTTGAGGCACGGGTGGTTGCGGTCGATACTGAGCATCAGAGCCGTTCCAAGGTCGGCGCCGTTCCAAGGTCGGCGTGAAACCCAAGGTCGGGGCGAACACAGGGGGGGTCATGAGCTCACGTGATGCTGGGCGGCTCGCCCTGGTCACCGAGCATGCTGTCGCCGTCGACGGTGTCGTCAGCCCCTACCTGCGCGCCGGGCCGAACGATGTCGGTGAGGCGGTCGTGTTCGTGCACGGCAATCCGGGCCCGGCGCTGGATTGGCGGCGCCTGGTCGCCCGTACCGGTGCGTTCGCCCGAGCGATCGCGCCCGACCTGCCCGGCTACGGCGGCGCCGACAAGCCCAACCGCTTCGATTACACCGTCGACGGTTACGCCCGCCACCTCGGCGGGATCCTCGACCACCTCGGCATCCACCGCGTCCACCTGGTGCTGCACGACTTCGGCGGCGCGTGGGGATTGACCTGGGCGGCCGATAACCCAGACCGGTTCGCCAGCGTCACACTGATCAACACCGGCGTGCTGCGCGGCTACCACTGGCACTACCTCGCCCGCATCTGGCGTACGCCGGTGCTCGGCGAGGCCTTCATGCGGGCGGGCACGCTCCCGGCGGCGAAGCTGTTGTTGCGCCACGGCAACCCCCGCAGCCTGCCGCGCGAGGTGATCGAGCGCATTTACCGCGATCTGAAAGATCTCGACGTCCAACGCGCGGTGCTGCGGCTCTACCGCGCCACCGACCTCGCCGCCGTCTCAGCAGACCTGCATGAACGGTTGCTGCCGCTGGAGCGCCCCGCGCTGGTTGTGTGGGGTGCCCGCGACCCCTACCTGCCCGTGCGCTACGCCGAGAGCCAACGGGAAACCTTCCCGAACGCCGAGGTCGTCATCCTCGACGACAGCGGCCACTGGCCGATGATCGACCATCCGGTCACCGTCGAAGAGCCCGTGCTCAGGTTCCTGAGCACCGTGACCGCCAGCCCACCCACGCCGCACTGACGACGCCGTGCCCTTGATGAGCTGGGAAATCAGCTGGGGAGCAGGAGCGTTGCTGTTGTCGCTGGTCAGAGGGTGGTCAAGAGGGGTAACTGTGGGTAGGATCACTCGTTACGTACCTGTCTACGTAACCTCAACCCGTGAAGGATGTGCCGTCATGATGCTTCAGGTCATGGGTTCGATCATCGCGCCGATTGCCGTCTCGATCGCGGTCCTCATGATCGGGATCATCCTCTCGATGCCAGCGTTGACGATCATTGGGATCGTGATGTTGGTGGCCAGCTTCATCTTCGCTGCGCGGTGATGAGCAACTGCGCCAGTTGACGCCGACTGCGGTTCGTCCGCGAGCTAGTGGCACGCGGGGGAACGTCACCGGCTGAAAACAAAGGCCCAGGTCTCCAGAGGACAGTCTGCGACCTGGGCCTTTGTGCTGGAGCGGGTGACGGGAATCGAACCCGCATCTAGAGCTTGGGAAGCTCTCATTCTGCCATTGAACTACACCCGCGGCGGGAGCCGAGCCTAACACGAGCACCGCTCGCCGCTGCGGACCTGGCGCCCGACTCAACCGCTCTGCGGCTTGGGGGCAAGCCGCTAGGGTGACGTCGTGCTGCTGTCCGACCGGGACCTGCGGGCTGAGATCGACGCCGGGCGTCTAGGGGTCGACCCGTTCGACGAGAAGCTGCTCCAGCCCTCCAGTATCGACGTGCAGCTGGACCGCTACTTCCGGGTCTTCGTCAACACCAAGTACACCCACATCGACCCGTCGCTCCAGCAGGACGAGCTGACGTCGCTGGTGGAGCCGGACGGGGACGAGCCCTTCGTGCTTCACCCGGGCGAGTTCGTGCTCGGCTCCACCTTCGAGAAGCTCACCCTGCCCGACGACCTTGCCGGGCGGCTCGAAGGCAAAGCACTTGCGGTCGACACCCCGATCCCCACCCCACAGGGATGGCGGAACATGGGAGAGCTCCAGGTTGGCGACGAGGTGTTCGGCGCTGACGGTCACGCGTACCCGGTCATCGAGGCGACCGGGATCCTGGCTGGCCGCCCCTGTTACGAAGTGTTGTTCTCGGACGGCCAGAGCATCGTCGCGGATGCCAGCCACCGCTGGCTGACCACGACTAAGTCTGCTCGCAAGCACGGCGGCTCTGCCGCAGTTCGTACCACGGGCGAACTCGTCGATTCTCTGCGCGTGGGAAAGGAATACAACCACCACGTTGCCCTGGCTGACGCCGTGCGGTACCCGGAGCAGCCGTTGCCGATCGACCCGTACACGCTCGGTATGTGGCTTGGGGACGGCACGAGCAAATGCGCCGAGATAACGTGCGGTGCGGGCGACGAGCAGACGCTTGCAGGGCTCGGGCTGCTGGGCAATAAGCACGTCCCCGAGCTCTACCTTCGGTCGTCGGTACCGCAGCGGTTGGCGCTGCTACAGGGGCTCATGGATGCTGACGGGTACGTGGACGTCTACGGGCGGTGTGAGTTCGTCAGCATCCGCGAGAACCTCGCCGACGCGGTGCTCGAGTTGGCGGCAAGCCTTGGTCTGCGACCAGTGAAGCGGAAGAAGAAGGTAACCTTCCGTGGTGTCGATCATGGGGTGGCGTTCCAGGTGAAGTTCACTCCACATTTGGATGTGTTCCGGCTGGCGCGGAAGGTCGCCAGGTTGAAAGACGGACCGATTCAGCGTTTTCGGGCCATCGTGGATGTTCGCCGGGTGCCGACACGCCCTGTCCGTTGCATTGAGGTCGAGGTGGAGGACGGTCTCTTCCTGGCCGGGCCGACGTTCATTCCCACTCACAACTCGAGCCTCGGGCGGCTTGGGTTGCTGACGCATTCCACTGCGGGGTTCATCGATCCCGGCTTTACCGGGCACATCACCCTGGAGCTGTCCAATGTGGCTAATCTGCCGATCACGCTGTGGCCTGGGATGAAGATCGGGCAGTTGTGTCTGTTCCGGTTGTCCAGCCCGGCCGAGCATCCGTACGGCTCACAGCAGGCCGGCTCGCGCTACCAGGGGCAGGGTGGTCCCACACCGTCGCGGGCCTACCTCAACTTCCATCGGGTGGAGACTCGCCGCTGAGAACCAGCGTCAAGATGTCCTTGACGATAACCGGAGCGTCAAGTCATAATTGACGCATGACTCTTGAGGAACTCATCGCGCAGACCCGGGCCCGAGCGGGCAGTAGCCAGCCGCTTGACCTGCTGGTCAGCGCGGCACAACAGCAGCAGGAGCTGACGGATCTCGGTGAGCGACTACTCGACCATTTCGTCCAGGAAGCCCGCGCAGCCGCGTGCCCGTGGTCCCAGATCGGTACCGCGCTCGGTGTCACCAAGCAGGCCGCCCAGCAGCGGCACTCCTCGGTCCGTTCGCTGCTGGGCAGGCTCAAGGACCATGTTGAATCTTGGGGCCCGTTCCGTCGGTTCACCCCTGGAGCACGACAGGTGGTCCTGCTGGCCCAGGAGGAGGCCCGGCAGCTGTGCCACGAACACCTCGGCACTGAGCATCTCTTGCTCGGGCTGCTCGCCGAGAGTCGGGGTCTCGGCGCGCGCGCTCTGCGAGGAGCCGGGATCACTCTTGACACCGCTCGGGCCGGGATCGTGGAGATGGTCGGTCGCGGCCATGACACGCCGAGCGGGCACATACCGTTCGCGCCACGGGCCAAGAAGGCGCTCGAGCTGGCGCTGCGCGAGTCACTCCACCTGCGCCACAACTACATCGGCACCGAGCACATCCTGCTCGGCCTGCTCCGGGAGGGCGAGGGCATCGGCACGCAGTTGATCACGGCCGCCGACGTGCAGCCCAACGATCTTCGCGACAGCCTCCTGGCCCTGATCGACCAGGAGTGAGCACCTCGCACGGGTCGGGAAGCGGACCCACCGCCCGGCGCGCTGGACCACCGGGCAACCGATCAGCGCGCTGGTCGGACCCCGGTGACTAGGATCTGAGCGTGGACCCGTTGACTAGGCTCTCGGCCGAGTTCGACCCGTTGCGTCCCTTGGAGGCGGGCGAGACCGACCTGTACGTGGACTGGCAGAACCAGCTCGACATCGCCGACGACGTCAAGGTGCGCTTGGCGAACTCGATCGCCCGTAGTCCGGGGCCGGTGACGCGGCTGTTCACCGGGCACCGTGGAGCAGGCAAGACGACCGAGCTGAACCGGGTGCGGCAGCGGCTGCAG
>JBQTGW010000102.1:0-18380 GCA_052390495.1 Pseudonocardiales bacterium
AGCGCTGATCCACCGTCTCGTGTCACGGCAGCGACCCGGCAGGCAGGATCCAGCGCACTACCTGGCCGGAGACCTCGGCGATCAGGTCGTAGTCATGATCGTAATGCAGGACGGGGACGCGGGCTGCCTCAGCGGACGCGGCGATCAGCAGGTCGGCCGGTGGGATTCCGCGATGCTGGCCACGGTCGGCGAGAAGTGCCTGGAACTCGCGAGCCCTGGTGAATTGAGGCGCACCATCCGGACAGCGGTCGAGCACATCGAGCATCTCGGATTGGGTACGGAATGACACCGTATTGCGGGCACTACGGAGCAACTCCAGGACCACGACCCCGCACGTGACGATCCGGCTGGCTCGGACCTCGGCATTGAACCAATCGGCGAGCGCGGGCTGGATCCGGACCTTGCTCCACACCGAGGTGTCCGCAAGATGTGGCTCAACCAGCGGACCTGGCACGGCGATCTTTCCGGTCATCCGCGGCGCGGGAACCTCGGGGCCGTCGGTCACCGGGACTCGGACCGATCGGCGCGTGCCGTCGCGATGTCGTCGTCGGTGATCTCGAACCGGCGGACGTCGAACGCCGCCAGCCTGGCTTGCCGGACTGCCACCGTGAGCGCGGCGTTGATTGTGTCACTGATACCGCTGGTCCCGAGCAGCCGTCGGGCATCCTGCAGCAGATTGTCGTCGAGAGTAACTGTGGTGCGCGACAAGACTAGCTCCCGCCATCATGAAATGATGATCGATGATAGCAGCAACGCGATCCGAGAGACATCACATCCAGATGATCCGGTCGGCTTCGTTGAGGCGCTGCCGCGCCCTGTGGCCGTCGACTCTGGATATCAGGCCACGGCCTGAACCGATCTGAGGGTTCGCGCCAGGTCCGCGAGGATGTCTTGCAGGCCGTTCCGGAGATCGGGGTCCAGCAGCTGTCCCTCCGGGCCGAACGCCTCGTGTGCCCGGGCGACCCGGAGCGCGCGGTCCAGCACCTGCGCGCCCGCGGTGGTGAGCGCCTTGCGCAGCTCGGCCTGGGCCCGCGCGGCACCGTAGGCAGAGGCGCTGGCCCCCACCACCGCGACCGGCTTGGCGTGCAGAACGCCATGGCCGTAGGGCCGTGATGCCCAGTCGACCGCGTTCTTGAGCTGACCGGGGATGGAGCTGTTGTACTCAGGGGTGGCGATCAGCAGCGCGTCGGCGTCGGAGATCGCCGTGCGCAGAGCACGTACCGGCTGAGGCGGTACGTGCTCGTCGTCCTCGTTGAACGGTGGGACCAATCCGAGGTCGTGCCACAGCTCCAGCCGTACCCCTGAGCTCACTAACCCGGCAGCCACGTAAAGCAGCTTGGTGTTCGTCGAGGCGGCCCGCAGGCTCCCCGAGATACCCAGCACGCGGATCGTGCCTGCTTGGGTCGTCATTGTCGTTCCTTTCTGTGGTGACTCAGCGACTCAGCTGCACCAGCGGTTCAACGACCGAGCGGGGCGGGGAGGAGGCCGCGACGTCCCCAGGCGATGATCGCGGTGACGACCACCAGGATCACTGCAGGCAGCGGGTTCTCGCCGAGCGCGAAGTTGGTGATCACCGCACCGACCATCACGCCTGCCAGCAGCAGGGCGCCGAGTGCGATGAACCGCGGGACCAGCAACGCCACGGCGCCGATGACCTCCAGCGCGCCAGTGAGGTACATGAACCACTGCCCGAAGCCGATCTCGTCGAACAGCGCCACCATGTCCGCGACTCCGATCAGCTTCGTGACGCCTGCGAACAGGAACAGCGCCGCGACGAGGACTTGCAGGACCCACAGGATGATGTTCCAGGCCGTTGCCTTACTGCTCTGGGTGGTGTTGGTGAGTGAGGTGGACATGGGTGTCTCCTTAATGTCTTGGCCCAGCGGATGCCTCGACCCTGCCGCCGCGCGCTTACCGTCGGCTTAACATCGACTGATCGCTGGCCTACAGTCGGTGGCGGGCCGCGCTATCGTCGATTCATGCAGTTCGGGGTGCTCGGCCCGCTCGCGGTGTCGACGGACGACGGCGCACCCGTTTCGATCCCGGGCACCAAGGTCAGAGCGCTGCTGGCCGTTCTGTTGATCCACGCAGGCGAGCCGGTGTCTGCGGACCGGCTCATCGACCAGCTGTGGGGCCAGTCCTTGCCGTCCAACCCGGCAGGCTCCTTGCAGGTCAAGGTCTCGCAACTGCGCAAGGCACTGGAGCAGTCCGAGGCAGGGGCCAAGGCGCTGGTGGCGTCCCACCCGTCCGGTTATGTCCTGCAGATCGATGCCGACGCGGTGGACGTCGGACGCTTCGAGACCCTGATTACCCAGGCCCGTGCCGCGGACGAGCCTGGGGTGCGTGTGGCGCTGCTGGGCGAGGCACTGACGATCTGGCGCGGGCCTGCGCTCGCGGATTTCGCCGACGACGAGTTCGCCCGGTCGGCGATCGCCCGGCTCGAGGAGCAGCGGCTGACCGCGCTGGAGGAGCACATCGAGGCGCGCCTGGCCCTCGGTGCGCACGGTGCGCTGGTTGGCGAGCTGGACGCCCTGGTTGCCACCCACCCGCTGCGCGAGCGGCTGCGCGCGGCGCAGATGCGCGCGCTCTACCGGGCGGGGCGCCAGGCCGAGGCGCTGGAGAGCTACCAGCAGCTGCGGACCCAGCTGAGCGAGGAACTCGGCCTGGCGCCCGGTCCCGAGCTCGCCCACTTGCTCCAGGCGATTCTCACGCACGATCCGACGCTGGCCGGGCCCGCGCCGCCAGCGCGTCGCCGTACCAACCTTCCGGCGCCGCTGAGCAGCCTGGTGGGCCGCAGCACCGCGGTGGCCGAGGTGCGCACCCTGCTCGACGCAGGTCGGTTGGTGACCCTGACCGGTCCGGGTGGGGTAGGTAAGACCCGGCTCGCGATCCAGACCGCCACGCAGCTGGTCGACGAGCTGCCCGACGGCGCCTGGATCGTGGAGCTGGCCGGACGTGACGACCCCCGGTGCGGACGCCGCGACCAGACCCCCGGCCCAACCGAGGACACGGCGGGCTACCTGGCGGAGTACGTCGCGGCGACCCTCGGTGTCCGCGACGATGCCGCGCTGACCGTGCCCCCGGCGGGGCAGCGCAGCGCGCTGGCCGAGCGCTTGCCCGCTGCGCTGCACGGCAAGCAGTTGTTGCTCGTGCTGGACAACTGCGAGCACGCCATCGAGGGCGTCGCCAAGCTGGCCGACCTGCTGCTGCGCTCCGCACCCTGGCTGCGGATCCTGGCGACGAGCCGGGAACCACTGGGGCTGTCGGGTGAGCTGCTCTGGCCGGTCCCCGCACTGGAGCTGCCGGACGCGCGCGTCGCGGGGGACGTCGAGGCGGTGGCCCGGTGCAGTGCCGTGCGGTTGTTCGTGGCGCGGGTAGCCGCGGCGATACCGGGTTTCGAGCTCACCGAGGACAACGCCGCCGCCGTCGCGGCCATCTGCCGTCGGCTCGACGGGCTCCCGCTGGCGTTGGAACTCGCCGCGGCTCGGGTGCGGGTGCTGCCGGTGCGCGAGCTGGCGGCCCGGCTCGACGACCGGTTTCGGCTGCTCGCCGGGGGAACCCGGGACGCGCCTGCCAGGCAGCAGACGCTGCGCGCTGTGGTCGACTGGAGCTGGGACCTGCTCGCCGCTCGGGAGCGGGTGGTGCTGCGCAGGCTCGGGGTCTTCGTGGACGGGTTCACCCTCGCCGACGCCGAAGCGGTCTGCGCAGGTGAAGGGGTGGACAGCGCCGACGTACTCGATCTGCTCGGGAGGCTGGTGGACCGTTCGCTTATGCTCACCCAGGACAGCGGCGCCCGATACCGGCTGCTCGAAACCATCACGGCGTACGCGCTCGGGCGCCTCGATGAGGCCGACGAAACCCAGCAGACCCGCCGGCGGCACGCCTGCTGGTACGCGGACCTGAGCGAGCAGGCCGACCGGCAGCTGCGGGGCCATGGTCAGCAGCACTGGCTGGAGCGCCTCGACGCGGAGTCCGCCAATTGCCGGGCCGCGCTGACGTGGGCGGTCGAGCAGCCGGACGCGACGCTGGCGCTGCGGCTGGCTGGTGCGCTGTCCTGGTACTGGTTCCTGCGTGGCCGCCACAGCGAGGGGCGCCGCTTGCTGGCGATGGCACTGGCAGTCAACGATCCGGCGACCAGCGATCCGGCGACCAGCGATCCGGCGACCAACGGTTCGGCAACCAGCGATCCGGGGGCTGTCTCCGCCCGGGCCAGGGCGCTGGTCGGGCTGTCCGGCCTCGGTTACCAGGAGTGGAACAACACCGACTCAGTGGAGTACGGCCAGGCGGCGCTCGAGCTCTACGCCGGGCTGGACGATCCGGCAGGTTTGGCGCGCGCCCAGTGGGTGGTCGCCTTCGTGCTGGTGGGTGGCGGTCAGCCGGCCTCGGGTGCGGCGCCGGTGCAGGAAGCCCTCACCAGCTTCCGTCGGCTCGGGGACCGGTGGGGAGTGGCTGCGGCGCTGAGCATCCGCGGTTGGGATGCCTTGCGTCGCGGCGCGCTGCCTGATGCCCGCCGCGACGGCGCGGAGAGCTGGGCACTGTTCGGCGAGCTCGGTGACCGCTGGGGGCAGGTGCGCAGCGCGGACCTGCTCGGGGTGCTTGCCGAGATCGAGGGCGACTACGACCGGGCTACCGCGCTGCATACCGACGGGTTGCGGCTGGCCGAGGAACTCGGGCTGTGGCCGGTGGTCGCCCAGCTGCTGTGCCGCCTCGGCAGGCTGGCCATGCTGGCCGGTGATCACCCGAATGCGCTCGCGCTGCACGAGCGCGCCGTGGCGCTGGCCCGCGAGCAGGCTTTCAAGCCCGGCGTCACCTTCGCTAAGGTCGGGCTGGGGCTGATCGCCCGGCGGCAGGGCCGACTCGATGCCGCCGAGGCGCAGTTGCACGCCGTGTTTGAAGCACACCGGGTCGCGGGTTTCCGCCCCGGGATGGCGTTCGTCCTCGCCGAGCTCGGCTTCGTCGCCGAGCTGCGCGGCGACGCCGAGACGGCACGGGCCCGGCACCTCGACGGCCTGGCCGTCGCGCGGGTCAGCGGCGACCCCCGCGCCGTGGCGCTCGCTCTCGAAGGCCTCGCCGGTGCTGACGCGCTGGCCGGTGACCACGCTGGGGCTGCCGTGCTGCTCGGTGCCGCCGCCGCCGCGCGGCACTGCGTCGACCGGCCACTGCCACCCGCCGAACGCACCGACGTTGACCGGATCAGTGCCGCTGTGCGCGCGTCGCTCGGCGAGGACGCTTTCCGTGCCGCCTTCCGCCGCGGTGAGGTCACCGGCCTCGACACCGTACTGGACACCTTCGGCTTCCCCGAGCTCGGAGTACTCGACGTCGGCTGAGCGGAGCGGGGAGGTCGCCAACCGGGCGGAGCTGATCGCTGGGCGCGTACTCGCCGCGGCGGACAGGCGCGAGGACGCACTCGCCTACTTTGATCGGGCCCGCGAACACAGCGCAGACCCGCCATCGGGCCGGCCGACCGCCGGGAGCTGGGCGGGGATCCGCTCAACCGGCGGTCGGCCGGGTCTACCGGGCCGTGCCCCTCGGCGGCGTTCACCGGATCGCTCCCACGGCGGGATCGACCGTAAATGAGTACGCCGGGTCGCCAGGTCAGTTCCCCGGGTGGCACGGCCAGGCGTAGGTCCGGGAACCGGGCCAGCAGGCTGCCCAGCGCGATCCGGCCCTCCAACCGGGCCAGCGGCGCGCCGAGGCAGTGGTGGATGCCGTGCCCGAAGGCCAGGTGCGGGCTCGGCATCCGGGTCGATCTGGTAGGCGAGCAGCGCCACGAGGGGCGTCGCGCCGGTAACTGTTACCGAACGTCGGAGTCGTCGAGTTGTTCGTCGGGGTCAGGCTCTGTGTGGTCGTGCTCGCCGTCGATGTTGGCGGGTACTCGGGCCTCGATGATGGTGCCCCCGCCCTCGGCCCGGTGCACCGTCAACTCACCGCCGAGATCGGCGATCCGGTCGATCAGCAGCTGTAGTCCGAGATGCCCTTCGGCTCTGTGGTCCAGTGCGTCGGTGGGCACCCCCACCCCGTCGTCGATCACTCGCAACAGGACGTTGTCGCGACCCTGCCCTGGCTCGGTCGCCAGGCTTACCTGAACCGCGCTGGCTTCGGCGTGCTTGGCGATATTGGTGAGCGCTTCCTTGGCCACCCGGTAGAGCATGGTCGCCGCCTCGGGCTCCATCGGCGGCAGCTCGGCGACCTCGACTGATACCGCCACACCTTGTTGCCGTAGCGGCCGGACCAGATCGTCGAGCGCGGTGGACAGCCCGGCTCCGGCGAGGTCCGGCGGGTAGATGTCGACCATGAGGTGACGCAGCGAGTCCACCGCATTGCGGACCACCACACCGACCCGCTCGGCGGTCGCGGCCCGCTCCGGTGGGACGGACCTGGCGAGCGCGGCGAGCGCATACCCGGCCCCCGCCAGATCCTGGATCAAGCCGTCGTGCAGGTCGGCTGCGAGCTGGCGCCGTTCCCGCTCCGACGCCGACAGCGCCCGCTCCAGCAGCTCGGCGCGCTCGGCCTGCTGCCGGGCCACCCGGCGGGACAGGCGGACCGCGATGGGGACCTGAACCAGCTGCAGCAACACCAACCCGCCGATGCACAAGGGGAGGATCTGCACCAACAGCAGCGTCGTCGCCTGCTCGACCCAGCGGTAGCTGAAGTGGGCCGCGAAGACGAAAGGCGGCTGGCCGGCCAGCTGAAGCGGAACGTACACGTCGATCGTGCGCTGAGGCTGACCGTCCGGCGTGCTCTGGGCTTCGGTGATGGCCGAGATCGGCACGCCCCGCTGGATGACTTCGGCGATCTCCTGCGGAGGGGAGACGCGCCGCCCGATCTGGTCCGCTTCGCCTGCGTAGATGATCTCACCGTCGGCCCGCCACACGAAGATGCCGGTGAGCGAGCTGCCCTCCAGCCGGTTGGCCACCGCCCGGTCGAGCTCGTCTCGCCGCGTCGCGTTACCGCCCAGCGCGTCCCCGAGCAGTGGGCCCACCAGGTTGGCCAGTCCGTTAGCGGTGTCCTGCGCACTGCTCGTCGCGACGGTGCGGGCCACCTGGGTGACGATCAGTACCGTGCCCAGTGAGATGATCACCAAGGTCAGTATCGCGCCCCCGATGAAGATCAGGAGTTCCCGACGTGGACCGCGCGGGGTGCCGACGGGTAAGTGCGGTCGAACCTCGGTGCCCATCTGAACGTCAGCCCCCATCCGAACGTCAGTGCCCATCTGAACGTCAGCCCCCATCCGAACGTCAGTGCCCATCTGAACGTCAGTGCCCATCGACCGGTTCGATCAGGCCGAGTTGCTGTGCCTTGATCACTGCCTCCAGCTGGGAGTTCGCCCCGAGCTTGGCCAGCAGCGACTTCACATACCCTCGGCAGGTGTTGAGGCTGATTCCCAACACCCGGGCGATCGCCTTGGGTGCTGTCCCTCTGCTCAGCCAGACCAGCACATCGCGCTCCCGCTGGGTCAGCGCCGGAATGTTCGTGCTCACTGAAGATCCGGGTGAGCCTGCAGACGGGGCTTCGGCGAATACCGAAGGCGCCACCAGCATCCCGCCGGGCTGGGCTCGGCGCAGCACGTCGAGCATCTCCGGCAGCGAACCGTTCTTCGGAACGTACGCCGACGCCCCGGCCTGGGTGGCGCGCACCACCCACTGCGGGTCACGGTGCGCGGTGACCATAACGATGACCGAGTCCGGCACGACCTCGCGAAGCCGACGGGTCGTGGCGAGCCCGTCCTGCCGAGGCATCTCGATGTCCATGACGATGATGTCGGGAGTGAGGTCACGGGCCAGCGTGATGGCCTCCTGCCCGCTCGCCGCGATGCCCACGCATTCCAGATCCGGCTCGGCGCCCAGCGCTAGCGACAGCAGCTCGGCGAAACTGCGGTGATCGTCGACCACCAGGATCCGCAGTAGCCGGGCGCCGACCTCGCGTCCATCGCACGTGCTCGTCATGGCCCCTCCCGATCCCTGAGCTTCTACCCCAAAGATCGCCATATGGTGGCGCAGTGTTTCGCGACCGTTGCTGTGAGCTTCTCGAACGGCCGATTCTAGGGTGACGGTGAACCATGAATTTTGGGGGTCGCGCCTGCTGGGGAGAGCGCTCATCCTGGCGGCGCGAGCCAGCGGCTCCGCGGCAAGGGAGTTGGCGAGGGAGTTACTGGTGATCGGTATCGTCGTGGTGGATGACCACGAAGCCGTGCGTCTCGGTATCGCTGAGCTGTTCGCCTGCGTCGAGGGTTTCACGGTCGTGGGCACTGCTGCGGACGGCACCGAGGCCGCCGCGACGGTGCAGCGACTGCTGCCGGACGTAGTCCTGATGGACATTTCGATGCCTGGTATGGACGGGATAGCGGCGGCGGCGGCCGTGCTGGCGGTCCGGCCGCAGGTGCGGGTCGTCATGCTGTCCGGCTCGGTGGCCGCGCCCTCGGTGCGGGGGGCCCGCGCCGCCGGGGCGGCGGGCTATCAGCTCAAGTCCGCGGACCCGGACGAGCTCATCGAGGCCGTCCGGGTCGTTGCGGCCGGGCGCGACGCGTGGTGCCCGCAGGCTGCCCAGGTGCTATGACACATCCACTTCAGACGTACAGCTACCACACCAGCGAGCTGACCAGGATGATCACCATGGCCCAGAGGGGAAGAGTCACCGCCAGCATGACGATCAGTCCGCCGATCAACGAGCCGTCGTCGCGGTGATCCCGGGTGGCCAGCCGACCGGAGCGGGGGGCCGGGATGGTCGGCTCGCTCCGGTGGGATGCACTGTCCGGGGATGTACTGTCCCGAGTCAGCCGAGCGTGTGCTGGCATGGACAGCCGGATCGCCTGCATAGTGCACTTCCTTAGAGCTGGGGGCCGCTCATGACGGAGGCCGGATGAGACCGATCATGCTCGCCGCCCGGTCGCGGTGGCAGCCCCGTACGCGGGGGCGCGGGTCCCCCCACAATGGGGGTCACTCCCGAGACGATGTCGGCGGCCGAACGCGACTGTGCCCGCCGGAAAGCGAAGATCGGGGGGCGGCGCGTTCGAAGGAGTTGTCACCAGCGTCACGGTTCCGGAGTCCATCTGGCGGGAACTGGCGCGACGGCTTGCCGAGGACATCACCGCTGCGGGGAAGATGCACAGCACCAGGACGGCCGGTGCGGGCCGGCCTGCCCGGCGACGACCACACTTTCTCGGGACCAGGAAATGACCTTTCTTGGTGCTGGTTGGATCGCGCTTTGCCTGGTGTTGTTCACCCAGTACGGTGGGTCATCTTGACGTGACTCTGGGGATCGATCCGGAGCTGTGAGGACCGGTGGCCAAGGCGCGGGCGAGAGCGGTTTCGCAGCTCTGGACGGAGTGCATGAGGTTGTCCAGCAGTGGTGGGGGCATTGTGGTTCCGAGGCCTGCCGCTCGTACGGCCTTGTCCAGGGCGTGCGCGGCTGCTTCGGTGAGTGGTGACGGTGTGCGGTTGGTGCGGGCGTCGCGGGCGGCGTAGGCGTCACCGGAGTCGAGGGCGCTGTGTTCGGTCATTCGTATGACCGGGTGGGTGTCGTGGGTGTGGCGGGCGAGGTCGGCGACGGACAGGCCGAGTCGAACGTGGAATACGGCGTGTTCGGGGACGGGGTCGAGCGCGAGATAGGCGTTGACCATTGCGGTGGTGGCCGAGACCATTGCGGTGGTGGCCGAGTGGGTTGGCTGACCGGCCCACGTGAGGCAGATGACCTTCAAACACGCCGCTAGGGCTTCTTCCCAGGCGGTTGGTGTTGCGCTCGTCTCGGTGAGGCGGATGGCTTCGGCGTGGTTGTGGGCCGCGCAGTGGGCAATGATCGCGACTTGGCGGCCGTCGAAGAGTCGGTGGCCAAGACCGTTGTGTTGTTCGGCTCGGTGTAGTGCTTCAGACCAGCGACCGGCGCGGCAGAGAGCGCGGGTGCCGTCGGCGAGCAGGATGGTCCAGAGCCACCGGACGATTTCGCGGTGATCGTCGCCGGGGTGGACGATGTCGCCCAGGGAGATGGTCCTGCCGTCGACCGAGGCTTCTGTCCGGGTCTTGGCGGCTTGGAATAGTGCTTCGTGGAGTTGGTAGGCGGCGGTGCCGTTGCCGTCGCGGGTATGCAGACGGCCGAGGTTGACCAGAGGCTGCAGGGTGAGCTTCGCTGTTGCCTGGTCGTAGGGGCCGCTGGTGGCGAAGAGGTTGGATTGCCGCCAGCACAGGTCCCGGGCCAGTGCGGGCATCCCGCAGTCGCTGGCGATGAGTGCGGCGAGGTTGTGCGCTTCGGCGGCGCGCAGCAGTGCGTCGTCGGTGTGCTGGCTGGCCAGGTCCGCTTGGCGGCGGACCCGGTCGATGCGGTCGGTGAGCGATCGGCAGACCGGTTTGCTGCGGGGCAGCAGCGGAAATCGTTGCTGCACCAGGTCGTGGATGTTCACCTGGGTCTCGCTCACCAGGCGATGGTGATCAGGGTGTGCGGTCGCAGGATGCGTGCCCCGGTGCTGCTGGGATCGGTGGGGTGCTCAGCCCGGTGGGCGGTGATAGTGGGTTGGCTGGGTCGCTGATGGTCCCACTGGTGCAGGAGGTCGGTGGTGTGGGCGGTGAGTTTGGCATGGTCCGGGCCGTGGACGATGACACCGAGTTCGTTGGTGTCGTCGTTGAGTTCCCGGGCTGCGAGGTAGGCGAGGGTGCCGCCGTCATAGAGGGCTGCCCCGGCCCAGCGCCGTGCGGGATCAGCCAGACCGTTGGTGCGGGCGTGCGCTCCCACCGACATGCGGGCGAAGTTGCCGGTGGTGGTGGCCAGCCACAGGTCGAGGTGTTCGGCGGGTTCATCGTGGCGGACGTGGATGCCGGTCCAGTGCTGCTGTGGGGGGTGGGTGAGGGTGTGAGCGAGCGCGGCGTGGTCGGGCAGGTCGGCGGTGTCGAGTTTGAGGACGACGTCCTCGGCCAGGCGCACGTGGTGGTCGGTGTGTTGGGCGGATCCGCGCAGGGGAACGAAGCCGCAGACAAACGCTGAGGTGCTGACCATCTGGTCGGGCTGGTGCCGGGTGAAGCCGAGGGCCCTGGTCAGGCCGCTGCCGTGCAGGCGCAGCGGGACCACGAGCCGACCGCCGACGGTGAGCTGGTCCCACCATGCGGGGACGAGGTCCCACGCCTCGGCGGTGACGATGATCCGCTGGTAGGGGGCGTGGTCGGGGTGGCCGAGTGCCCCATCGCCGCAGATGACTTTCACCTGGGGGTAGCCGGCCGTTCCCAGGCTTTTGGCGGCTCCGGCGGCGAGGTCGTCGTCGAGTTCGATGGTGACGACCTCGCCGGTCGGACCGACGAGTTCGGCCAGCAGGGCCGCGTTGATACCGGTGGCCGCACCGATCTCCAGCACCCGCAGACCGGGCTGCACGGCGAGCTGTTCGAGCATGTTGGCGACCAGCTTGGGGCTGGACGCTGAGGACACGGAGGTACCCTCGGCGGCGCGTCGGGTGACGATCTGCTGGGGTCCGTAGGCGACGTCGAGATCGATACCGGGCAGGAACAGGTGGCGGGGCACGGTGCGGAACGCGGCTTCGACCTGCGGGGTGCGAAACGCTTCCCAGCTCTTGATGTAGTCGGCCAGGGCCGCGCGGAGCTGGCCGGCGCGGGCGGTCGTGTCGGTGTTGGCGGTGGTCACTGCGCCGAGGGTAGGCAGGTCGGTACCGCTGGTGGTGGTGGCCGTCGCGTCCGGGATGGTCGACACCGGGCCGAAAACGATCCGGCCCGCTGCGGTGGCGAGCACGTACTGGTCGTGGGCGGAAATGCCGTGGCGGTTGAACAGGAACAGCAGGTGCTGGGTGAGCACGGCGCGGTCCAGCAGCTGGCGGCAGTCGGCGTGGAAGAGGTCGTGGGCGATGTCCATACCGGTGGGGCCGCCGAACGCGTGCGACTCGGGCTCGTAGATGGTCTCGGACCAGGTGCGGACCGTCTCCTGCCCCAAGAGCGCGGTGGTGATCTGATCGATGATCGCTGGAGTTGCGGGTCGCAGCCGCACGCGCCAGGTGTCGCCCTTGCGGACGAACCACCAGGCGGTGATGATCCCGGTGTCCTCGGCGTCGGTGAGCAGCGGCCGCAGCTGGGTGCGGGCCATGTGTTCCGCGGCCTGCCAGTTATCGCAGGTGAGGTTGAGTTGGCGCCATCCGGTGGTCGGTTCGGTCATGTCAGGTCCTGTCGGTTCAGGGTTGGCGGGTGGTGGTCAGTTGATGAGGAGGCAGGCTGGCCAGGCGTTGGGCGTTGCGGTGGCGAGGGTGTGCAGGGTGAGGGCGACTCCGGCGCGGCCGTCGATGAGGCCGGGCGGGCTGGTGATGTCCTCGTCGGTGTGGTCGATCAGGGCGCGCAGCAGGAGGGGGAGGTGGGCGTCGAGGGCTGTGGTGGTGGCGTCGGCTGCGGCGTACCAGACGGTGGCGGTCAGGCCCGCCCAGCCGTGGCAGAGGTGGGGGTAGATGACCCGGGCGAGCTGGGCGGGGTCGGCCAGGCAGGCGGCGAGGGCCTGTTCAGCTGCGGCCTGGCGGGCGTGGTCGCCTCGCGCGAGGGCGGCGAGTTGCTGGGCGCGGGCCAGGCCGGGCGTGCCGTAGCACCAGGACGGCCGGGCCGGTCGATGTTGGGATGGGTGTCCGGTGCGCAGGTCGGTGAGGCTGAGGCGTTCGGGCCACCATGCTCCTGCGGGGGCCTGCTGTTGCCAGGTGTCCAACCAGTGGCAGATCCGGTCGAGGGCTTCGGCGTGCCCGGCGACGGTGACGCCGCGTCGCGTCGCCAGCGCGAGCAGGGCCAGGGGGCCGCTGATGCCGTGGGCCATGCCCAGGTCGGCGTGGCCGCCGCGTGCTTCTGGTTGGCCGGAGGGTGCGTCGTTGGTCCACCAGCCCGGTGCGCCGGGACCGGCGTCGTCGTGGGCGGGTATTGGTTCGGTGAGCCGGACCAGGTAGTCGAGCACCCGGCGGAGGGGGTCGCCGTCCGGGTCGCGGTGCAGCAGGTGCGCACCGAGTCCGGTCAGGCCGCGAACCAGGTCGAACTCCGACAGTGACGGGCGGGCCGCCGCCGCCATCCGGGCCAGGGCCGCGTGCAGGCGCGTTTGTACCAGATCGGCGACGGCGGTGTCCAGCCGGGTCATGGCCTGCCAGTAGCGCTGCGGTGCGCTGGTGGCGACGGCGAACGCGACGGCCGGGGCGCCGAACCACAGCCCGGCGCTCGGTCCGGCGCTGAGGTCGTCGACCACGGCGCGGGTCAGCCAGGCGTGCGCCCGATCGTCGCCGTGTCCCGCCAGGGCGCGTGCCGCGTGGAGGATCGCGACGCCGGCTGCTCCCTTGGATAGTGACTGGTGGCGCCAGCGTGAGCTACGCGGATTGTCACTGTCGCCGCCGTCGAGCCGGGGCGGGTCGGCCAAGGCAGTGCTCAGGTCGCTGGCCAGCGCCTCGGCGGCGCGCAGCGGGAGAGTACTGGTGGTTGCCGTCATGAAGTGCCTCCCTTGGCTGCGGTGTGGCGTGCGGTGTATGCCAGGGCGATCGAGCGGGCGAGTCGGTGCGTGCGCGCTTCGGCCTCCGGGTCGGCGCCGTGGGCACGAATGTGGTGCAGGTGCAGCAGCGACACCGCCACCGCAGCGGGAGTCACGCGACCGCTGGGTCCGGCGAGGCAACAGGCATACGTGGTGGCCGCCCGACGGCGTGCGTGCCACGCGGCCACAATGCCGGAACAGCCAGGGAGGGCTGGCAGCGTCGGGCTGGGCGCATCGAGGTCGGCGAGGGTGACCGCTTGCCGCAGCACGTCTCGGTCGCGGATCGCCACCCGCGCGGCCAGGTCGGCGTGGTCGATCAGCCAGCGCATCCCGGCGGGCCGGCTGCCCACCAGGGCGCAGGCCAGGTCGGCCAGGCTCACCGCCGTCAGCGCGTAGGGATGCACGCCGCGCGTTGCGGTCAGGGCGGCGAGCTGGGCCACGACTGCGGTCGAGTCAGCGGCGAACAGGGCCTCGGCGGCGGCCATCGCGGCCCCGCCTCCGTACCGGGCGATCTCCGGACGGTAAGTGTCCAGGATGAGGTCCCCGACGAGGCCACACCGGCGTAGCTCAGCCGCCCAGGCTCCGACCCGGACAGCGCTCGTGCCGTAGTCCGGTGTGCGCAGGCGGATCCGCAAGTGCGGTGCCGGGTCCCGATAGCGCACGAACCACCACAGCGGCGCCTGGTCCCACCCGGCCAGCAGGGCGGGCAGATGCTCGGTGAGGATCGTGTCGAAGCCCTCCGGAGTGCCGTACAGCTTGGCGTACAGCACCGCCGAGCCCGGCATGAGACCGTGCTCGGGACCGATCAGCGGCAACGGCCCCGGACGGCTCACCACGGCCGGGGCGCCCGCCGGTGCTGCGGTACTGGCCATCGGGATCACGACCTCGTGGGCGCGGCCGTGGCACCATCCATGATCGGCAGCGGTGGGCGCCTCGGTGACGATCACCGACTCCACGGCAGTGTCCAGCTGCGCACGTAGCAGCGCGAGGTCCATCGGGTCATCAAGGTGCAGCCGCAACCGCCGGTCTGCCGTGCCGACGAACACGCTCGCGGGCAGGCGTAGCCCCCGCCGCAGCACCGCCAGGGCCGCCGCCCAAGCCTGCCGGGGTGCGCCATGGCCGGGCAGCGCACCAACAGGGATCCGCCACCGGGCCGGGGTCAGGATGCTGCGCCGGAAAACCAGACGCGGCCGAAACGGCAGGCAGGCGGCGGCGCCCCAGTCGAACAGCGCCACCGGGGCGCACGTGGCCCGGGGAATCTCGACCAGCAGCCGCACCAGCGGCGGCATGGTGTGCCGGGCAGCCGCACACGTCAGCGTCGGCTCCACAACACGCCGCCGCGACAACGACAGCACATACATCCGGTGGTGATCCGCGGTGACCGCAAGATCGGACACCCCGATCTGATCGGCGTACCCGCCGCGATGCTCCGCCACGGAGATCACAGCTGGCAACACCTGCGGTACCCGGGTGACGTTCTCCACCCGGGGATGATGCGGCGGAAACGACACCTGCGCAGCCAGCGCACCATCCACCCCGAACGGCAGTGCCCCGTACTGGCTGACGATCCGCTGCCGATCCTCACCGGGCAACATGTGCAGGAACCGGCCGCTAGTGGCTATCGCGCTCTGGCCGATCCCGGTCACCACCACCGTGAAATCGTCGGCATCCAGCGCCGCCGCCGTGGCCGCCCGGACCTCGACGCACAGGTCCAGATGCGGCGCGGGCCGCAGCTCGCCGACCTCGCCACCGGCAAGGGCCCCAATGACGTCGTCGTCGAGCACGACCTCCTGCACCCCATCCAGCGCCGCCTGCTGCGCCAACGCCAGCAGACGTGCATCTCGCCGCGACCACCCCGCCGCTACACCCTTGCGGTCCGGATCGGCGTAGTGACAGGGAAACCCGAGACCGACCGTAGAATCCACGAGTTGGGTCACCGGAACCACGGCGCCAGGACCGAACCGATCAAGGAATCGGGCATGCCAGGCCCGCCACCCCGCAACACCCGCCGGGGCGGCGCTCAGCCGCAGCAACGCCCCCGCAGCCGACGCCGCTTCGACCGCGACCTGCCGAGGCAGGACCACTGTGCCGCCCAGCCGCAGATCCACCACCAGTGGCTGCATGCCGGTATCGGACAGCGCCCGCATTCGCTCAACCATCACCGCCTGTGGACAGTGCTCCACCAGGGGACTCGCCGGGCGGTCGGTCGTCCGCAGACCGGCATGGATGGCGCGGAGCTCGCCTAGCAGCGGCGTGGCCTGCGGCACCGTGGATGCGTCCACGTCCCCCAGCGCCTGCACGACGTGACCGAGCCCGTCGACGGCGGTCAGCGGCGGCCGAAGAGTGCTGATCAGGACACCACGGGCGACCAACTCGGTTACCATGGCCTCCACCGTCTGCCGCTCGGCGTGGGGGAACTCGGCAGCGAGTTTGTCGACCAGGTCGCCGACCCGAATCGGTGAACAGGCCAAGGACAGGACCATCCGGACCGCTGCGGTGTGCCGCACCGACACCTCGACCGTCCTGGGGTGGCCGAGCGCGCTGGCGTGCGGCTGCCAGGTCAGGACCAGCCGGTCACCACGCACCACCGCCAAATCGTTCACGACGACCCGCAGACCACACCGCAGCGCGGGATCCGACTCCAGCCGGGCGATCACCGAGGCCAGCCACCCGGCGTCGGGGCGTACCGACCGATGGTGGGCTGGGGTCCACCGGCTCGCCGCGTGCGTCCCGAACCGGATCGGCGCCACCCCGGCGAACAGCCCGAACGGTGTCGCCCGCCCCCGCATCCGCACCAGGTACCGGGCCAGCGAGAACACCATACGCCGCACCTGAGCAGCATCCGGGCGCAAGCCCTCGCGGAGCGCTTCCACGCGGCTGGCCAGTACCGGGCTGGCTACCCCAATCGCCTCCGCGACCCCGCGCTGTGCCCAGACCCGCTCGATCCAGGCACACCATGGCTCGCCCCCGGCGTCGATGCCGAGCTCCGGCCAAGGCCGGGGAACCACCTCGCCCGTGCTCACGCTCGCGCGCCAGAGCACCGCGTCGATGTGGTGGTACCACTCACGTGCCTGCACCAAGGATCACCACCCTCCCGTAGTCGTCGGTGCGCCCACGGTCCGTCTCCGGCGCACCGCGCAGCCGGAGACGGACCGTGGGCCTGCTAGCACTGGCTGCCCTGCACGGTGTCGCAACCGTCGTCGGTGTCTTCCAGCAACGCCGCAGCCACGGGACCGGCCTCGACGATGCGTATATCGAGCTCGAAGCCATCGCTGTCAGCGGCCACGGGCGCCGGATCCTGGTCGACCGCGAACACCGCGGACCCAGTGGAGGTGGTCATGGTGCAACTCCCTTCGATAGTTGCGGGACGACGCCATCGTCGCGCTCCGCACGAACCCGGGCACAAATCGGAAGTGCCGGGAGACTGATGCCAGCCACGCCGCCTGGGTGCTGCCGACCTCCAGATCCGCAGACAACCGAGAGGGGTTCCTGGTACTGCGGCCACTGATCGCCACTTCGGTGCCGATGAGGGACGAGCATGCTAGAGGCTCTGGGACGGCAAACCCGCCTCCAGGGACGACCCGAGGACGTCCGGGACATGTTGTGAGCTGGCGGTGCGATGAAGGTGTGATCAGGGCATTCATGTCAGCGCTGATCTTTTCCGAGGGAGCCGGACGTCCTTGCGAGTGTGCCGACAGGTCCGGTTGGATGACCCGAGTGAATGAACGATTGCGCTCCGCACTCGTCCAGCGGGGGATGACCCAGGAAGAGCTCGCTAGGCTGTGTTCCGTCGACCCCAAGACCGTCAGCCGCTGGATAGCCTGCGGACGCGTGCCGCACCGCCGCCACCGCTTCGCCGCCGCCAAGCATCTCCAGGTGGACGAGGCGTACCTCTGGCCGAACGAACGCCAGCGACGGGCACATCGTGAAGCGTCCCGGTCGGAGATCGTCGAGGTCTACCCAAACCGAGCCAGCGTTCCCCGCGACGTCTGGATATCTCTGCTGCTCGGCGCCATGCAGCACATCGATATCCTCGTCTTCTCGGGCACCTTTGTCGCCCAGACCAACCCCCACATCGCCCCTATGCTGCTGGAGCGCGCGCAAGCCGGCGTCAAGATCCGACTGTGCTTCGGCGATCCGCACGGACCGGCGGTGGCCATCCGGGGGCACGAGGAAGGGCTCGCCGACACCCTGGCCGCGAAGATCCGGGCATCACTCACGTACTACCGCAGCATGGTCGGTGCCCCTGGATGTGAGGTACGGCTCCACGACACCACCTTGTACAACTCCATCTTCCGCTACGACAACCAGATCCTGGTCAACCCCCACATCTGGGGTCAGCCAGCAAGCGCCAACCCGCTCCTACACCTCCAGCGCATGGATGGCGCAGACTGGTTCGACCGCTACACCGAGAGTTTCGAAGCGGTCTGGAACACCGCGCACCCCTGGGTGCCCGACCCTCAGGAGCAGGGCCAACGTGGGGAGAACCCAACGTGGGGAGAACTGAGTACTACCACGACCCGAAGGCCCCCAAGGCCAACACCCTGATCCCGGCCAGCAACCTCCTCGTCGTCAACGACGACGGCGCGATCCTGCTGCAGCGTCGGCGTGACACCGGGCAGTGGGCTCTGCCGGGCGGAGCCCAGGACATCGGGGAAAGCCCGGCGCGGTGCGCCGTCCGCGAGTGCGCGGAAGAGACCGGGATCGCCGCCGAAGTCACCGGGTTCCTCGGCGTCTACTCCAACCCCGCGCACATTATCGAGTACACCGACGGCGAGATCCGCCAGCAGTACGAAGCCGCCTACATCGGCCGCCCCGTCGGCGGCACCCCAACCGTGAACGATGAAGCCGACGGTGTCCGCTGGGTCCGCCCCGGGGAACTCGATGATCTGGACATCCATCCGAGCATG
>JBQTGW010000103.1:0-42248 GCA_052390495.1 Pseudonocardiales bacterium
CACACAGGGCCAAGCACCAGCCTCTGATCACTAGCAAAACCCAACAAACAAACACAACACAAACATGGCACTAACATCTACGACACACTGTTGAGTTCTCAAAGAACAAACACACACCACCACAAACAAAGGTGACTCGATCCGGAGTGATGACACTGACTTTTCCGGTCCCCGCCTGGTTGACCCCGAAAGGTCCCGCGAGGCCCGGCGACTCATCCAGCATACCAGCCAGCCACCCAGCAGACGTACGATCATCCAACACTTCTCGTGCTGGGCGTTTCGTCCGTTCCCCGCCAGGCGTAGAGAAAGTTACGCGGTGCGCAGGGCAGAAGTCAAATCGCGGTTTCCGGGAGGTGTCGTTGCAGGTCAGCAGGCATGCGACGGCGGTATGCCGATACTGCGGCGCTGCCGTGCACCCAGAACCGCCAGGGCCGGTCCTGCGCCGCGGTGACACCGACCCGGGGACCACTGCGCACCCGTTCGGTGGGCACCGGCTCGCCGGGTACCAACCGCACCGGCGAGGTGGGATCGGTGAGGTCCAGACCGTTGTGCTCGCGCCCTAGCCCGAGCAGCGTGGCCAGCCGCGCCGGACCGCGGGCGAGCTCGGCGCCAGAGCGCGCGGTGGGCCGGTACCTGCGGGCGACATCCAGATCCGAAAGAACCTCGCCAGCGCGCAGGAGTACCGCGCCGGGTTGTCCGTCAGGCAGGCAGACGATGTTCGCGCAGAAGTGCAGGCCATAGACGAAGTACACGTATAGATGTCCGGGCGGGCCGAACATCACAGCGTTTCGGGCCGTACGGCCCCGATAGGAGTGCGCCGCTGGATCATCGGAGCCGCGGTATGCCTCTAGCTCCACCAGGCGGACAACCACCTGACCTGCTGGTCTGTCGACAACCAGCTGACAGCCCAGCAAAAGCCGGGCAGCAGGCAGAACGTCCACGACGAGCTGCTCCCGAGTAAGGGTCCCCGCTGCCGGGGTCACTTCACGGTCCACGCGCGGTGCTCGCTAACGGCACGACGAGCGCGTTGAAGTTGCTCGGCCACGCGCTCGGGTGCCGTACCGCCGTAGCCAGTACGGGCACCGATCGACCCGGCGACACTGAGCACTTGCTGAACGTCGGCGGTGAACTTGGGATGCGTGGCCCGCAGCTCGGACTCGGACAGCTCCGCAAGCCCCACCCCGCGGGATTCGGCGAGCCGCACACAGGACCCGGCCGCTTCGTGCGCGGTTCTGAACGGCACACCCTGACGCACCAGCCATTCTGCAACATCGGTAGCCAGCGTGTATCCGGCTGGAGCGAGCTCGGCGAGACGGTCCGTGTCGAAAGTCAGAGTGCCGAGCATGCCAGCCATCGCGGGCAGCACCAGCTCAAGCTGTTCTACGGAATCGAACAGCGGCTCCTTGTCTTCCTGCAGGTCACGGTTGTAGGCCAACGGCTGCGCCTTGAGCGTCACCAGCAGCCCGGTGAGGTTGCCGATCAGCCGACCTGCCTTGCCCCTGGCCAGCTCGGCAACGTCGGGGTTCTTCTTCTGCGGCATGATCGAGCTGCCCGTCGAGTAGGCATCGTTCAGGGCGACATAGCCGAACTCCGTGGTCGCCCAGAGGATGATCTCCTCGGCGATCCGGGACAGGTCGACGGCGAGCATCGCAAGCACGAACGCAGCCTCAACGGCAAAATCCCGAGACGCCGTGCCATCGATCGAGTTCTCCACCGGGGCATCGAAGTCGAGTTCGGCGGCCACCGCAGCCGGGTCCAGGCCCAGCGAGGATCCGGCCAGTGCGCCAGAGCCGTAGGGCGAGACAGCGGCGCGGGCATCCCAGTCCCGCATCCGTTCGACATCGCGCAGCAGAGCCTGCACGTGCGCCCCAAGGTGGTGGGCGAGCAGCACGGGTTGGGCGTGCTGCAGATGCGTGCGCCCCGGCATGGGCGAATCCGGGTGCGCCTGCGCCTGGTCGAGCAGCGCGTCGATCACGTCCAGGGTGCCTGCGGCCACCCGTCGGGTGCCGTCCCGCAACCACATCCGGAATAACGTCGCGACCTGGTCATTGCGGGAGCGGCCGGCTCGCAGCTTGCCGCCGAGCTCCGGCCCGGCGCGATCGATCAGGCCACGCTCCAGGGCGGCATGCACGTCCTCGTCCTCGGGCACCGGCGCGAACGTGTGGGAGGCGACGTCGGCGTCGAGGCGGTCGAGTGCGTCGAGCATCCCGTCAAGCTCGTGCTCGTCGAGCAGACCCGCACGGTGCAACACCCGGGCATGTGCCCGGGAGCCGCGGATGTCGTAGTGGGCGAGCCGCCAGTCGAAGTGCGTCGACCGGCTCAGCGCCGTCATCGCGGCGGCCGGTCCTGCGCTGAATCGGCCACCCCAGAGTGCCGAGTTCACGATAGATCTCGCTGGTCTCGCTGGGCGGCGATCTTCGAAGGTAGCCCCCACAGCTGCACGAAACCCTTGGCCAGGGACTGGTCGAAAGTGTCGCCTTCGTCGTAAGTGGCCAGGTTGAAGTCGTAGAGCGAGTGCTCGCTTCGCCGTCCGGTCACGGTAGCCCGGCCACCGGCCAGCTCGATCCTGATATCACCGGTGACATAGCGCTGAGAGTCGGCGATGAACGCATCGAGTGCTCGCTTGAGCGGGGAGAACCAGAGACCGTCGTAAACCAGCTCAGTCCAGCGCTGCTCGACGTTGCGTTTGAATCGGGCCAGATCACGCTCGACGGTGACGTTCTCCAGCTCCTGGTGCGCCGTGATCAAGGTGATCGCGCCTGGTGCCTCATACACCTCACGACTCTTGATGCCGATCAGCCGGTCCTCGACCATATCCAGGCGGCCGACACCATGCGCCCCAGCCCGTTCGTTGAGCTGCTGGATCGTCTCAAGCACCGTCACCCGGATGCCATCGATAGCGACCGGCACACCGGAGGCGAAGGTGAGTACCAGCTCGTCCGGTGCTTTCCACTCCGCAGGATCACTCGTGTAGGAGTACACGTCCTTGGTCGGGGAGTTCCACAGATCCTCGAGGAATCCGGTCTCCACTGCCCGGCCCCACACGTTCTGGTCGATGGAGAACGGCGAGCGCTTCGTGACATCGATCGGCAGGTGGCGCTCCTCGGCGTAGGAGATCGCCTTCTCCCGGGTCCACGCGAAATCCCGGACCGGGGCGATCACCTGCAAGTCCGGGGCAAGTGCGCCGATACCGACTTCGAAGCGCACTTGGTCGTTGCCTTTGCCAGTGCAACCATGCGCCACGATGGAGGCGCCGTGATACTTCGCGGCGGCCACCAGGTGCTTGACGATCAACGGCCGGGACAGTGCCGACACCAGCGGATAACGGTCCATATACAGCGCGTTGGCTTGCAGCGCCGGCAGGCAGTACTGCTCGGCGTACTCGACGCGGGCATCAGCGACGACGGCGTCCACCGCGCCACACGCCAACGCCCGCTTGCGGATCGCCTCCAGGTCCTCGCCGCCTTGGCCCACGTCCACCGCAACAGCAATGACCTCAGCTCCGGTCTCCTCGGTGATCCACCCGATCGCCACCGAGGTATCCAGACCTCCGGAGTAGGCCAATACCACCCGCTCACTCATACTGTTCTCCCTTCGGTCGAACCCGTGAGTGGCAATGAGGGCTATGACCCCTATCGCCACTCACAGGTGCATTTCGTTGTGAGTGGCGATAGGGGTCATAGCCCTCATTGCCACTCACGGGGCGCCCAGCGCCACGATGCGTTGCGCGAGCTGGGCCCCGGTGAGGGGTTCCCGTGCGACGACCAGGATGGTGTCATCGCCGGCGATGGTGCCGACCACGTCGGTCAGCGCCGCTCGGTCCAGCGCACTGGCCACGAAATGTGCCGCACCCGGCGGGGTTCGCAGCACTGCCAGGTTGGCGCTGGCATCGGCGGAAACAAGCAGCTCGGACAGCAGCCGCGCAAGCCGGGCAGTACCGCCCTCCACGGCGCGAACCGGGCTGCCGTCCTCTGGAATGACGTAGATCGGCGCACCGCCGTGCACGCCGCGCAACTTCACCGCGCCGAGCTCATCGAGATCGCGGGACAGCGTGGCCTGGGTGACCACGATGCCTTCCTCAGCAAGCAGGGTGGCCAGCTCTGTCTGGCTACGCACTGCGCGGTGCGCCACCAGGTCGATGATGCGGGCCTGTCGACCTACTCGAGTAGGCGTCATCCCGACCGCTCCGGATCCAGCAACCAGGTCAGTAGGGCCTTCTGCGTATGCAGCCGGTTCTCCGCTTCATCCCATACTGCACTGTCGGGACCGTCGAGCACCTCGTCGGTGATCTCGGCTCCACGGTGTGCCGGCAGGCAATGCAGCACTGTGACCTTCTTGGCGCCTCCGCCGGAAGCGCGCTCAAGCAGCTCGGCGTTGACCTGCAACCGCCGAAACGGGGTGACCCGATCCAGCCCGTCGCTCTCCTGGCCCATCGATGTCCAGGTGTCGGTAACCAGGACATCGGCCCCGTCCACAGCGGCCTGTGGGTCGGTGAACACGGTGGCGCTGGCGTCGGTTTCCCGCGCGCGGTACCTGGCCGCGAGCATCACCTCGGGCATCGGCTGGAAACCTTCTGGTGCAGCGACCCGGACGTGTAGCCCGGCGGTGGTTCCGCCGAGCAGCAGGGAATGCGCCATGTTGTTCGCCCCATCACCCAGGTAGGTCAGGGTGAGCCCGGCCAGGCGACCGTGCCGCTCCCGGATGGTCTGCAGGTCGGCGAGCACCTGGCAGGGGTGGAATTCGTCGGTGAGTGCGTTGACCACCGGTATCCGAGAGACACTGGCCATGGCCTCGATACGGCACTGCGCGAAAGTACGCCACACCACGGCGTCGGCGTAGCGGGACAACACCCGTGAGGTGTCCTCGATGGTCTCCTCGCGGCCCAGCTGCGTCGCGTGCCCGTCGATGATCACCGGATTACCACCCAGTTGGGCAATGCCTATCTCGAAGGAAAGCCGGGTCCTCGTCGAGCTCTTCTCGAAGATCACCGCGACAGACTTCGGACCAGCCAACGGGGTGGACCCGAGCGGGTCGGCCTTGAACTCGTCGGCGAGGTCCAGAATATCCCGCTGTTCAGCCGGGCTGAGGTCGTCGTCGCGTAGAAAGTGCCTCGGCATCGCTACTGAGCGCCGTCCAGGATCGCGGGCAGGGCGCCGACGAACTCCGCCGCCTGGGTCTCGGTGAGCACCAGCGGTGGAGCGAGCCGGACGCGGTCCGGCGCGGCGGCGTTGACCAGAAAGCCCGCATCGCGCGCGGCGGTGGTGACCGCTCCGGCGACGGGTGCAGTGAGCCCGATCCCGATGAGCAGGCCCGCTTCGCTGATCGACCCGACGAGCGGGTGATGCAGCGCCGCCACGTCGACGGCGATCTCCTTACCGAGCCGCGCGGCGTGGTCGATCAACCCGTCCGACGCGATGGTCCGCAATACGGCCAGCGCGGCTGCGCAACAGACGGGATTGCCACCGAAGGTGGTGCCGTGCTGACCCGGTTCGAGCAGGGCACCCGCCGTCCCGAGGCCGATACATGCACCGATCGGGAGACCCCCGCCGAGTCCCTTCGCGAGCGTGATCACATCGGGTGTCACGCCCACAGACTGGTGGGCGAACCAGCTGCCGGTTCGACCGATGCCCGTCTGGGCCTCGTCGAGTACGAGCAATGCCCCATGGGCGGCGGTAATCTTCCGGGCGGCCTGCAAGTAGCCCTCCGGGGGGATTACCACCCCGATCTCGCCCTGCACGGGTTCGAGAAAAACGGCGGCGGTGTCCCCGTCGACCACCGCCTCCAGCGCCGCGCTGTCGCCATAGGGCACGAAAACGACGCCGGGCGGCATCGGCTCGAAGGGCTCCCGTTTGGCGGGCTGGCCGGTAAGCGCGAGCGCGCCCATAGTGCGGCCGTGAAATGCGCCTTCGGCAGAGACGATCTTCCTTCGCCCGGTGCGCCTTGCGATCTTGAAGGCGGCTTCGTTGGCCTCCGCGCCGGAGTTGCAGAACAGCACCCGTCCCGATCCGGCGCCGCCGAGCAGATCAAGCAGTGTCTCGGCGAGCGTGAGTACCGGCTCGCTGATGTAGAGGTTCGAGACGTGTCCGAGGATGCCGATCTGCTCAGTGACGGCGCGCACCACGGCGGGGTGGGCGTGCCCGAGCGAATTGACCGCGATGCCGCCCAACAGATCGAGGTAACGACGGCCATCGACGTCCCATACCTGCGCCCCCGCGCCGCGGGCCAGCGCCAGCCCAGGCGTGCCGTAGTTGTTCATCAACGCGGCCTGCCAGCGCCGCTGGGAATCTGCTGTGGACATCAGGCGGTATCCCTTTCCGGATCTATTTCTGGGTCCAGTTCGGGCAGCACCATCGTTCCCACACCCTCGGGGGTGAAAACTTCCAGTAGCACCGAATGGGCCAGCCGACCGTCGATGACATGGGCCTGTGGGACTCCGCCGCACACCGCACGCAGGCACGCCTCCATCTTGGGCACCATCCCGGCTGACAGCTCGGGCAGCAGTCTCTCCAGCACGTCTACGGTCACCTGGGACAGCAAGCTGGAGCGGTTCGGCCAGTCGGTGTAAAGGCCCTCCACGTCGGTGAGCACCACCAGCTTCTTCGCACCCAGCGCGACGGCCAGCGCGGCCGCGGCGGTGTCTGCGTTGACGTTGTGCACGACACCGTCGGCGTCCGGAGCCACCGTGGACACCACCGGGATGCGCCCCGCGTTGACGATGTCGAGCACCGCGTCGGGGTTCACCGCGACGACGTCGCCGACCAGCCCGACGTCCACCGGCTCCCCGTGCACAGTGGCGGTGCGCCGGGCAGCGGTGAACAGGTGTGCGTCCTCCCCGGAGATCCCGACGGCGAAAGGGCCGTGCGCGTTGACCAGTCCGACGAGCTCGCGGCCCACTTGGCCGACCAGGACCATCCGCACCACGTCCATGGTCTCCGGCGTGGTGACCCGCAAGCCGCCGCGGAACTCCCCGGCGATGCCCAGCCGGTCCAGCATGGCGGTGATCTGCGGGCCACCGCCATGCACGACCACAGGTCGCAACCCTGCCAGCCGCAGGAACACCATGTCCTGGGCGAAGGCCCGCTTGAGCGCATCGTCGCGCATCGCGTTGCCGCCATATTTGATCACGACTGTGGCACCGTGGAAGCGCTGGAGCCACGGCAGCGCCTCGGCGAGCACCATCGCCTTCTGTGCCGCTGTGTCAATTCTCGACCCTGCAAGCAGGTCTTCGGAGTCAGTTCTCGACCCTGCGGCTGCGGGCAGTGTCATGTCGAGTACGCGCTGTTCTCTTCGACGTAAGCGTGCGACAGGTCCGTGGTGAGCACGGTTGCCTCTCCCGCGCCGAGGTGCAGGTCGATCTCGACCACGAGCTGCCTGCCGGACAGGTCCGCCGTCGAGCGATCGGCCGCCGCCGCACCACGTCGGCAGAGCAGCACGCCATTGATCCGGATGTCCAGCTCGTCGGCTTGTACGGTGGCAGCCGAGGCGCCCACCGCGGCCGCGATCCGTCCCCAGTTGGGGTCCGAGCCGAAGAACGCGGTCTTGACCAGGTTGTCCCGGGCGACCGCGCGGGCCGCGGCGAGCGCATCGGCTTTGCTGATCGCACCGCGGACCGTGATCGCGATTTCTTTGGTGACGCCCTCGGCGTCTGCCTGCAGGCCGCAGACCAGGTCGTGGGACACCTGGCGCACCGCCGCAGCGAACTCCTCCCGACCGGGCGTGACTCCCGAGGCGCCGGAGGCGAGCAGCAGCACGGTGTCGTTGGTCGAGCAACAACCATCGATGTCCAGCCGCTCGAACGTCGCTGCGGTGGCGCTGCGCAGCGCTGCGTCCAGGGTGGATTCGTCCACCACCGCGTCGGTGGTGAGCACGCAGAGCATGGTGGCCAGGCTGGGCGCGGTCATGGCTGCTCCCTTGGCGAATCCACCCACCGTCCAGCCCGCGCCGCTGACCGCGGCCTGTTTGGGCACGGTGTCAGTGGTGAGCACCGCGGTGGCGGCGGCCAGCCCAGCCTCCGGCGTCGCGGCAAGTGCTGCCGCGGCGGTATCTACCCCGGCGAGCACGTTGTCCAGCGGCAGCCGCTCGCCGATCAGCCCGGTGGAGCAGACGGCAACCTCGATCGCCCCGCAGTCCAGTACCTTCGCGACCCGCTCTGCGGTGGCATGGGTGTCCTGGAAACCCCCGGGTCCGGTGCAGGCGTTGGCCCCGCCGGAGTTCAACACCACGGCGCGCAGCCGCCTGCCGGCGAGCACCTGTGCCGACCACAACACCGGCGCTGCCTTCACCTGGTTGCGGGTGAACACGCCCGCGGCCAGCTGCGACGGCCCGTCGTTGACGACCAAGGCCAGGTCCGGAGCTCTGCTGTGTTTGATTCCGGCAGCGATTCCTGCGGCCCGGAACCCCTTCGGCGTGGTGACGCTCATGACGGTGTCCTCCCGGGAAGGGTCATGGGGCCATGCCCCATGCGGGCAGGCCGGTAGTTTCCGGCCAGCCCATGGCCAGGTTGAGGCACTGCACCGCCGCTCCCGCGGTGCCCTTGGTGAGGTTGTCGATAGCACCGACGGCGACGAGCCTTTCGGCGGCGGTATCCACCGCCACCTGCACGTGCACGGAGTTCGAACCCCGGACGGCGCCGGTCGTCGGCCACCGGTCCTTGGGAAGGAGATGGACGAAAGGTTCTGTGGCGTAAGCGGCCTGGTAGCTGCGCCGGACCAGCTCGTGGTCGGTACCCGAGCGCAGCGATGCCGTGCAGGTGGCCAGGATGCCGCGCGGCATCGGCGCCAGCACCGGGGTGAACGACACGGAGACCGGCTCCCCCGCAACACCCGCGAGGTTCTGGCTGATCTCTGGATTGTGCCGGTGCGCGCCCGCCACCCCATAGACACTGACCGTGCCCATCACCTCCGAGCCCAGCAGGTGCGGCTTGAGGGCCCGGCCCGCCCCTGACGTGCCCGAGACCGCGGTGACCACGACCTCGGGCGCGATAAGCCCGGCCGCGAGTGCCGGGGCCAGCGCGAGACTGACCACCGTCGGGTAGCAGCCGGGAACCGCGACGCGGCGCGCCCCGCGCAGTTTCTCCCGCGCGCCGGGCAACTCGGGCAGCCCGTATGGCCAGGTACCTGCGTGATCGGAGCCGTACCAGCGCCGCCACGCCGCTGGGTCAGCGAGCCGGTGGTCTGCGCCGCAGTCGATCACCACGGTGTCCCTGGGCAGCGCTGCCGCGAGCTGAGCAGAATAGCCGTGCGGCAGGGCGAGGAACACCGCATCGTGGCCGGCCAGCCGGGCAGCAGTGGTGTCGGACAGGACACATTCAGCCAGCGGGACCAGGTTGGGGTGATGCTCGCCGACCGTACTGCCAGCGTTGCCACCCGCCGTCAGCTCACCGATCTCGATCTCCGGGTGGCCGAGCAGCAGTCGGAGTAGCTCGCCGCCCGCGTACCCGCTTGCCCCGGCTACCGCGACCCTGAGCGCCATTCGGATGATTATGCACCACTGTGCAACTTCATTCAACATCTCAATCGCACAGCGATGGATCACCCGCAGCCAGACGTACATGGGTGCCGGACACACCGTGCATGGGGGGCGGCGGGGTTAGGAGCGAAGGGTGGCGTTGTGTTGTTTGATGGCAGCGGCGATTGCCGCGTCGCGGGCGGTGGTGGCCTCAGGGACGGTGAGGGTGCGGTTGGGAGCTCGGAAGCGGAGCGCGAAGGCCAGTGACCGGTGGCCCTCGCCAACCTGCTCGCCGGTGTAGACGTCGAAGAGGTGCACGTCCTCCAGCAGCTCCCCGGCGCCGCGGCGCAGGGTGGCAAGCACATCGGCGACCGGCACCGCGGCGTCGACCACCAGCGCGATGTCCTGCAGGACCGGCGGGTACGGGGACACCACCGGAGCGGGGTTGTGCTCGACCAGCGGAAGCTCGTCGAGATCGAGCTCCATCGCAACAGTGCGCGGCGGCAGGCCCAACGCCTCGATCACCGCCGGGTGCAGCTCCCCGGCATGCCCTACCGGTACGCCGCCGACGCGCAGCTGCGCACACCGGCCGGGATGCCACGGCGCAGTCTCGGCGGCGAGCACCTCAAGATCGACACCGGAGGCCACGCCGACCAATCGGGCCGCTGCCACGGCGTCCGCCCAGCTCGCCGACCGACCCGGGCCCCACCAGCCACGGCGCTCCCACTGCCCGGTGAGCACGGCACCCACATGCAGCGGCTGCGGCGGCAACGACCCGATCAACGCTGCCAGCTCGGCGTCATCCGGTCGCTGCGCCACCCCGAGCTCGGGCACCTTTCCGGCCGCACTTGACGGCGTCACGACCTGGGCCACTCCGTAGAGCGCCAGGTCGCGCTGGCCCCGGGCGACATTGCGGATCAACGCCTCGAGTAGTCCGGGAAGCAGGGTGGTGGCCAACTGGTCGCGGTCGGCTTCCAGCGGATTCAGCAGCGCTGTGGTGCGCCGCCTCGGATCGTCGGCGGACAGGCGGAAGGCGTCCCACGTGGCGGTCGAGACGAACGGGCTGGGCAGCACCTCGACATACCCCGCGCTCGCCAGCGCCCGGGACACCGCCCGGCGACGGCGCTGTCCGGCGGTGAGCCCGCGCCCGGGGAATGCCTGCGGAATCTCGGCGGGGATGGTCTCGTAGCCCTCCAGACGCAGCACCTCCTCGACGAGGTCGGCGGGCTGGAGCAGATCGGGTCGCCAGGACGGTGGGCTGACGGTCAGCATGGTGGTGCCGTTACCGCCGACTTCCACCGCGCAGCCGATCTGGCTGAGCCTGCGCACCGTGGCGCCTCGCTCGTAGCGTCGGCCCGCCACTCGATCCGGCAGGTCGATGGGCATCCGCACGGGCGTTGACGCCCACGGTGTGCCGACGTCGGTACGGCCCGGCCGGATCTCGCCGCCGCCGTAGCGGGTCAGCAGGATGGCGGCCAGCTCGGCGGCCACCGGCGGCAGGGCGGGATCCACCCCGCGCTCAAAGCGCCGGGCTGCTTCGCTGGACAACTTATGCCGCCGGGCGGTGCGGGCCACCGACGCCGGGTCCCAGTTCGCGGCCTCCAGCACCAGACTGGTGGTCTTGGCGCCGACCTCGGTGCTTTCCCCACCCATCACGGCCGCCAGGGACACCGGACCGCTGGCGTCGGCGATCACCAGATCATCGGGATCGAGCTCCCGGCTCATCCCGTCCAGCGTGATGAGCTTCTCCCCCTCGACAGCCCGCCGGACCACGAGGTCGCCGTCCAGTTTCTCGGCGTCGAACGCATGTAGCGGCTGCCCGAGCTCGAGCATCACATAGTTGGTGACATCGACGGCCAGCGAGATCGGCCGCATCCCGGCCAGCTGCAGCCGCCTGCGCATCCACCAGGGGGAATCGGCCGACGGGTCCACACCAGAGACCCTGCGGGTCACGAACCTGCGGCAACCCTGCTCGTCGTCAATGCGCACCGGCCAGGTGCCGGTTCCGGTCTTGGGCACTTCCAGCTGCGCTGGGTCGCCGTAGGGGACGTCGAAGGCGATCGCCAGTTCGCGGGCCAGACCGCGCACGGACAAGCAGTATCCGCGGTCCGGCGTGATACCCAGTTCGATCACCGCATCATCCAGGCCGAGCAGCTCAGTGGCGCTGTCCCCGGGGGTGGCATCACCCGCCGGGATCACCATGATCCCGGCGTGGTCGGTACCGAGCCCGAGCTCGGCGGCCGAGCAGATCATCCCGTCGGAGGTCCGGCCGTAGGCGGCGCGCGCGGCGATGCTGAAGTCACCCGGCAGCACAGCGCCGGGACGAGCCACCACCACCAGATCTTCCACGGCGAAGTTGGTCGCGCCGCAGATGACTCCACGCGGCTCCAGGTCGCCGTCGTCGACCTGGCAGTACCGGATGGGTTTCTTGAAGCCGGTCAACTCCTCAATCGCCAGCACTCGCCCCACCACAACCGGCCCGCTCACCGGGCCGAGCCGCTGCACCTGCTCGATTTCGAAGCCGGCCCGCACGAATGCGTCGGCAATCTGCTCGACGGACGGGGCTACGGCGCCTTCGGGCAGCCCAGCGTGATCGCGCAGCCAGGACAATGGAACCCGCACTGACTCAGACCTCCGTTCCGAACGCGCGGGTGAAGCGCACGTCCCCCTCAACCATGTCACGCATGTCGGCGATGCCGTTACGGAACATCAAAGTGCGCTCAATTCCCATACCGAAGGCGAAGCCGGAATAGACGTCGGTGTCGACCCCGCAGGCGCGTAGCACGTTTGGGTTGACCATCCCGCAGCCGCCCCACTCGACCCATCCGGCACCGCCCTTACGTTCCGGGAACCACACATCGACCTCGGCGGAAGGCTCGGTGAAAGGGAAATACGAGGGCCGCAACCGGGTTCGCGATGTCTGGCCGAACATCGCCCTGGCGAAGGCGTCCAGGGTGCCCTTGAGATGAGCCATGGTGATGCCCTTGTCCACCGCGAGACCTTCGACTTGGTGGAAGACCGGAGTATGGGTGGCGTCCAGCGCGTCGGTGCGGAACGTCCGCCCCGGGCACACCACGTACACCGGAAGCTCTCGCTCCAGCAACGTGCGTACCTGGACCGGGGAGGTGTGCGTGCGCAGCACCTGCCCAGAACCCTCGGGGGCGACATAGAAGCTGTCCTGCATGGTGCGGGCCGGATGGTCCTTACGGAAGTTAAGCGCGTCGAAGTTGAACCACTCCGCCTCAAGTTCGGGGCCTTCTGCGACCTCGTAACCCATCGCGACGAAGACGTCCGCGATGCGCTCGCCGAGCGTGGTGATCGGGTGTCGGGCGCCGATCGGGACCCGATCCCACGGCAGCGTCACGTCCACGGCCTCTTCGCGCAGCACCAGGGTGTCACGCTGCGCCTGCAACGCGGCGCGCCGCTGGTCAAAGGCGGATTGAACAGCGAGCCGACTCTCGTTGAGCCGCTTGCCTGCCTCGGCTCGGGCCTGCGGTGGGAGCGCGCCGATCTCCCGGCGGGCGATCAGCACCGGCGACCGGTCGCCCAGGTGAACGGGTTTGACGGCAGCCAGCGCCTCAAGGTCACCCGCCTCGGCGAATGCCTTGACGGCATCCTCAACGGCCTGCGCCAGCGCCTCGGGGGCGAGCACAGCGACCTGTTTGGGATCGAAGGAGTCGTTGGGTCCGGGCATTTGGTCAGATCCTAGGTGATGGTGAGGCAGTGTCCGATGTGCCGGCTCCGCCGGCGGTGGACCGCCGGTGCGCCCGCGCGCTGGCGTAGAGGCAGACCGCTGCCGCCGTGGCCAGATTGAGGCTTTCCGCGCGCCCATGCAGGGGAACGGCGACAGTGCCGTCCGCAGCCGCAAGAACGGTGGCGTCCAGCCCGTGCGCCTCATTGCCGAACAGCCATGCTGTCGGCGCGTCCAGGGCTCCGGTGTCGAGGACGTCATCGAGGTCGCGACCGGTAGCACCGTCGGCCGCCAGCACCTGCAACCCGGCTTCTCGGCACGCCGCCACGGCCAGCAGCGGATCGGGCTCCACACCCAGCGCGACGTGGAACAGGCTGCCGGTGGAGGCCCGCACGCATTTGCCGTTGTGCGGGTCGACACCTGCCCCGGTGAACAGCACTGCGCCTGCCCCGGCAGCATCGGCGACCCGGATGACGGTGCCCGCATTGCCCGGATCGGCGACATCGGCCAGGACCGCCACCAACCGGGTGCCGCGCAGCGCGGTGTGAGCAGGGACCCCGAGCGTGGCACAGACCGCAACAATGCCCTGCGGAGTGGCCGTATCGGACAACCTCGCGGCGGCCCTTTCGGTGATCATGCAGGCCCGGGTGCCTTGATCCAGCAGGTCAGGATGGTGGGCAGCGGCTCGTTCGGTGAGGAAAAGCTCTTGCACCACCCCGGCGGCCAAGGCCTCCCGAACAGCCTGCGCACCCTCGACCAGGAAGCGCCCGGCCTGCTCCCGATCCCGGCGTCGGAGCAGTCCTCGCGCAGCAGTGACCCGGGAGGTCCGTTCGGTACAAGGAACGCCCGGTTGGGTCGCATTCGCCCGGCTCAGGCTGCTTCTCCCGCTCGGGACTCCGGCGCGCTCGCCCCACGAGAGACAGGCAGGTTGGCCTTGGCGATGTCGACCAGCGCGGTGAACGCGGCGGGGTCGGAGACGGCAAGCTCGGCAAGGTTCTTGCGGTCCACCTCGATCTCGGCGATGCGCAGACCCTGGATGAGCCGGTTGTACGTCATCCCGTTCTGCCGTGCGGCAGCGTTGATGCGAGTGATCCAGAGCTGTCGGAAGTCACCCTTACGCGCCCGTCGGTCACGGTAGGCGTACTGCATCGAGTGGAGGAGCTGCTCCTTGGCCTTGCGGTAGAGCCGGGAGCGCTGGCCGCGGTAGCCGCTGGCCGCCTCCAGGATGGTGCGGCGCTTCTTCTGGGCGTTGACTGCCCGCTTGACGCGTGCCACTGGTTCGTCCTGTCGATCTCGGGGGCGGGGTCACCGCCCGGGGTTCGGGGTCAGCCCGGCGTCCGGAGCCGGAAAGCGCAGCCGGTCAACGACCAAGCAGCCTGCGGATCCGCTTGGCGTCCGGCGGGGCCACCTCCACCACGCCATCCATGCGGCGGGTGACTCTGGAGGGCTTCTTCTCCAGCAGGTGGCGCTTGCCTGCGTGCTGCCGCAGCAGCTTGCCGGTAGCGGAGAGCTTCACGCGCTTCGCGGTGCCCTGGTGAGTCTTGTTCTTCGGCATGTCCGTCCTCGTCTTATTCACCCGGAGTCTTGCTGCACCCGGATCTTCACCACCCGGTCGAGCGGCGTTCGTCCTGCTGGTCAGGACCCGCTGCGGTGCGCCGTCCCGCCCCGGCGCACCGGCGGGCGACCTACCGCGGCTGGGCCAGGCCGCCCGGGGAACGTCGCTGATGTCTAGATGTCACTGCGTCGGCGCGGAGGTACCCGGCTCGGCTTTGGTCCCCTTTGGCTTGTTGCGGTGGGGGGCCAGCACCATCGTCATGTTCCGGCCGTCCTGCTTTGCGGAGGTCTCGACGAAGCCCAGCTCAGCGACATCGTCTGAAAGCCGCTGCAGTAGCCGGAAACCCAGCTCTGGCCGGGACTGCTCGCGACCACGGAACATAATGGTCACCTTCACCTTATGGCCCGCATCAAGAAACTTTACGACGCTGCGCTTCTTCGTCTCATAGTCGTGCGTGTCGATCTTGGGGCGGAGCTTCTGCTCCTTGATGACCGTCAGCTGCTGGTTACGGCGAGACTCTCGGGCCTTCTGCGCGGCCTCATACTTGAACTTGCCGAAGTCCATGAGCTTGCAGACCGGCGGTCGAGCCTGCGCCGCAACCTCGACCAGGTCCAGATCCGCTTCCTGAGCCAGCCGCAGCGCGTCCTCAATACGGACGATGCCAACCTGCTCGCCATTCGGCCCGACAAGCCGGACCTCCGGAACGCGGATGCGTTCGTTGATGCGTGTTTCGACTGTGATGGGGCCTCCTCGGTTCGTCCTGCGTCGTCCGGCGCGACCGAGCGTAACGGGCCCTGCCCGGGTGACCCCCGGACGTAGGACGGCCCCGCCGCCTGCTGGCGCACGGGGCCCACATCCGACCGGTCGACGCCGCTGGTGCCTAGCCAGCACCACCCGACATAACGCCGGAACCCTCTGCGGGATTCCGGGACCGGACCCGCCCGCCTCGCGGCGGTACGGGTGGGAGCGGGGCTCCACTTTGCAGCCTCCGCCTCGGCGGAGGCTGGTCGCGGGGTACAGGCTAGCAGGTCACGCCCTGAGTGGCGCCCGCGCGCGATGGCCCGGATGGCTACTCACTGGCGGAGCGGCGGATTCGCAGGGTAGTGGGTAGCCTCAGTGGGCTCAGTCGACCCAGGGGCGAGCCTGCTTGATCACTAGCCGGTCATTGATGTCAATCTTGAATTCGATGTCCATAGCAAACGTGTCGTCGTCTTGGCGCTGGTAGACGCGTCTGAAATGGGCGTGGAGCCGTTGCAGCGCCCGGCGTAGCTCATCGAGGTGGATCGCGCTGAGGACGGGTTCACCGCCGGTTGTCAGGCTGGAGCGCCGGATGAACTGGGTCTCCCATTCACCCTGCGGGCCGATCGCCGAGACGAGCAGCTCGTCGGGAATGGCCGCCGGGTCCGGGTTTGTCACGAGGCTCTCGCCGACCTGGACATTCACGTAGAACCCGGGCCAGTTTGGTTCGTAAGGGTTCTTGGTGATGGCGACTCCGTTGGCCACCTCGTCGTCGAAGTTACGATGCACCGCCACGCCCATGGCGGCATGCAGATGGTCGATACGGTAGAAGTCGCGCTCGTCGAAGGCGCGAAAGTTCCACAGCGAGGCCCACACCTGCTTGATCGTCTTCTCCAGGGCGCCCTCATCCGGTCGGTGGGTATACGAGTCGTAGAGCCCGGCCCCGTTGAAGCCCTCTACGTCCTCATTGTTCGTGGACGACCGGCAGCGGATCGGAACGCCGTCACCGAAACGTGCCTGTAGCTCGGAGATTTGGCTGGCGAGTTCCGTGGGCAACTCGCCGCGCCGGACCCGGTTGCGGCGGAAGTCGTCGAGCATCCTCTCCCGCACCGCGGGGTCGGATTGGAAACCCGCATCGGCGATCATGCAGGAAACCTCGTCGTAGAGACCGTTCGCGGTCATGAAGTCGTCGTAAAAGCTGAATGGGATGGCGTAGCCGCCGGGCACCACCTCGGCCGGGAAGATGGTGCGGAGCTCGCCCAGGTTCGCCGCCTTGGCCCCGAACGCGGGGGTGTCGGAGTTGCGGAGCTGGTCGAGATCGAGGATCTCCCGGGGGCCGAGGTCGCGTCGGGGCTGCTGCGGATTCGGCGGCCGGAGCCGCTCCAGCCAGGAGTCGACCTGGGCCTGGGTGGCGAATTCCAGGGTGAAACCGTCCGGGGTGACCGCATAGTGGACGAGCTGGTCCAGGAAAGGAGTGATCCGGGAGTCGGTGGAAGCGCCCCGCACATAGGCGTTTGGCGTGTCGTTCTGCTTGGCCTTGAGGTTGATATGGGACAGCGGGGTCTGCGGGGTCTCGCTGATGATTCCGGCGAGGTGAGCGATGTCGTTGGGCAGGGTGGAGAAGATCGCCACGTCGCGGATCGTGGCAGGCCGCGCGCCGACCTGGGTCGCGTCGACCACCCGGAGCGTGCCGTACCCCTCGCCGAGGTTGAGCGGGGTATACGACACGCTCCCGAACAAGGTCGACGTGTCCACCACTCGGACGCCGAGCTGGTCGAACTGCGCGCGTTCCGCCCGGTAGAGCGCCTCCTGGGTGTCACCGGCCGGGTGGTAGGCGAGCTGTGCAGCGGCGAACGGCATCGCCGCGCCGATCGCCCGAAACGCCAGGGCGACGTGCGGGGCCTTGACCGGATCCGTAGGCCAGAACTCCACCGCGTAAAGGCCGCGGGCACCATCGGGCGCCTCGAAACCGTCGTGCGCGATCACCGTTCCGGCCAGGTTCTGGCGATCGTCACGGAAGTAGGTCTGCGCGTTGAACTCCCCGAGCGACACATCGACGCCCAGCGCGCCGGTAGCGAAGTCGTAGTGGTAGGAGTAGGTGTTCGTGTTGGCGAAGTAAAGCCGCGGCTGCACCCCGTCCACACCCAGCATCAGGAACTTCACCTCGCGCGCACCGAGTGCGCCGGGGACGTCATCGCGCGCGGCGAGCACCTCGAACGTCGCCCGGTCCGGCACCTCGGACGCACCCTGCGAAATCGGCAAGTCAAGTGGGCTTCCCATTCGGCGCATATTAGTCCCACCGGCACCACCGGGGTGGCTATGCATTCGGAGTGCTAACGCCTTGGCCGACTGGACGGGATGGGGTGGGGTGGGGTGGCGAGCAGGTCGTGCGTTCCGGTCCGACCGGCGATGACCGCGCGAGCGACGTCGCTCAGCTTCAGATTGTGACCACGCGCGTAGCCACGCAGGGCGGCAAAGGCGCCCTGCATGTCCACGCCAAGGCGTTCGGCGACGAGCCCCTTGGCCTGTTCAATGACCACCCGGCTGTTCAGCGCGGTCTGTAACTGTTCGGTCAGGATCTCCTGGTTGCGGATCGAGCGTTCTTGGAGCAGACCGATGGTGGCCACGGCGACCAGTGCCTGGGCGGTCCGCAGGGCCGTATCGCCCAACACACCGGGACTGGTCCGGAACAGGTTGAGGGCACCGATCACGTCGCTGCGCAGCCGCATCGGGAGCGCATCTACGGCAGCGAACCCGGCGTCGGTGGCCGCTCCGGCGAATCGCGGCCACCGAGCACCCGCGGTAGTCAGATCGGCGTGGCTGACCCCGGTGCCGATCGCGAAGGCGTCCAGGCAGGGACCCTCGTCGTTCTGTATCTGGAACAGCTCCAGCAGCCGGACCTGCTCGTTGGATGTCGCGATCACCTGCAGCTGGCCGTGCTGGTTGGCCAGCAGCAACCCGGCCGCGTCGACGTCGAGGAGTTCGACGCACCTGTCCACCAGCAAATGCAGGAAGTCGATCACGTCGAAGTCGTCGATCAGGGTGTCCGCCAGCTCGACGAACGTGTCGACGAGACGTTCCTCGCCCATCGCGGTCACCTCCACCGTCGCCCCCAGAAGAGTACGTGCCGTCAATATGGAGCACGCAGGCATTCATACCGCCTCGCCGGTCGGGTCGAAGCGCAGCCGGCGGGCGACGACGTCGGCGGCCAGTTCGGCCAGTGGCCGCTGGTCGGTGAACGCTCGCGCACGCAGGCGGGCAAAGGCGTCCTCCATCCCCACGTTGAGTTGAGCCGAGATCATTCCGGTGGCCTGGTGCGTTTGCGGGCTGTGCAGCGGCAGGCCGCCGTCCGTGGTGGGTAGTCCGGCCTGCTCGTCCAGCAGCAGCCGCAGGGCGAGGGCGGCGAACGCCAAGGAGTCCGCCAGCGTCGCCGGTTCAAGCTGCCTGGGCTCGATGTGATGTAGCGCGAGTATCCCGAGCCGGATGGTGCCGACACACAACGGGAGTACGAACAAGGCGCGCGCACCCGCCTCGACGGCCAATGGCGCGAACAGTGGCCAGCGACGTTGGATGGCTGGGGAGTCGAGATCGGTGACGAGTACCGGGCCACCTGTCTGGCCCGCGTCCGCGCAGGGTCCCTCTCCGACAGTGACCTGGAATTCCACCAACCGCGCGCTCAGTGCGTCGGTCGAATGCCTCGTTTCGGGCCAGCCCGCAGCGTTGTCAATCGTCATCGCGACCCCGCTCACCCCCAGTCGGAAGACGGCGGTCTCACAGAGCAGCCACACCGACACTGGTAACTCCAGGCTTGCGGCCCACTCCGTGACCCACACCCGCACCTGGGTTAGCCGGCTGGCGCCATAGTCGGAGCTGGCCATCGCAATTGCCTAGCCGACGCGCAATGGTGCGCCGACCTCGTGCAAATGGCGAAGCACGTGGCCGTAGGAGCGAAGCACGCCGCACTCTGCATAGCTGATGTCGTGCTGAGTGCAGAACTGACGCACGAGCGCCTGGGCGTGCCGGAGGTTGGGACGCGGCATGCTGGGAAACAAATGGTGCTCGATCTGGTAGTTCAACCCACCCAGTGCGAAGTCCGTCCACGCGCCACCACGAACATTGCGGGAGGTAAGTACCTGCTTACGGAGGAAGTCCAGCGAATCATCGTCGGTCAGTGTCGGCATGCCCTTGTGATTGGGCGCGAACGCACAACCCATGTAGACGCCCCACAAGCCCTGGTGCACCAGGATGAACACGACAGCAATACCCGGCGAGAGCACGAGGAACACGGCGGACAGGTAGACGCCGATGTGCGCGATCAACAGAAATTTCTCCAGCCGACGCGACTTCACTTCGTTACGCCACACGGCTCGAATACTGGACCGGTGCAGGCTCAGGCCCTCCAGCAGTAGGAGCGGGAAGAACAAGTACGCCTGGTACTTCGCCATCCAGCGCAGGACGCCACGCTGGGTGCGGCCCTGGCCTGTGGTGAAAACCAACAAGGGGCAGTCGAGGTCGGGATCATGGTCCTCGTGGTTGGGGTTGGCGTGGTGGCGGTTGTGCTTGCGAATCCACCAGCCGTAGCTGAGACCGACCAACCCGCCGTGCACGAGTCCCACCACATCATTGGCCCGGCGACCGCGAAAGATCTGCTTGTGGCCGGCGTCGTGGCCGATGAACGACAGTTGGGTGAACACTACAGCCAGGAATGCCGCAGTGAACAACTGCCACCATGAATCGCCAAGGTAGCCGAAAACAACCCAGGCGGCGGCGAGAACGGCGATATTGAGCGCGATCTTCACAAGGTAATAACTACGACGGCGCCGCAGCAGACCCGCCTGCTTGACCCTGCGGCACAACTCCGCGAAATCGCTGCCATGCTCGCGATCAACCGCAGAATTAACCGAAGAAACGGCCGAAGTCACTTCGAGACCTCCCTGGTCACGTCAGATAACGCACCGGGGTCTCGGGCCGTCAAAGATCGCAGAACCCGCGATCTTTTTCCAGCGTACCCGAACTCCACTCACCAGCCCGCGGCGGCGGTGGCACGGCGGCGTGGTGGGGATGCTGACTCGACGTCAACGAGGGTGCGCAGGAATTGGCCGGTGTAGCTGGTGTCGACGGCGGCGACCTGCTCCGGGGTCCCCTCGGCGAGCACGGTCCCCCCGCCTGCGCCGCCCTCGGGACCCATGTCGATTACCCAGTCCGACGTCTTGATCACGTCGAGGTTGTGCTCGATGACGATCACCGTGTTGCCCTTGTCGACCAGCCCGTTAATGACGCCGAGCAGCTTGCGGATGTCCTCGAAGTGCAGGCCGGTGGTGGGCTCGTCGAGCACGTACACAGTGCGGCCGGTGGAACGTTTCTGCAGCTCACTGGCCAGCTTGACGCGCTGGGCCTCGCCACCGGACAACGTCGGCGCGGACTGGCCGAGCCGGACGTAACCCAGGCCGACGTCCACCAGCGTCTTCAGGTGCCGGTGGATCGCCGAGATCGGCTCGAAGAATCCCGCCGCCTCCTCGATCGGCATGTCGAGCACCTCGGCGATGGTCTTGCCCTTGTAGTGCACCTCAAGGGTCTCCCGGTTGTACCGGGCGCCCTGGCATACCTCGCAGGGCACGTACACATCGGGCAGGAAGTTCATCTCGATCTTGATGGTGCCGTCACCCGCGCAGGCCTCGCAGCGGCCGCCCTTGACGTTGAAGGAGAACCGGCCGGGCTGGTAGCCGCGGACCTTCGCCTCGGTGGTCGAGGCGAAGAGCTTGCGGATCCGGTCGAACACCCCGGTGTAGGTGGCCGGATTGGATCTCGGCGTGCGCCCGATCGGCGACTGGTCGACCCGGACCAGCTTGTCCACGTGGTCGAGCCCGGTGACCCGGGTGTGGCGCCCCGGCACCTGCCGGGCGCCGTTGAGACGGTTCGCCAGCACGGTGGCCAGGATGTCGTTGACCAGGGTGGATTTACCCGAGCCGGACACCCCGGTCACCGAGATCAGGCAACCGAGCGGAAAGGACACGTCGATCCCGCGCAGGTTGTGTTCGCGGGCGCCGACCACGGTCAGCCGCCGCGAGCGGTCCACCTTGCGGCGAGCGGCCGGGACCGGGATGCTGCGCCGACCGGACAGGTAGGCACCGGTGATCGAGGTGTCGTGGCGCTCCAGCTCGGCGAACGGGCCACTGTGCACCACCTGCCCACCGTGCTCCCCCGCGCCCGGGCCGATGTCCACCACCCAGTCCGAGGCGCGGATGGTGTCCTCGTCGTGTTCGACCACGATGAGCGTGTTGCCCAGGTCACGCAGCCTGGTGAGGGTGGCCAGCAGTCGGTGGTTGTCCCGCTGGTGCAGGCCGATCGACGGCTCGTCCAGCACGTAGAGCACCCCGACCAGCCCGGAGCCGATCTGGGTGGCCAGCCGGATTCGCTGCGCCTCACCACCGGACAGGGTGGCCGAGGCCCGGTCCAGGGAGAGGTAGTCCAGCCCGACATCGAGCAGAAACCGCAGCCGGGCCTGGATCTCCTTGAGTACCGCGCCCGCGATCATCGCCTGGCGGGTGTCCAGCTGCAGGCCATTGAGGAATTCTGCCGCGTCGCGGACCGACAGCGCCGAGACATCGGCGATGGACTTTTTGCCCTCCGTGGTGTGCGAGAGGGTGACAGCGAGGATCTCGGGCTTGAGCCGGGTGCCTTCGCAGGCCGGGCAGGGCACCTCCCGCATGTAGCCGTCGTACTTCTCACGGGCGTACTCCGACTCGGTCTGGTTCATCCGGCGTTCGAGGAACGGGATGACGCCCTCGAAGGCGGCGTAGTAGGCGCGCTCGCGGCCGTGGCGGTTGTGGTAGCGAACGTGCACTTGATCGTCACTGCCGTGCAGCACGGCCTTCTGAGCGCGGGCGGGCAGCCGTCGCCACGGGGTGTCCATCCGAAAGCCGACGGTACCGGCCAGCGCCTCCAGCAGCCGCTGGAAGTAGTCGGCGGTCTGCCCGGTGGCCCACGGCGCGATGGCACCTTCGGCGAGGGACAGCTCCTCGTCGGGCACCACGAGTTCGGGGTCGACCTCCTTGCGCACCCCGATGCCGGTGCACTCCGGGCAGGCTCCGTAGGGCGAGTTGAACGAGAAAGAGCGCGGCTCCAGATCGTCGACGCCGATGGGGTGGCCGTTCGGGCAGGCCATCCGCTCGGAGAACCGGCGCTGCCGGTGCGCGTCGTGCTCGTCGCGGTCGACGAAATCGAGCACGACGAGGCCGTCGGCCAGCCGCAGCGCGGTCTCCACCGAATCGGTCAGCCGTTGCTTGGCACTGTCCTTGACCGACAGCCGGTCGACCACTACCGAGATGTCGTGCTTGTCCTGCTTCTTGAGCTTGGGCGGGTCGGTGAGCGGGTGCACCGTGCCGTCGACAAGCACCCGGGCATAGCCCTGGGTCTGCAACTCGGCGAACAGGTCGACGAATTCGCCCTTACGGGTCCGGACCATTGGGGCGAGCACCTGGAACCGGGTGCCCGGCTCCAGGGCGAGCACCTGGTCAACGATCTGTTGCGGGGTCTGCCGGGAGATCGGCTCACCGCAGGCCGGGCAGTGCGGCTCCCCCGCGCGGGCGTAGAGCAACCGCAGGTAGTCGTGTACCTCGGTGATGGTCCCCACAGTGGAGCGGGGGTTGCGGCTGGTCGACTTCTGATCGATCGACACCGCGGGCGACAGGCCCTCGATGAAGTCCACGTCGGGCTTGTCCATCTGCCCGAGGAACTGGCGAGCGTAGGCCGACAGCGATTCGACGTACCGGCGCTGACCCTCGGCGAAGATCGTGTCGAAGGCAAGGCTGGACTTGCCGGAACCGGACAGCCCGGTGAACACGATCAGACTGTCACGAGGCAGGTCCAGATCGACGCTGCGCAGGTTGTGCTCGCGCGCGCCGCGTACGACGAGGCGATCGGCCACTGTGTCCCCTTCGGATCGAGTGATCCCGGCATCCCATGCTATGCGGGACCCCTGACACAAACCGTCGCGGTGGCACCCTGCCGCGGTAAGGACCTGGCAGTGCGGTGCGGCCGGACTACGGCTACGGTCGCGGACTGTGGAGATCCTCGAAGACTACGACGGCGCGGTGCAACCCGGTGGGCCTGCGCAACGGCGGACCCTGGACGCACTGAGCGTCACCAAGATCTCGGTCGGGCCGATGGACAACAACGCTTACCTGCTGGTTTGCCGGTCGAGCAACGAGGCGTTGCTCATCGACGCGGCCAACGAGGCCGAGCGGCTGCTGGACCTGCTGGGCCACGGTCCAGACCGGCCCGAACTGCGGACGATCCTGACCACCCATCGGCACGGCGACCACTGGCAGGCCCTCGGCGCCGTGGCGGGCGCCACCGGCGCGCACACAGTCGCGCACCCCGACGATGCGCCCATGCTGCCGGTTCCCCCAGATCTCCTGGTGGGTCATGAGGACACTGTGGACGTCGGGCAGGTGACGCTGGACGTGATCCACCTGCGCGGCCACACCCCCGGCTCGATCGCCCTGCTGCACCGGGACACCGACGGCACACCACACCTGTTCACCGGCGACTCGCTCTTCCCCGGCGGACCCGGCAAGACCTGGTCGGCTGACGACTTCACCTCGTTGATCAACGATCTGGAGTCCCGGGTGTTCGACCAGCTCCCCGACAAGACGTGGTTCTACCCCGGGCATGGAAAAGACTCCTCCCTCGGCGCAGAGCGCCCCCACCTCGCCGAATGGCGTTCCCGTGGCTGGTGAGCTGGCGCCCTGCCCAACCGGGAGCCGCCTACGTAGGCGGTTCCGCCGTTCGTCTGAACCACCTACGACTGCCCCTGAGTGTTGTCGACCGCATCCGATGCTGAGCTAGCATCCGCCGATGGAATCGCACTCTCTGCTTATGAGCATCGTCCGCGGACCTTCGTCACGCCACCAAGGGCTGGAGCGCGGGCGGTTGGAGCGCGATGTGGGGCTGGCCGTAGTCCGCGCGGACCGGCCGGTGAGCGCGGCAATCTTCTGAAGTGCGTCTGGCTGGTCGAGTCCCACAGTGGAGATCCGCGTCCACCCAGCTATGGAGCGCGCAGGGCGAGCGGCGCGCCCAGTGCATCGGCGAGGCGGCGCAAGTCCGCCTGATCGTCGGTCACGACAGGCGCCGCCAACCGCACTGCGGTAACCACGACCACCGCGTCCACGATATCGAACGTCTTGGCCCGGCCACACGCGACGCCTGCCGCCCGCGCTGTGCGTTCCCCGGTCGCTGCCACGTCGCAACCGGCGAGTACCCGGCTCAGTAACGCCTGATCTGCAGAACCGCGCCACACCTGCGCCAGCACTGCGTCGGGCACGATTGGATCGATTCCGGCGGCGAGGCTCTCCCGGTGCATCGCCAGGAACTCTCGCCGACCCCGCTCAGCGGCGATCAGCGCGCCTGCGTCATAGATGATGTTGGGCAAGTCAGCCCGCCGCGCGGACGTCCAGCAAACCCAGCTCGCGTAACGTCCGGCGGGCTTGCTCGCGCTCCTCGCGGGTGAAGGCGCCGTGTTCGGCCTCGTAGTCGTCCATGGCCCGCAACCCTGCCTCCCGCCGGGCAATGCCGCCGACGGTCCGTTCCACCCAGCCCGAGACGCTCATGCCCGCGTCCGACGCTGCCTTACGGACAGCCGCGGCGGCTTCCGCCGAAAGCGACACCGACAGTCGTTCTGCAACCATGGCGGTACCGTAGCACGGCAGTATTACGAAGCGCCCCGTTGCACCCCCGCAGTCGTTGTCCGTCACCGGCGACTCGCTGTTCCGCGGCGGCCCGGCGCCGGGTCGGACGTTCCAGCCCTGTCCGCAGCGCACCTGCCCCATCCTTGCCCACAGCACACACAACAAGGCATTAGGATCGGCGGGTGCGTTCTGTGATCACACTCATCACCCTCGGCGTTGACGACCTGTCCGTCACCACCGACTGGGGTGGCTACTCGGGCGTGTTCGCCGACCCCGACGGGCATCGGTGGGATGTCGCCCACAACCAGTTCTGGCCACTGAACGAGGACGGGCGTTCGGTCCTGCCCGAATGAGCCCACGCAGGCAGAACAATGACGCATTCGCCGCACAATGGCCACGCGCCCCGACAGACCATTGATCAACGCTGTCCGATATCGAACGTTTGCGAACAGCTCCTACCCGCGCCGTGACCCGAGCGGGAGACTTACAGGGCGGTTCCGCTCACCGCCGTCGGCCGGACGGGAAGTCATGCTCGCCGACGAGGCCAGTGGCAATGGGTTCGTTGTGCCCGTAGACGAACGGGGCGAAGACGACCTCTCGGCCGTCAGGATCACGGTAGGTCACCGCCACCCGCTCAGCCTCCCAGTAGGGGTGCGACGGGACCGGCTGCAGACCGGCTGTCAGCAGCCGGTGCCGGGCATCGTCTCGCGCACGCAGGCTGGGGAAGTAGAGGCACAGCTGGTCATGGGCATCGATGGGAACAGACTTCGTGGAGCGCACGATCTCCAGCGTGACCGATGTTCCGGGTAGGCCGAAGATGACCCCGTCGGTTCCGTAGCTGGCGCGGAAGGTCTCCTGAACCGGCAGGCCGACTAGGTCGCGGTAGAAGGCGACGGACTGGTCGAAGTGCCAGCTTCGGCGTGCGAACCGGACGGCTCCGATTGTTGTGAGGTGAGCTGGCCACGCCCCGGCGACCGGCGTCGCCGTCTGCGCTTCTTCCATCATCACACCATCGCCTCTCGATACATGATCCCGACATTCACCCTCGGCGCCGACCCCCAGCCACCTACGTAACCCTACGAACGTGGTGTCGCAATGTAGGCCAACTCGCGGAGCAAGTCGAGTACCTCGCTCCGGTTGGGGACTGTCGCGGGCAAACGCCGGTCTGACTCAAACACCAGGATGGTGTGCAGCGCCTCGACTGTTTCCGCCCGCTCACTCGGCGAGAAGTCTCCAAGGTTGACCCAGCTGAAATCGAAACACCCGCCCCCCGTTTACCGCTTGGAGGGGCGGGCGCGAACGTGCAGGCGTTCGCCCTGGGGTCCGAAGAGGCTGAGGACCTCTACTGGCTGGGGGCCGGGATTGCCGATCCAGTGCGGGATGTGGGTATCGAACTCGGCCACCTCTCCCGCCGTTAGGATCACGTCGTGCTCGCCGAGCAGGAGGCGTAGCCGTCCGGACAGGACGTAGAGCCATTCATAGCCTTCGTGGACCTGTAGTTCCGGCTCGCCTGTCGGCCAGTGCGCCGGGATGATCTGCTTGTAGGCCTGGAGTCCGCCGGGTCGGCGGGTCAGGGGGATGAACGTCATGCCGTGCCGGCGGATCGGGCGGGGGTGGATGCGCGGGTCGCCGGTCGCCGGTGCGTCGACGAGCTCGTCCAGCGGGACCTGGTGAGCTCGGGCCAGGGGGAGCAAGTGCTCCAGAGTGGGTCGGCGCTGACCGGACTCCAGGCGGGACAGGGTGCTGACCGAGATCCCGGTGGTCGCGGACAGCTGGGCCAGCGTCGCGTCGCGCTGCTCGCGTAGAGCCCGCAGCCGCGGGCCCACGGCTCGGAGCACATCGTCGAGGGCAGGGGGGTCGTTGTTCATCCACGCATTTTGCTACTCCGGCAACATTACTTGTCAATTTTGCCGTTTAGGATGGACAGTCCTGTGACAGGCGGTCGGCATAACCGCACAACAGGCCGCACCGACGAGCGAGAGAACGCATGGTGGAGGAGAAGTACGACGTGGTGGTCGTCGGTGGTGGCGCAGCCGGGCTCAGCGCGGCCCTGACCCTGGCGCGGGCCCGCCGCTCGGTGCTGGTGGTCGACGCCGGTGCCCCGCGCAACGCCCCGGCCGGGCAGGTGCACAACTACCTGGCCCGCGACGGCATGCCCCCCGGCGACCTGCTGGCCACCGGTCGCGCCGAGGTGGCCGGCTACGGCGGCGAGGTCGTGACCGGCACCGTCACCTCGGCCCAACCCCTGGACGGTCAGGAAGACGGCGGAGGCTTCCGCGTGGTGCTCGCCGACGGCCCGGCGGTGCTGGCGCGGCGGCTGCTGGTGACCACCGGCCTGGTGGACGAGCTGCCCGACGTGCCCGGGGTGGCGCAGCGGTGGGGACGCGAGGTCCTGCACTGCGCGTACTGCCACGGGTGGGAGGTGCGCGACCAGGCGATCGGTGTCCTGGCCAGCGGCCCCTGGACGGTGCACCAGGCCCTGCTGTTCCGGCAGAGCAGCGCGGACGTGACCCTGTTCCAACACACCGCGCCCGCGCTCAGCCAGGCCGAGTACGAGCAGCTGGCCGCCCGCGGGATCGCCGTGGTGGACGGCGAGGTCGCCGCCCTGGAGGTGACCGACGACCAGCTCACCGGTGTCCGGCTGCGCTCTGGTGAGCTCATCCCGTGCCAGGCGGTGGTGGTCGGACCACGCTTCACCGCCCGCGCCGACGTGCTCGCCTCCCTCGGACTGGAGCCGACCGAGCAGCAGCTCGACGGCCAGGTGGTGGGCAGCCACATACCCGCCGACCCCACCGGGGCCACCGCGGTCCCCGGGGTGTGGGTGGCCGGCAATGTCACGGACCTGCGTGCTCAGGTGATCAGCGCCGCCGCTGCGGGAGTGAACGCCGCCGCAGCCATCAACGCCGACCTAATCGCCGAGGACACCGGCCACGCCGTGGCCGCTCACCGCAGCCAGCGTAAGCCCTTCCCAGCACCTCGACGCCAGAGAGCAGGGTGAACATGTTCGACGAACAGTCCTGGGAGCAGCGTTACCGCTCCCACGCCGCGGTCTGGAGCGACCGGCCCAACCCTCAGCTCGTGACCGAGGCTTCCCACCTGACCGTAGGTGCAGCGCTCGACGTGGGCAGCGGCGAAGGAGCCGACGCCCGCTGGCTCGCCGCACGCGGCTGGCAGGTCACGGCCGTGGACTTCTCCAGGACCGCCCTGCAGCGCGGCGCCGCACAGGCCGAGGCCCTGGGCGCGGACGTGGCCGGGCGGATCCGCTGGGTGCACGCCGACCTGACCACCTGGGCACCCGCCGAGGGACACTTCGATCTGGTCTCCGCCCAGTTCATGCACCTGCCGACGGCCCCGCGCCAGGCACTGTTCGCCCGGCTGGCCACCACGGTGGCCCCCGGCGGCACCCTGCTCATCGTCGGCCACCACCCCAGCGACATGCAGACCACGATGCCCCGCCCACCGATGCCCGACCTGTACTTCACCGCCAAGGAGATCGCGGACTCTCTGGACCCCGATCAGTGGGACGTCCTGGTGATTACGTTGGCCGCGCACACCCATCGCCTCGCCCGGGCCGTGGCCGTTCTGATCGACCAGGGGTTCAATGTCGAGACGGCACCGACCGTGCGGTCGGCGCTCTCCCCTCCACCCACTCCCTAACCTCCTCCAGCCCAACGTCTCTCCCCACACTCACCAACACCTCCCACCACACCACGTCCACTCCTTGAGTCATAGCCCTGTCTATAGCCCGAAACACGGTACACTTTCTTCTTCGTCTCCAAACCTCCATTTCCACCGCGTCCACCCGCAGAACTTACACTGCCCCCGCTTATTCACCGCATGTTGCCCGAGCAGCATTACGGTTGCGGCCAGCAGCCGCAGTTCCTGTTCTTCAACAACCACTGATTCTCGCTGCTCATCCCCACCAAGCCAGTCCACCCACTCCTCAAGCTGTTCCAAAAGGAGGCGATGCCTGGTCTTCCACACGGTGGTCATGGGTGCCGATCAGGCTCAACAGGCTCACGAACATGAGTAGTATGTCGCCAGTCAGGCTCCACCGTATGCGAGGGAAGGGCAAACGGCTCCTAAGGCTCCATAACCCACGCCGAGAGGGCATCTGCGAGATGCGATTGTTGCACAGCGCGGCGAATACATCGGCGCGATTCGATGACCCGAATCTGGTGTCGTGTGCTGGGCTGGTGCCGGTGATGTGCCTGGCGCAGCGCTGCGACCTCGCCGCCCTGGTGGACGAGCATCTGACGGTGAGCGTCGCGGTCGGTGCGAACGCGCATCTGAAAGTCCCCGCGGTCGTGGCCGGCATGATCGCCGGCGCGGACTGTATCGATGACCTCGATGTGCTGCGCCACGGCGGGATGGGTGAGCTGTTCGGTGGGGTCCGGGCACCCTCGACGCTGGGGTCGTTCCTGCGCGGGTTGCACTGGGGCAATGTGTGCCAGCTGGAGGTGGTGTCGCGGCGGCTGCTCGCGGCGCTGGCGGCGACGACTCCGGTGCTGTCGGATGCGGGTGTGCTGGCGCATTTGGACATCGATTCCTGCCAACGCCGCGTGTACGGCCACGCCAAGCAGGGTGCGGGGTTCGGGACGGTGAAGGCCGGTGGGTACACGGTGCGGCTGCGGGGGCTCACCCCGCTGCTCGCGGCGGTGTCCACGCCGACCTGCGCGCCGGTGCTGATCGGTACCCGGTTGCGCGGGGGGAGCGCTGGCTCCGCGCGCGGGGCCGAGTCCTTCGTCGCCGAGTCGATCACCACCGCCCGCCGGGCCGGGGCGGGCGGGCTGCTGATCGCCCGGATGGACTCCGCGTTCTAGCCGACCACCGCGACCACGCCATCATCGATTCGTTAGCATCGAGTTGACCACGAGTGCCGCGCGTTACCCCGTCATCAAATGTAATCATAACTGGAATTCCTTCGTTTCACCGATACGCTCATGACGTTTGGATTTCGACTGACGAGAATCGCTCATACCATCATCGTACGGATGCAGGAATATCCGTAATCCTCTATCCCCGCCAAGTACGGAGGCACGAGGGCACTTCGTTGTCGCTACAAGGTGTGAGGTCTGCATGTCTAGTCCGCTGTGTCCAATCCGCTGTGCGGCCTGCGACGCTGCCGAAATCGGCGCTATGGGATCAAGAACGGCCCCTGGGGGCCGCTCGGCCACAGCGCCCTCTGCCGCTCTGGCAAGGTTCGCGGGACCCGACCTTCGGCCACCCGCGACCCGCCAGCAGCCGGGCGGAAGCCGGACGGCACCCGGGGGTGCCAGCTCATAAGAGGACAAACAGACGCTCGGCGCTATGAACATCTGAGTTCACCACAAAGGTACATATCCGGCGGTTTCCGGCTTGAACTTCACGGGCGTTCACGCAGATATGCGCACGTCGGTCGGGGTCACGTCGATGTGGAACTCCAGACCGAGCCGCTGAGCGAGTCGCACCAACGTGGCCAGCGTGGGTAACTGATCACCGCTCTCCAGCCGCGCAACGTACGGCTGCGATACCCCGAGTATGGCAGCCAGCCCTGCCTGCGATAGTCCGTGCTCAACCCGGTAGCGCACCACGCGGCTCGCAACTTCCCGTGCCATGGCCGTGCGGTCCCATTCCACCCGTACCGCAGGGTTTCTCAGCGCCTCAGCCTTCACCTCATCAGCACTGGTCAGGTCAGAGAGCTTCATGTCTGGTCCTCCTCGATCAGATCGAGCCGAGCCTGCGCCGCGGCAACCGCTCGTGCAAAGCCGTGCTTGTCCGCCTGTGCCTCTGGTCCGATCGCCGCTATGACGAAGACCTCCCCTACCCGCCGGTAGAGCGCCCTCCAGGCACTCCGTCCCGCACGCAGGCGCAGCTCACGGAGACGATCGGCACCTTGCACCGCGCTGGAGTGCGGATAGGGAAGGGCCGGTCCCTCTGCTGCGAGCTTGTCGAGTGCGTGGATCATGGCTGACTGCTCCCGTGCGGGAAGCTGGTTGAACTCCTGTCGGGCTTCGTCGGCGAAGACCACCTGCCAGTGCATCGTGATCTTATAACAGAACAGTTATAACGGCCAGGGGTCAGGTCCGGCGGAGTGGCGATGCCAGCCTGTGCACAGCAGGCTGGCTGCCGCCGCTCATCGGCTCCGCTTGTTCTGCTCGGACACCGGATGAGCGCTCGGGTCCCCAAGCCGTCGATTACAGCCAGCCGTTGTCATGGGCGGTACGGATCGCCTCTGCCCGGCTCGCGACGCCGAGCTTGGTGACCACCGCGGCCAGGTAGTTGCGCACCGTGCCAGACGACAGGTGCGTACGTCGAGCGATCGTGGCGACGGGTGTGTCGTGGTCGGCCAGCCGCAGCACCTCCAGCTCGCGTGGCGTCAGCGGGCACTCCGGGGCGGTCAATGCGTCCGCCGCGAGCGCCGGGTCGACGTACCTGCCACCCGCGTGCACCCGGCGGATCACGTCGGCCAACGCGCCACCGGGAGAGCCCTTGGGCAGGAAACCCTTGGCGCCGATCCACCGTCGACGGACCATGTTGAAAGCATGGGCAAGATCGACGAGAGTGTCTGGCAGTGATCGGGGGGTGATAGTGGGTGTGGTGCGCGGGCGAAGAACGCGGCAGGAGATGCGTCCCGTCGCGGAACGTGGCGGGGCGTTGCTCGAGGTGTGCGGCGTCACACGTCACTTTGGTTCGTTGCAGGTACTCGCCTGAAGCGTCACGGAGTGACAGTGGTTAGCGGAGCTCAGCCGATGGTGGCCGGCTCGGTGAGGGCCTCGGCGTCCAGGCGGGCGCCGAGGCGTTCGAAGCAGGCTCGCGCGGTGGTCCGTTCGTGCCGGGCCGCCTCGGGTTGGTCGGCACGATCCAGCGCGCTGGCCAGCAACACCCGGGCGCGAGCGCCTTCATACGGCGCGTACGCCTCCCCCCACAGCGCAACGCTGCGGCGCAACAGCGGCACCGAGTCTTCCGCACCGGTGGCCAGCGCCAACTCGCCGCTGGCCCCGGCGGCTGCCGCGAGCAGCGCCTTGCTGCCGTACAGCTGCGCCGATTCGGCCAGCTCGGTCGCGGCGGCGCGGGCCGTGTCGAGATCGTCGTTCGCCAACGCGATGGTCACCTGGTCGGGCAGCAACCGAGTGCGAGCCAAAAGGTCCCCGCCGTCGCCTTCCAGCGCGGCATTGATCAGCGCCGCCGCCTCGGCGGGGCGGCCTCGCAACAGCTCCAGCCGAGCCCGGCCGGGCAGCGGGCTCGCGAATCGCTCCTCGGCCCTGGCGTAGGCCTCTGCGGCGCCTGCCAGATCGCCGACCCGCAGGCGGACATCACCGATGCTGGCGAAGGCCATGCCGACGTGTTGCAGCTCGAAGTGCTGGGCAGCTGCGCACGCCTGGTGGGCCAGCTGCTCGGCGAGCGCCCACGCACCGCCGACGACCAAGATCGCAGCGCGATGGGTCTCGCAGTCGCCGGGCCAACTACTCAGCCCGGTGCGCGCGAAGCAGTCCTCAGCGGCTTGGGTCCACTCGTGAGCGCGGCGGTAGTCACCCAGCTCGTAGCAGGTGCGGATGAGCTGACAGTAAACCTGCGCGGTGGCAAGCTGCGAAAGGCGCCCGGAGACGACCATCGTCATCCCCTCGTCGTGCAGGGCCAGTCCCTCCGCGACCTGCCCGCGGCGCAGGAGTACCGCGCCCTGAAACACCAGCCCGATGGCCTGGAAATCGGCGACACCGTGACGTATTCCCACCTCGTAGGTCGACCGGGCGGCAGCCAGACACTTCTCCTGGTCGTCCTCCAGCAGCGCCATGGTCATGGCCCCCCAGAACAGGTAGCCCTGCTCGGCACAGTCGGGCTCGGCCTCCAGCAACCGCTTCGTGTTCTGGAACCAACCGCTGGCCACCGCGAACTGCTGGTGCGCAAGGGAGTACAGGGTGAGCAAGAACGCGACCCTGGCGGCTCGGCGGGGGGCACCGGCCGCCAGGTAGGCGTGGTGGGCACGTTGCCAGGTGGACTGCGCCTCCCGGTCCTGCCCCAGCCAGAACGTCGCCTCGGCCAAGCCATCGAGGTCCTCAGCGCTCAGCGGCCCCGCCCGGTCCGCACGTGACAACAGCTCGAAGGCGCACTGCCAGTCGTATGCCGCCAGCGCGGCGTGAGCCTGCGGCAGCAGTTCCTCCGCGGTCGGCATCTTTGCAGGGCCGGACGGGCCGCGCACGGGCGGCGGTTGCGGCGGTTGCCAGTCCAGGTCGGGGCGCTGGGCGAGCACGGCCTCGTGCAGCCGGGTCAGCTCGGGGCTCGGGTCGATACCGAGCAATTCGGCGAGCTGCCCGCGCAGCCGCGCGTAGGCCGCCAGGGCATCGGCCTGCCGCCCGCAGCGGTACAGCGCCCGAATCAGCTGGGCCCACAGCCGTTCGCGCAGCGGCTGCTCGAGCACCGCTTGGCTCAACTCGCCGCACAGCACCGCGTGCCTGCCCAACGCGAGATCGGCCTCCACGCGGTTCTCCAGTGCGGTGATACGCAGCTCGGTCAGCCGGACGATCTCGGCCTGCGCGAAAAGCTCGAAACCGAATTCGGCCAAGGGTTCACCGCGCCACAAGGCAAGCCCCTGACGGAGCAGGTCGGCAGCCCGCTCCGGGTCACCGGGCAGTGCATGTCGCCCGGCGTGGACTAATCTCTCGAACCGCACGGCATCGACCGCATCTGGCTCGATGGCCAGCGTGTAGCCCTGACCGTGGGTGCGGATCAAGCCGTCCTTGGCCCGGGCGGTGCGGCCGGGCTCCAACGCTCGGCGCAACCGGGAAATGTAAGTCTGCACCGTGTTCGCGGCGGTGGCTGGCGGTTCGCTGCCCCAGAGCACCTCGACCAGCCGGTCGGCCGAAACCACCTCGTTGGCGTGCAGCACCAGCATGGCCAGCGTCAATCGCTCCTTCGCGCTGGACACGTCGATGCAACGCTGGCCGACCAGCACCTGTAAGGGGCCAAGGATCGTAAACTCCACCGCTGCCTCCAGAACCCACTGCCTCCAGAACCCGATCCAGTGGCACTTCAATGATCGCTGTCACGCTGCTCGAGTCCAGTTACCCAGGGCCTCGGGAGTCGACCGCGTGCGATGCAGTTGCTATCAGATGGACCAGCACGAGCGGACTGATGCCCAGGTATCCTAGCCGAGATCCCCTTGGGTAGATCATCCGCACCCAGGGCAGTGCGCTAGCGGCACGGCGTCGTCAGAAGCCGAAGTTCTGCGTCCAGTAGTTGCCGCGCGGATCGAATCCAACGCCGATCGCCGTGTACTCGCAGTTCAGGATGTTGCGCCGGTGCCCAGACGAGGCCATCCAATCGGCAACCACGCTGGCCGCCGTCGGCTGGCCAAAGGCGATGTTCTCGCCGCCGGGTCGCGGATAACCGGCGGCATGGAGGCGGTCGGTGAACGTGCTGCCGTCCCCACCGAGGTGCGACATGTTCCTCCTGTCGGCCATGTCGACGGAATGCAGCTGAGCGGCGGTATTGATCCGGTCGTCTACCCGCAAGGTCAGGCAACCGGCCGACACCCGCTCGGCGTTAGTCGCCGCGACCACGGCCGCGATCGTGTCGCCGGGTACCTGCCGGGCCGACCGAGCGGGCGCCTGGGCATCGGCCGCCCCTGCCTCCGATCGCATCGCATCCGCTGGCGCTGCCTTCGGCGGAGTCGACGACCCGGTCAGCGTGCTCGGCTCTGCCCTGGGCGCCGCGACGTCGATGGCGCGGTCCGGGGCGGCCTCCGTCGGCAACGGTTGCGGCACGACGTCCACGGTCTGCACGACGTCCACGGGTGGCGGGAAGTCCACGGTCGGCGGGACATCCACGGTCGATGGGACGGCCGGGGTTGGCGCGATGTCCACGGTTGGCGCGACGGACGCGTCTGCGGTCCCGCCGGTCCCGTCCGGCAGTGCCGACCGGGGCGCATCTACGGCGAGGGCCAACCCAGTACCTGCGAGGATCGCCCCGACGGCCAGGCCGACCAGCAGCGGAACGACGCGGTTTGGTCTCGATGGGATCACGGCGCGATAAATTAACAACACCGTGCGTACCAACCGACTTTCGCCCATTCGGGCTATGACCAACTCGGGTTCGCTGCGGGCTCCTGGCAGCATAGGCCGGTGGGCACCGGCGGCACGGCGATCGTCCTCGGCGGGGGTGGCGTGCTCGGGGCAGTCCAGGTCGGAATGGTGCGCGCTTTGGTCGAGGCCGGAGTGCGGCCCGATCTGGTGCTCGGCACCTCGATTGGGGCGCTCAACGGAGCGGTGCTCGCCGCGCTGCCGCCCGACGAGGTTGCCGACCAGCTTGACGCCCTGTGGCGCTCGACCGATGCCCAGGCGTTGTTCGCGGCGGGGACGGTTCGGCGGCTGCGCGAGCTCGCCCGCAGTGGGGTGGCCGCGCACCCGTCAGGTCCGCTGCGCCGAGCGGTGACCGCCGTGCTGGGCGACCGACGCATCGAGGACCTACCCGTGCGCTTCACATGCTGCGCTGCGCGCATCGAGGATGCCGCAGAGCACTGGTTCGATCGGGGCCTCGTCGTCGACGCCGTGCTGGCCTCGGCCGCGGTGCCTGGGCTGCTGCCGCCTGCGGTCGTCGACGGCCAGCACTACCTGGACGGCGGCTTGGTCAACAGCATCCCGTTGGGCCGCGCCGTCGAGCTGGGCGCCGACCGGATTTTCGTGCTGCAGGTCGGGCGCGTCGACCAGCCGTTGCGACCGCCGCGGCGGCCTTGGGAGGTAGCCCTGGTGGCCTTCGAGATCGCTCGCCGACATCGCTACGCCCGCGATCTGGCCGCTGTCCCCGATGATGTTGAGGTGCACGTGCTGCCAGCTGGCGAAGGGCGCGCGCCGCGCTGGAACAGCCGGGCGGCACTGCGCTACCGCGACGTTGCCGCAGCCGGGAATCGGATCGACGCCGCGCACCGTGCGTCGGCGCAGTACCTGCGAGACCGTCTCGGCACCGGGGGACAGCGGTGAGGCTCCCGCCGCGGTGGGTCCGCCGGATGGTGTTCTCCCCCGCCATGGTGCTGTTCACCGTCTTGGCGCTGACCACGCTGCCGGTGTGGCTGCTGCTGGGCGCCGCGCTCTCGCCGTTCCTGCCGGGCCGGCTGCGTGCGCTGCGCGTGCTGTGGGTGGCCGTCGTCGCGCTGGTGCTGGAGAGTGTGGTGCTGGTGGTGCTGCTCGGATTCTGGCTGGCCGCCGGTTTCGGGGTGGCGATCCGCACGTCGCGGTTCCAGTACCTGCACTATCAGCTTGTGGGCTGGTACCTGCGGGTGCTCTATCGCGAGGCGGCCCGGGTGCTGCGGCTGCGGGTGGACGTCGAGGGCCCCGACCCCGACGACTACCTCGACCGACCCTTGCTCGTGTTCTGCCGGCACGCCGGTCCCGGTGACTCGTTCCTGCTCATCCACGCCCTGGTCAACTGGTACGCGCGGGAACCGCGCATCGTGCTGTCCGAGGCGCTCCAGTGGGACCCGGCGCTCGATGTGGTGCTCAACCGGTTGCCCAACCGGTTTTTGTCCGGCGGGGGTGGCGAGCAGCAACAACGGCGGATCGGCGAGCTCGCGAGTGCCCTCGACCACAACGACGCCCTGGTGATCTTCCCCGAGGGCGGCAACTTCACCGAGCGCCGTCGGCTCGCCGGCATCGCCCGGCTGCGGGCGCGCGGGCTCGAGGACATGGCGCGGCGGTCCGAGGCGATGCGCCATGTGCTGCCGCCGCGCCCGGGCGGAGTCGCGGCGGCGCTGGCCGCCGCTGCCGATGCCGACGTCGTGTGGGTGGCGCACGCGGGGCTGGACCACGTCTACACCGTGGCCGATATCTGGCGGGAGCTACCGCTCGACGGGACCGTGCGGATGCGCTGGTGGCGGGTGCCTGCCGCCGAGGTGCCCCGCGGCGAAGAAGCCCAGGTGGAGTGGCTTTACCACTGGTGGGCACGGATAGACGACTGGGTAGATGACACGAGAAGGCAGCCCTGAGCCAGACCACCGTCAAGTACTTCGGTGCGCTGGTCGTAGTAGCACATTCTAACTACTTAAAGTCACAATTCGATACATTCAGCTATCATGATGGCGCCTGGTATCACTTTCAGTTTGGAGTGCCTTGTGAACCCTCCCCTGAGCCGACGTGGCCTGTTTGGCGCGTTCGGCACCGTCAGCATGGCCACCCTGCTGGGCGCCTGCTCCTCGAACGGGACCACGACCAGCGCCACGGTGCCCACCACTGGTGGCGGATCGGCAAGCGTGCAGCCGACCATCTCCTCGTCCTCCGGTGCGATGGCGCTGCTCGACCAGGCGAACACCTGCACACTGACCCCGGAGATGACGGAGGGCCCCTACTACTTCGACGCCAACGCAATCCGCAGCGACATCCGCGAAGATCGCGAGGGCACCGAGTTCCGCCTGGCCCTGCGCATACAGACCGGCGCAGAGTGCGCCCCGCTGAGCAACGCCGTGGTCAGCATCTGGCACTGCGACGCGCTGGGCCTCTACTCCCGTTTCGGGAACCCGTCCACGGATGGCGGTGGACGCGGCTCGGCTGCGGCCACCGACGAAGAGCGTTACCTGCGCGGCGCCCAGGTCACCAACGCCGACGGCATCGTCGAGTTCGTAACCATCTACCCGGGCTGGTACACCACCCGCGCGGTGCACATCCACATCAAGGTCTTCATCGACAACCAGACCGAGGCGACCACGCAGTTGTTCTTCGACGAGAGCTTCACCGACACCGTCTACCAGGCGGCGCCCTACAACACCCACCCCGGGAGAAACACCCGCATCGACAACGACCGCATCTACACCCGGGCCGACCGCAACGGCACCCCGATCCTGCTCACCCTCGCCAACGACGGCACCGCCGTCCTAGGCGCCGCCAACATCGTCATCAACCAGGCATAGCACCGCACAGTCGAAGGCCAGGTAGGGCTTAGGATCGGCCGGTGCACTCCGTGGTCACCGGTGGGCGCTCGCCCACAACCCGTTCTGGCCGCTGGATGAGGACGGACGCGCAGTCCTGCCAGAATGAGCCCGGCGACACGACAACGTCCAGGTCGGCTCGGCAATCTCTCGACACCCGAGGCGAACCGCCGGACCCTCGTCGACGAAGAACCCAACACCCAGGGGAATACTCTGATCACCCAGCCAGTTTTTACTAAGATGGGAAGCGAAGACTTCAATGGCGAACCTATGACAAGCGTCAACGACCAGTTCGGACGCGCTCTGCGAGACCTGCGGATCTCGGTCACCGACCGATGCAACTTCCGCTGCTGCTACTGCATGCCCCGCGACGTTTTCGGTACCGACTTTCCCTTCATGGACCACTCGGAGCTGCTCTCGTTCGAGGAGATCGAGCGCATCACGACCGTCTTCGCCCGCCTAGGTGTCAAGAAGGTGCGCCTCACTGGCGGGGAGCCGTTGGTTCGGCACGGGATCGAGGGACTTGTCGCACGACTCGTCGCCATCGAGGGCATCGACGATGTGGCCCTGACGACCAACGGGTCGCTGCTGGCAGCGAAGGCACAGGCCCTACGGGACGCTGGACTGACGCGGATCACCGTCAGCCTGGACTCGCTGGATGAGGCAACGTTCCGCGCCATCAGTGATGTGAAGATCCCGGTTGCCCGGGTCGTGAAGGGCATCGCAGCCGCGGCAGCTGCCGGCCTGGACCCAGTGAAGGTCAACATGGTGGTCAAGCGCGGCATGAACGATGGCCAGGACATCCTCGATCTCGCTTCGTTCGGCCGTGAGCACGGCTATATCGTCCGCTTCATCGAGTTCATGGACGTGGGCACCACCAACGGCTGGCGGCTCGATGATGTGATCTCAGCAGCCGACATCATCGAGCGCATCAACGCTGTCTGGCCGATCGAGCCAGTGGATCCGCGCTACCGCGGCGAGGTGGCCAACCGGTACCGCTACCTTGATGGCGCTGGTGAGGTCGGTGTCATCGCCTCCATCACCAAACCCTTCTGCCAGACATGCACTCGGGCCCGGCTGTCGGCCAAGGGCGAGCTGTACACCTGCCTGTTCTCCGGTGCCGGACACGACCTTCGCGGGCCGCTGCGGAGTGGGGCCAGCGACGATGAGCTCGAAACCACGATCAGGGGCATCTGGCATCGTCGGACCGACCGCTATTCGGCGCAGCGGACGAGTGAAACGGCCGGGCTTGCGAAGGTGGAGATGAGCTACATCGGGGGCTGATACTGGTCGATTGATGGCGTACGCCGGGGAATGCCGATTCGAGTTCTGCCCCATATCGCGACCCATAGGGAGAATCCCGGCGTGACCCGCGCTGATCACGTAGCCGATGCCGTGCGCCGGGCGTTCGCTGCCGGTGCGCGGCTGGACCTCACCGGCCAGGAGGTGCCCGCAGAACTGCTCATTGGCCTGCTCACCGGGGCACCCCCGCAAGCCCAAGGCGGGATCCCGGCTCTGCGGCTGGCCGGAGCGGCGGTACGTGGACCACTGGCGCTGCCCGGGGCGCGCGTGAGCATGCTGGTCGAGCTCATCGACTGCACATTCGACCAGCCGATCGACCTCTACGCCGCGGATGTCGCAGGCTGGCGTTTGACCCACTGCACCTTGCTCGAGTTGCGGGCCGCGAATCTGCAGGTGCGCAGCGAGCTGGGACTGGAGCAGTGCACGGTGACCGGCCCGATCGAGCTCACCGATGTTCGCGTCGAAGGGCCGCTGCGGCTGAGCGGCACGCACCTCAACGCCGAAAACGGTGATGCGCTCGATGCCGCAGGAGTGCAGGTCGGGGGCAACCTGCGGTGCGACCAAGGGTTCACTGCGGCGGGCCGGGTAGTGCTGACCGGCGCCTCGATCGCGGGCGACGCAGTGTTCTCCGGTGCGACGCTGCACGGCAGCACCGACCCCGCAGACTATGCCGTCCTCGTGTTGCCCCGGGGCCAGGCTGATCCCACCGCCGCGCTGGTGGCCGACCGCATCACGGTGAACGGCAACCTCGTGCTCGACGCGGGATTCACTGCCGCACGCAGCGTCCGGCTGACCAACGCCCGGATCGGTGGCTACCTGCGGCTGTCCGGCGCGACGCTCGGGAGCCCCTTCAAGCCCGACACCGAGGATGGTGGCCAGTGGCGACCCGTGCCGGTGGCGCTGGCCGCCGACGGTATCGAGGTGCGCGGGGACCTGGAGGCGCGCCGTTCCATGCCCCGCGAGGTACCGTCCGACGACGGTCCGCTGCGGGCACATGGGCAGGTTCGGTTGGTCGGCGCGCAGGTGCACGGCAGCGCCAGCCTGACCGGTGCCCGGCTGCATGGTCCGGGCCTGGATGTGCTCATCGCCGATCGGCTACGAGTCGGCGGCACGCTGTTCTTCCGCGGGGTGGTGGCTTCGGGTTCGATCCGGCTGCACCACGCTCACATCGGCTCGACCCTGGACTGCACCGGCGCCCGGCTCGACGCGCCGCGGCGTCGGCCGGACGGCTCGATCAAGCCATCGCTCGACGCCAGGGCCGCCACGATCGGCAAGGACCTCTACGCCAGCCGCAGGTTCATCGCCACCGGTGGCGTGCGGCTCAGCCTCGCCGAGGTATCGAAGTCGGTGAGCTTCGACGGCGCCCGGCTCGGCGGAGCGGGTGCCGACGTATCGGCGTTGCGCGCCCGCGGGCTGACCTGCCAGGAACTGAGGCTGCGTTTCGCCGAGCCCCCGCGCGGCGACGTCAGCCTCGCTGGTGTGGTGGCCGGCTCGGTTTACGACGGAGCGCAGCTGTGGACCGCCGATGGCGTGGTGGACATCGAGGACTTCCGCTATCAGTCGATCACCGCAGAGGACTCCCAGTCGATCCGCCCGGTGCCCGAGGTTGACGTAGCTACCCGGCTGCGCTGGCTGCGGACCGTGCTATCCGGCTATGACCCCGATCCTTACGACCAACTCGCCGCGAGCTACCGCGACGGCGGCCACGACGACCGCGCCGATACGGTGCTGCTGGCCAAACAGCAGCACCGGCATTCCACACACGGACCGGCCGGGCGGATGTGGGGACGGCTGCAACAGTGGACCGTCGGCTACGGCTACCGGCCCTGGCGGGCGGCGGGGTGGCTGGCCGTGTGCTGGGCGCTCGGCTCGGTCTGGTTTGTCAAGCACCGGCTTTCTCCCCTCGACAGTGGCCAGAACCCGTCCTGGCAACCGGTTATCTATACGGCGGACCTGCTGATCCCCGTGGTCAACCTGGGGCAGGACGGGCTGTGGCGAACCTCCGGGCCCTCAGCCTGGATAGCCGGGCTACTCACCGCAGTGGGCTGGCTTCTGCTGACCACCGCCGCAGCCGGAGTCACCAGAATCCTCACCCGCCGCTGATCTCCCCCGCCGACCAAAGGCCTGCGGGCTCGCTAACACCGTCGAACAGCTGTGAAGGAGCACGGCAGTGCAGGAATTCCCCGTTGTCATGGGAGGGCAGCGGCAGGATTGCGAGGGATCGACGATTCGCGTAGTCGGACGGTGACGAACCGTGTAAGGCTGCGCGGATCACGTCGAGCGGGGAGGACGGCCGTGGCCGAACCCAACGATCACCTGCGCCGAGCGCGGGAGCGCACCGAATCGCCGTACGCCAGCCGTGCTAGGTGTGAACACCGACGCCGAGCTGGGTTTCCGCCGCCCCCGGCGCAGCCGCACTACCGTGGACACCGTTGAACGCCAGGAGTTCGTCCGCGTCGGCCTCGGTTCTCCGCCGCCCACGCGGTCGGCGAGTCCACCGTGGCCGAACTGATCACTCCCACCGAGCCCACCCCGGTCCCGTCGGTAGTGGGTCTGTCCCACGTCGCCGAGGTCCGCGCCGCCGCCACGACCTTCGCTGACTGGGATAATCGCCAAGGCAGCGGGTTCGTCCGCGAGGCTGTGAACGCCCAGCTTGGCTACTGCGCCAAGTTGCTGAACGCGCGGTGTTCCGAGAAGGTGCGCCCCGAGCTGTTCTCCGCCGTCGGCTACTTAGGCAACATCACCGCGTTCACCGCCTTCGACTCCTACGCCCATGACGACGCCCGCCGTCTGTTCCGGTTCGCGCTGTGGTGTGCCGAGCAGGCCGGGGACTGGTCGCTGCGAGCCAGAATCTTGTCCAATATGGCGCGGCAGGCCCTCTGGTGCGGTGACCCCGACGCCGCCCTGACCTTCATCGAACTGGCGCTGGTCCGC
>JBQTGW010000104.1:0-9567 GCA_052390495.1 Pseudonocardiales bacterium
GAGGAGCCGTTCTTTGCTGGGGCCAGGCCGATGAAAGGATCTGTGGGCCCGTTTCCTCGGTCGGTGATCGTCGTCACTAACCGGTCGAGACCGGGCCAGAGGCGTACGCGGACCGGTGGCCTGCCATGGCAGAGCGCGTTGATGACCGTCTCGTTCACCGCGAGCACGAATTTCTCGACCTCGATGCCGTCGAGGCGGCAGCCACGGCTGGCGTCCCGGACGGCGCGGCGGGCACCTGCCGGTGTCGGATTGACCAGATCGATCATCGGTGGCGTGGCTTCGAGCGGGTCGACTCTGGTGGCCGGGCGGTTGGTGAGGAACTCGGCGGGGTCCTCGAAACGGGCGTTGGGGACGTGCCTGCCGTCTGCGGTCGCCATCTGAGGATGGGTCCGCATGACGTCGGTGAGCACATTGTCCGGGGCGATGCGGGTGTCGTAGGTGCAGATAGCCCACAGTGGGAAATGGGCGTAGATGTGGTTGGCTGCGGCCTCGTAGCGCGCCCACCACTCCCACGGCCGCCCCGTACCGGGATGTGGTACGTCACCGACGATCCGAATCCGTTGTGCACCACGGGCCAGGTGCGTAGCCAGTATCTCCAGGTTGTTTTTGACGGTATTCGCTGGCCGCTCGCTGTAGGCGTCCACGAACGACAGGTTCGAAGTGTTGCCCATCGCCGCGCGGACCAGCTCCATATTTTTCGCACCCAGAGCTACCAGGGTCGGTTCGCCAGCCTTGATGCCACCGTGCAGAAACGGGATCACGATGGCGAGTAATTCGTCGTCGGAGCGGTAGAACGCCGTCTCGTGGAAGAATCCGTGATGGTCCGCCACCACGTCCGCTCTCACGTCACCATCTCCACTTGAATACCCGTGAGGTCGAGTATCTTGACCATCTGTGCCGGGCTGGGGAGGCTTGTCTGTAGCACAGCCGTCGCGTTGCGGCGCCTGGCGTACTCCGTCAGCGCGAGCAGGCTGCGGTAGTCGATGAAGGCGAGTTCGGTTGCGTCGACAACGAGCTTGCCATCGGTGGGCATCAGATCGGCCCGCCGCAGGGCCGTCAGCAACAGATCGAGGCTGGTGAGGTCGAGCTCTCCGCCGAGCGCGGCCGCGGCGTGGTCGCAGGCGTGCAGCCGGAACGGCACCGCGGCGTCGTTCACAGCCGGATGCAGGCTCGCCACCTGCGCGATCGTCTGCTCGCCCAGCTCTACCCGGTTGTAGGCGCACAGCGCGGATAACGGCTGGTCTGTCATGTACCGGTCGATGAGGTGCTCGTAGCGGACGAAGGCATCGAGCTGTTCCGGGGTGCGCACGAGCGAGGTCCCCTCGCCCACGACACGCAGGCCGACGAAGCCTGCCGCCAGCGCATCCTCCGTCGCTGCCGCGTACGCCTGCACCTGACTGACTGGTTCTATCACCGTGCCGGTCGGATATACGTCACCGAGGTACTGAACCTGCACAGCGCCCTGTCGGGCACGATTCGCCTCGTCGAGAGCCCGGAGGTCGTCCCACGGCGTCGTAGTGTCATTGCTGGTGAAGTAACAGACCCGCAGGCCCCGGGTGAGACCGTCAGTCATGAACTCCAGAGCGTGACGGTGGAACTCGCGGGGTTCGTCGAAAACCCAGCATATATGATCATAAGGACCGAAGCCCCGAACGTTCTCGGTCATCCCCGTGACACGCACTCAAGCTAAGATACATGTGATGCGAGATCGAAGTCACTGCTGCACTGGTCGCGGTTCAGTAGGTCGCGATTTCAGTAGGCAGGGCAGTAGCACGTCGACTGTCTGTTCGGGCCAGTCCGCCGGCATCTCATCGCCCGCGAGATACCCGGCGTGGTAGGCGCCCACCAGCATCGTGACCGCGCGATCGATGTCCGCCCCGGGGACCAGCTCGCCTCGCTCGCGCGCCTGCACCAGCACGCTGCGCAGGTCGGCGAGTGCGGCGGTGGCCAGCCGCGCCCGACCGCGCCCGACCGCGGCCGACCGCGCTTGCGCACTCGGTCACCTTTGCACTGATCCACTTGATTTACTGCACTATCCAGTATAGATATTGACGACAGCGGAAGGTATCGAAGATGAAGATCGGGACCAAGCTCCTGCGGCCGGTGAACGCATGATTGTCGAGTACATCCGGTACCAGATTGCGCCGGAGCGCCGGTCCGAGTTCGAGTGCGCCTATGCGATGGCCCAAAGCTCGCTCGATCAGTCGCCGCACTGCCTCGTCTATGAGGTCTCCCGGTGCGTGGAAGAACCCTCGAGCTACGTCGTGCGGATCACGTGGGACTCGCTTGAGGGACACCTCGAGGGATTCCGCAAGAGCGCGATCTTCGGTGAGTTTTTCAGGGCCGTCAAGCCATTCTTCGACGACATCGAGGAGATGCGTCATTACGAGCTGACCACCGTGCGGGGCGGAAACGAACAGACGTGAGCACAACTGGACCGCAGTCGGCACCGAAAGTTCGCGCAAGTTCGCTGGTCGTAGGTCAGGGCGGTGGGCAGGGGCGGTGGTGGCGTATCGACGTGAACCGGGCGAAATCCCGATCGAGCGTGATGACTTCGCAGCCGTGTTCCAGGGCGATCGCCGCGATGACGGCATCGGGAACCAGGTCCCCCACGGCGTCGGCTTCCTCGCAGCACCGCCTGAGCAAGGCGAGGTGTCGCTCACCGGGATGGGTTTGCAGGTGGTGGGGCTGGGCGCAGGTGGTCTCGAGGAATTCGAATGCGTCAGCCAATGGGGTGGGGACCGGGAAGATCCGTCTGTTGGTGGCGAGCCGGAGGAACGATGCCCATACGGTCATCGGGACGGTGAACTGGTCCTCGCTGGCCAGGAGAGCGTCGAACCAGGGCCGGGTCGACGGGTGGTGCGGGTGGTCTTCGCGGTGTGCGGCGAGCACGACGTTGACGTCGAGTAGGTACATCGTCAGCGTCGGGCGTCGAGTTCGAGGCCCTCATCGAGTGCCTCGTGTAGGGCGCGATTCGAGGTGAGGTCGAGCCCGGGACGAGGCCCAGTGCCGCCGCGGTAGACCGGTACCACCGGTCGTGGACCGCGGGAGTCGGTTACCGCCAACTGGCGACGCAACGAGCTTTCAATGAACTGACCCAGGGTCTGGCCCTGAGAGCGGGCTCGTTCTCGGCTGGTGGCCAGCAGTTCGTCGTCGATCGAAATCGTGGTGCGCATGATGTGCATCGTACTGCATCACACGCATCACCGCTGGGTGCCGTCGGGTGGGCGACATCGATGAGAGCCGGTCGTGGATCCACTGATCTTGAAACGACCGCGGAGCGCGGGCGCATCCAGGCTGGTGGTGCACTCAGCACTGGACACCAAGGATCGGGGCCGCATGCGAGGTCGCCCCGGTCGCCTTCTTCGCGGTCACCGGCTGATCACATCGTCAGGCCGATGGTCGATCAAGACGGCCCTGGGGTAAGGGCTCTCCTGGTCAGGATTTCTTGGACTAACGTTGCTCGCTCTGGCGCCCGGCGGCGTCTCGTGGTAGATCCACGGTGCGCAAACCCCCGGCGTGTGAGTGCCAAGAGAGACGGAGGGATGCCCGTGCGCGCCGCTCTGGTCGATGCGCTCTGCGCCGCCGGGCAGGTGGACGGGGACTGGCAGGATGCTTTCCGGGCGGTGCCTCGGGAGCTGTTCGTCCCCGACGCGGTGTGGACCGGCGGTACGAACAAGACAAACCAGGACCTGACCAGTTCGGCTTCCAGAGCCGCGACGGGCGGCAGTGGGTGTGGCTCGATGAGCCCGACAACGTGGTCCGCATCCTGAACTAAACAGAAGGGTACTCCCATTATGTCCGAATCACTGCAAGACAGCTTCCGGCTCGACCAACCACGAGCGAATGACCTCGTGGGAAATCCACTCCTGATTGCAGGGTCAGGTGGCGGCTTCGAGGCCACCATCGACGTGCGGGTTCTCGGTGAGGATGGGCAGGTCCTGGTCGAGACCTTCGTGACGAGTACGAATCTGACCTCGTCCTGGCAGACCAGCATCTCGTTGCCCAACCCACCTCCGACGAGGCGAGGGGTCGTGCAAGTCGGACCGAGCACCAGTGCGGACGAGAGTCCTGGGAAGGTCTGCGTGCCGGTCTTCTTCGGCACTGCCATTGCGCCGGGTTTCCGCAGCTACTTCCTCTACACCGTCCAGCCCGGAGACACGCTCTCCAGCATCGCCGCCGCCCAGGCTCCGCTGTATATCGGCAATGGTTTTGGGCCGATCTTTGAAGCGAACCGGCACATCATCGGTGACAACCCGAACCTCATCCATCCCGGAACAGTGCTTCGCCTGCCCTCGGATTTCTAGGCCCGGGCCTACGCCACCCAGCGCATCGCGAGAGCTCACCCAGCGCAGCGTGGGGGCTCACGCAGCGAAATCCGCGGGCGACACAGCGCGGGGGTGCGTGGGTGCGCGGGGCGCAGCCGTTACCCTCGCCCGCGATGCAGCCACGAAAGCAGACCATCCATCTCGGGGCGCTGTCCGGGAAGTTGCGCCATGCGGGGCGGCACTTGTTCGAGGTGGTGCTGGCCCCGCTGGGGTTGTTCTACCTGGTACTGACGCTGACCAACCTGACCGGCGGGTTGCTCGCTGCGCTGGGTTGGGGGCTCGCCGCGCTGGTCATCCGGCTGGTCACCCGGACGCCGATCCCGGCGGTGCTGTTGCTGACCACGGGGTTGCTGGTGGTGCGCACCGCCATCGGGTACGCCACCGGGAGCACGTTCCTGTACTTCCTGCAGCCCACGTTGCAGAACTTCCTGATCGCGTTCGCCCTGCTGGCCACCGTGGGGTTGCGCAGGCCGCTGCTCGCCCGGCTGGCCGACGACTTCTGCGCCTTCCCCGCCGCCCTCACCGGCAACCCTCGGGTCCAGCGGTTCTTCCGCCGGGTATCGCTGTTGTGGGCGCTGGTCTTTCTCACCAACGGCGTCGCGACGCTGTGGGTGCTCGCCCGCGCCACCCTGGGGGACTATCTGGTGGTGACGACCGTCGGCTCGTTCACCCTGGTCGGGGTCGCCGCGCTGGCCTCGCTGCTGTGGTTCCGCCGGGAGCTGCGCGGTGAGGGCATCCGCCTGCGCTTCGGCGCGGCCAGCGCGGGCTAGCCGGGACTCAGCCGCCGCCGATTTGGCGGCTGAACTCCGCGGCGCACTGCTCAAGCTCCACCGGATCACCGCCTGACTGCTCGATGCACTGCTGGTAATCGCGGCCGGCTGGCGAGTTGAAGAAAGACACCCCGAGTGCGATGAGCCCGATCGCAATGAGCAGTCCGATGGCGCCGAGCACGACTCCGGCGACGGACATGCCGCCGTTGGTCGCCTCGCCCCGCTTGGCTCGGCCTCGACCCAGCAGGCCGAAGATCAGCGCGAGCACACCCAACAGGATGCCGCCGATGATCGTCCAGGACAGCAGCAGCGCGAGCAGGCCAAGCACCAACGCAGCAATCCCGAATCCGTTGCGGGGCTGCGCTGGATACTGCTGATACTGCTCATAGCCCGCTGGGGGCTGAGCCTGGGGGTAGCCACCTGGCGGGGGATACTGGCCGCTGTCCCGCGGATCATTCGGCGTGCTCATTCCGCTCACCTTACTTCGTCGACAGCTTGATCCGGTGATGATTGCACCGCTGGCTCAGGCGCGCATCCGCGGACCCTGGCGTCCGAGCCGGTCAGTGGTCCAAGGCCGCAGCCAGGCGAGCGTCCAGGCTGGCCAGCGAGTCCGGCGTGATCGCATCGAGTTGCTTGGTGAGCAGGCTGCGCCGCACGGCCAGCAGCCCCGCAGCGGCGTCCAGCCAGAACGGAGTGCCGCCCAGAACGACCGAGACGGCGAGCACGTGCCCGGGGTCGGTGTCGCTGACCTGCACCCCGTACAGCACTCGGTAAGCATCGTTATCGAGCACGGCTTGCGCGGACACCAGCACCACGACCCGTTCGCGCATCCCACCAACCTGGTAACGCCAGACCTCACCCCGCTGCACGCCGCTCCCGCCGCCAGTCCTGGTCGAGGCCATCAGCCAGCTCGGCCAGCTCAAGGTCAGCACCGGCCTGCTCCTCGTCGTGTTCCCGGTCAGCGCCGGTGCCGGAACCAGGGGGCGGCCCATAGTCGGTGAGCAGATGCCTGCGCAGCACCCCGGACACCACCGCCGACACCGAAACCCCACTCAGCTCAGCGGCGCGCTGCGCCAGAGACAAGGCCACCGAGTCGACACTCAATGTGATCTTCGTAGTCGCCATATCCACGGACCCTACCCGATGGCCGGGTCCTCACATCGGGTCGAAGAACGCGGAGCTGAAGTCGTTCAGTCCAGCCGAATGCGAGGAGTTCGAGGCGGAGTTCCGCCAGGCCTTCGCCCACGCCGACTTTGATCTCGGCCACGTCGAGGCAGTGCTGGATCGGTGGTGGGGTATCGCCGCGATGTGTGCCAATCCGCTGACCGAGCAGGAGCGGGAGCTGATTGTGCAGGCGCGGGCCGGGGTGGACACTGGCTGGTACGCGCGCGAGGACATCCGCTGGGTTCAGCTGTAGATGCCGCGCCGGTCAGTAGGTGACGATCAGGCGTTCAAGACCGCGCAACGCGGGTTTCGGTCGCCATTCGATGACGTCGGTACCAAGACGCAATGCCGGTAAACGCCGCACAAGCGCACCGATCGCAATCTCGCTCTCGAGGCGGGCCAGCTGCGCACCCAGGCAGAAATGCGGACCACTGCCGAAGCTTAAGTGGATATTCACTACGCATCCGCGCCCAGAGCGCGTAGGGATCCTACCGAACTTAGTGGACGTCGGCTGAAGATCGCGATCGAGCACTATTAAGATTCTTCGTGTTCTCGAACCTTCCAGTCCTCGCCCGGACGTCCGGTGTCATCAGGGCGGATCGGTGACCAATGGCCAGTGATGCGCAGTGGAGGGTGTGTCGAACCAGACGACTTGCCGGTCTTGGGTGGCGGTGAGGCCGAAGCGTTCCCACCCGGGGCGTCCGAGGCTGGTCCATGTCTCGTGGGCGGCTTCGACGATGCGCCAGACCGAGCGTGGTCCACCTTCGATCACCTCATGGGCACCGTGGTCGTCGGCCAGTGTGACCTCGGCCCAGGAGCCGTCGGCGCCGTCGGTGGTGCCCAGGGTGGGGTGATAGCCCAGATCGGCCAGTCGGGCGCGCGCCATCCACCACAGCGTGGTTGCCTGCCAGCGAGTGCCGCACGCCTGGGATGCCTAGCTCCCGTCGCCCTGTTGCCGTTCCAGGTTCGTGAGCAGCGCGGTGATCTGCGCCATGCCGGTACCCAGCACAGCGAAACCCTCACGCATCTCCCGCTCCAGCCCGTCGAGCCTGCTCTCGACCCCACCGAGGCGCTGGTTTATCCCGCGCACCTCGGTCCGCAGCTCGGCGATCGCCCGGCCCTGCTCCAGCTGGGTCTCCCGCAAGGCACTCAAACCCCGGGTATGGGCCCGCAACTCAGCTCGGACCTCCGACACGTCATGATCGGCACCGGCGGCCAGCGTCCGCGCGGCCGTCGCGTCAGCGGCAGCGATCGCGACCTGCTCCCGCAGCCTGGCCAGATCCCGTTCGAACTCCTCAGCATTCGGCACGCGGCGATCCTAGCCCAGCGGCACGGATGTCGGGTCAGCTTTACCCATTGCTCAACCGAATCGCTGGGCCAGTCGGTGGAAGAGCTCGGGGAGTGCTCCCTGTAGCCGAGCGGCCACGGTCAGCCAGCGCGGCACGAACACCTCCGGACGATTCTGTTCGACCGCTCTGAGCAGCGCTGATGCCACCTGTGCTGGGCCGAGTGGGCGGGGGAAGCGGCGGTCGTAGGGTCGGCCGCGGTGGTCGAAGAAGGGGGTGCGCACGGCGGCGGGTAACAGGGTGGTGACGCCGATTCCTTCGGGGGCCACCTCGTGGCGGAGGCTGGCGGCGAAGGTTCGCAGCCCGGCCTTGGTCGCGGCGTAGACCGCCTCCCCGCCGACGCCCACCGCCGCGATAGACGAGACGAACACGAGATGCCCGCGCCCACGCTGCCGCATGCCGGGCAGGGCGGCGCGGGTGAGCCGCAGCGGGGCGGTGAGGTTCACCGTGACCAGCGCGTCGATGTCCTCCGGCGACATGGTGGCCAGCGCACCCGCCCAGCCTCGGCCCGCCGAGTTCACCAGCAGGTCGACTCCGGTCGCGGCGTCGGCAGCCCGGGTTAGACCTTCGAGGGTGGCCAGGTCGGCCACCACGGCATCGGCCCCGATGTCAGCGGCCACCGTAGCGAGCCGGGCGCGGTCCCGGCCGAGTACCACCACCCGGTAGCCGGCCGTGGCGAGCATCCCGGCGACCGCCGCGCCGATGCCCGACGACCCTCCGGTGACCAGTGCCCGAGGGTTCACCACGAGCCACCGCTGACCAGTGCACGGGCGTTCACACCGAGCCCCCGGCGACCCCGAGCCCTGGCTTTCATCCCCACCGCAACCGCCGGGGCGGATCGGCGGGACTCTGGGCCGTCGCTTCGATCTCGTGCCGGAGTTGGGTGCTGCGCTGCGCCAGCAGGGCGATGCCGCCGATCAGTACCGCCGCCGAGATCACTTGGCCGGCGAGCACAGCGGGCGAGCTCTGCACCCGCTCGCCGAGCCAGCTGACCCCGATCGCCACTCCGACCAGCGGATCCACGATCGTGATCATAGCCAGTGCCGGGGCGATGAGGGTGCCCTGCTGGAAGGTGTTCTGGCTGAGCAGGAAACCCATGGGGCCAATCGCGCAGACGATGTAGAGCACGGGGTGTCCGAACGGCTCGGCGAGGCCGCCGGTCCGGAACTGGTTGGTGACGACCTTCATCAACCCGGCGGTGAGGCCGTACAACACGCCGGTGGCCATCGCCAGCGCCGCGACGTGCACCGCCCCGGACGACCGGGCCGCCACGACGAGGCACCCGGCTACCAGCAGCGCGAGGGTCACACCCAGCGGGAGCAGCGCCGCACCGGTCGTGAGTGTGCCCGTGCCGCCGCTGGGCCGGGCGAGCAGCAGAAAGGCGGCCAGCCCCGCCGTACACAACAACGCGCCGAGCACGATCAGCCGATCGACGCCCCGATGAGCCAGCAGCGCCGAGAACACCGCACCGAACAGGACGCCGGTCACCAGCAGCGGCTGGACCAGCACCAGCGGCCCGTAGGCGAGGGCGATGAGCTGCATGGCCAGGCCCCCCAGGACGGTCACCACTCCGAGTACCCACATCGGCTGGCGGATCAGCTCCAGCAGCAGGCGGGGGTTGAGCGTGCCGGTGGTCGGCACCTGCTTGGTGGCGCGTTGCTGAATCACGCTGGCCAGCCCGAAGCTCGCCGCTCCTACTACCGCGGCAGGCACCGCGATGAACAGGATCGCCGACGCCGAGTTCGACACGTCCGCTAGTCCTCCTTCATGGCCAGAGGGCCCCGTGAGTGGCAATCGTCGCTATAGCGACGATTTCCACACACGGGGCCCACAGGCCCTGAAGGAGGACTAGCGGACGTGTCGAACACGGCGTCGGCGATCCTGGTCAACGCGGTGCCTGCCGCGGGAGTAGGAGCGGCGAGCTTCGGGCTGACCAGCGTGATTCAGCAACGCGCCACC
>JBQTGW010000105.1:0-35964 GCA_052390495.1 Pseudonocardiales bacterium
GGGGGTGGTTTTCGCGGGGGTGTGTGGGGCCCCGGGGGGGGCCCCTCCCGGGGCCCCCCCCACTTCCGGCGATCACGGCAGGGGCGGGCTGAGTGCTCTGGCTGAGATCATGCGCCCGCAGCAGCTACCCGGCGATGACGTCTGCGCGATCCGGCCAGGTCAGCACTCAGGGCGGCGCGAGGCACCTGGCCAGTTGGCTCCGAAGGGGGGGTGGTGAGGGGGTGGGTGCAGCGGGGGCGTTCACGGGAGCTCCCCGTTCCACGGTGCATCACTTGGCGTCATGAGTACAACACAATCAGTGAACTTGACGTGGCCCTGGGGCGCGGCCCGAGCCGACTACTCCGACACCGCCGGCCAGGACTGACCGCGTGATCCTTCTCCCGGATGCGGCAGACCCGGGAGATAGACCGGGCGCGGCGGGCGCTGGGGCGGTGTATCGCCGCCGGGCACACCGCGGACGATGACGGCGAGGAGTGCGGGCGATGTCGCAGCGGTCTGACTGGCAGGAATTGCGCAGCCGGCGGATGGCCGAGCCCGGCGTGGCCGACGCTTACGACGCTGCGCGGCTGGCTTTCGAGCTGGGTTGGCGGGTGCGGGAGCTCCGCGTGCAGCAGGGGCTGAATCAGACTTGAATGAGCGCGTCGCCACGTGTCGGATTCAGCTCGCTCAGGTGGTGAGGCCGAGCCAGGTGGTGTAGCTGGTGAGTTCGGGATTGGCGCGGCGGTGCAGGCTGACCAGGACTGCGGTGATGTCCCGGACCATGGGGTTCAGTCTGGTCTGCTGCGGGGCGATCCGGCGGGCCTGTTGCAGAGCTTGTAAATGCTCCGTTTCGGTCACCGTGCAGGAGGTGCGCGCGGGCCACACTGAGGTGGTGGTACCCCTGCCGGGCGCGCGGCAGGTTCCTCGGCGCTACCCAGAGTTCGGCGGCGGTGTCACCGAGTTCGACGTGCGCCCCCACCTGGGTGGAGATGGTGGTGGCTGGGCCGAAGGTCAGCCCGTAGTGCACCTGGTCACCGGTGCCGAGCCGGGTGGTGATTTCTTGGGCGGCGGTCAGGTGATCGCGGGTGGCGGCGGCGTTCCCGGTTCGGGAAGCCATATAAGCCGAGCACAGGTGCATGAGGCCGTAGACGGTCAGCGCGGCCGGGGTGGCTGAGCGTGGGTTGATCATGGTTAAACCGCATCCTACCCTGACCGGGTGGACCTTCAATTAGGAGCCGAATCGTGGTTCACGTGGCCACCGCGTCAGGCCGGGCGACGATCATCTGCCGGGGCGGGACCAGGGTATCGGGACGAGGAGGTCGTGGGAATAGCAGTGACTACTCAACGTCGCTACAGGTGAAACGTTAAGCGAAAATGACGTTGCCCTGGCTTCACACCGGGACCCAGTACCTCGTCACATACCTTGGCCAGCCGCCCCATCACGTCCCGGCACTCCACCCGCTGGCGCCACGGCCGCCATGCCCGCCTCTGCGTCACCGTTGACGTCCCGAGGGAGCTAGACGGGCAGACCGGCCCGGTAGGCCATCGCGCGCAGCTCCCGGCCCACCGCGTCCCGGCGTGACCCTGGGAGCAGCAGGGCGATCGCCTCGCGGGTGAACGGGTGCCGTTGCACCCGGGCCGGTGAGATCAGCTCCGCTGTCCGCAGCGCCCGCACGGCATCGTCGCGACGTCCCCGCAGCCGGGCCAGCGCCCGGCCGTAATCAGCCCAGTAGATGGCCTTCCGGTTGGCGGAGGGGAGCAGCTCGGGACGCAATTCCTCCGCGATCCTCGCGGCCAAGGCGAAGTCACGGGCTTCCAGGGCCACCGAGACGCGCCATACCCCAACGTTGGTCGGTCCGAAACCCAGCCCGTAGGCGTTACCCTCCGCGGGGCGCGCCGCCAGCTCCGCGGCGTAGTCCAGCGGGGCAGCCACATCACCCGGGCGCCGGTCCGCAGCGGCTACCAGGGACCGGGTCAGGGCCAGCATCCCCGCGAGCTGTTCGGCCTGGCTGGTAGTTGTCGGCACGCTCACCGCGTCGAGCTCGGCCAGCGCGATATCGAACTCCCCGGCCGCTAGCAGCCCGTTCGCCGCGCCGAACCCAACCAGGCCCATGACCTCGGACCCGCCATGTTCCCGGGCAGCCTGTCGCGCCAGCGTGTTGGCTTGCCAGCCCAGATCCGTCGACTCACCCAAGGTGTGCAACCAGTTGTGGGTGCCCTGCACATGGAGCAGCACCGCCAATTCGAGCAGCTCCGCGACGTCGCGCCCGGCGGCAATGGTCGAGTGCAGGTCCCGGATCAATGCGGGCAGCTCGCGGCCGACCTGCTCGTGGTCGCACCGACGCTGAGCCGCCGTCAGGGCATCTAGCCGGGTGCCCAGCACCTCCACCGGGACCACCTGCCCGGCCGGATCGTCGCGGCTGACCGCGATCAACGCACGCCGCACCGCCTGCACCGCCGGGCCTTCCCCGTTACCAATGGCCAGCTCCGGCGTCCTCGTCAGCTCCGAGGGCGCGACGCCTAGAGCATTGGCCAGAGCGGCGATCTCAGAGCGGCTGTCCAGCGCACGGAGCCCGTTCTCGATCCGGCTCAGGGTCGACGCGCTCATTCCGGCCAGCCCACCGATCACCCGCAGCGACTTGCCCCTGGCATTCCGGATCTGCCATAGCCGCTCACCGATCGTGCGCGCTTCCTCAGCGTTATCCATTGAGCACCACTTCAATCACCGGAGCGCCGCGACGTCCCGGGCCGCCGGGTCATCGGCATACTACCGGGCGGCATCGGCCGCTACCCGGACCGAGATGCCCCGCCTGGGGAAGTCCTGGACCTTGCGGCTCGCCGAGGCGGCTAAACCCCCGGGATGATGACTGCGACCAGGGACGCGACGGTGGGGTGGGTGAACAGGTCCGCCACGGCGAGGTGGTGGCCGAGTTGGTCGACGATCCGGGCTCGCACGGTGACCATGAGCATCGAGTTGCCGCCTGCTTCGAAGAAGTCGTCGTCGATGCCGATTCGGGGCAGGCCCAGCACCTCGGCGACGACCCGGCACAGCTGCGCCTCCAGCTCGGTGCGCGGCGCTGCGCCGCGGGGCATGAGCGCGTCGGTCGGTTCGGGCAGCGCGTGCCGGTCGAGTTTTCCGTTGGGTAGCAGTGGCAACGCCGGTAGCGCGAGCACGGCCGCGGGGACGAGGTGGTCGGGCAGGGTGGCCGCGGCGTGCCTGCGCACCTCGGCCGGGTCGACGTCGGCCCCGCAGTCCAGGACCACGTAACCGACCAGCCGTTTCACCCCGGGCCGGTCTTCCCGGACGACGACGGTGGCCTGGGCGACGTCCGGGTGGCGGCGCAGCACCGCGGCCACTTCGCCCGGCTCGACGCGGAACCCGCGGATCTTCACCTGGTCGTCGGCGCGGCCGAGGAACTCCAGCTGCCCGGCCGTCGTCCAGCGGGCCAGATCGCCGGTCCGGTAGAGCCGCTCGCCCACCGAGAACGGGTTGGCCACGAATCGCTCCGCGGTCAGCGCGGGCTGGCCGAGGTAGCCCCGGGCCAGTCCCGCGCCACCCAGGTACAGCTCCCCCACCACGCCCGGCGGCACCGGCTGGAACCGACCGTCGACGACGTAGGCGCGCCCGCCGTGCACGGCCCGGCCGACGGCTGGGGCGCTCCCCTCGCCGACGTGCGCCACGAGTGCGTCCACCGTGCACTCCGTGGGGCCGTACAGATTGACGCACTCCGCGCCGTCGAGCGTGGCCAGCTTGTTCCAGAGCTCGGCGGTCACGGCCTCGCCGCCGAAGCCGATGGTGAGCAGTGGGCTGCGGTCACCGTCGAGCAGGCCCGCTTCGATCACTTGGCTGAGGTTGGCCGGGGTGAGCTCGATGAAGTCCAGCTCGCGAGCACGGATCGCCTCGGCCAGCAGCACCGGATCGCGCCGGGTCTGGTCGGAGACCACGTGCACCTCATGGCCGTGGTACATCCACAGCTGCGGCTGCCAGGCAGCGTCGAACGCGAACGACCAGGCATGGCCCACCCGCAGCGCCCGGTCGCCTGCCCGGCGGACCGTGGGTTCGTAGAGCGTCCGGCGGTGGCTGGCGAACAGGTTCGCGATGCTTCGATGGCTGATCACCACACCCTTCGGCCGCCCGGTCGAGCCCGAGGTGTAGATGACGTAGGCCGGATGCTCCGGGTGTAGGGGCGCGCGCCGGTCGCGGTCAGTCGGGGCATGGCGGGGCGGGGCCGGACGTGCCTGGGCCAGTTCGGGGCTGTCCGGGGTCAGGACCAGCACCGGGCGGGCATCGGCGAGCATTGCCGCGATGTGCTGGTCGGGGTAGGTGGGGTCGATCGGCAGGAACGCCCCGCCCGCCTTGTGCACCGCCACCATCGCCACGATCATCTCGACGGTGCGGGGCAGGGCCAGCCCTACTACTGCCTCGGGTCCGACGCCGGCCTCGATCAGGATGTGGGCCAGCTGGTTGGCCTGGCCGTCGAGCTCGGCGAAGGTCAGGTCGGCACGCTCGTCGGACAGGGCTGTCGCGTCCGGGGTGCGGCGCACCTGGGCCTCGAACAGGTCGACCAGGGTCGTCGGTGCAGTGTCCACGGGCACCGCGTCGGTCGGCGCGGCATCCGCTGGGCGGGTGTTCCAGTCGACCAGGATGCGGTGGCGTTCGGCTGCGCCGAGGATGTCGAGTTGGGACAGCGGGCGATCGGGCTCGGCGGCCGCCGCGGTCAGCAGCCGGGTGAGGCGGTGCGCGATGGTCTGCACGGTGTCGTGGTCGAACAGGTCGGTGGAGTACTCGATGGAGCACTCGAGGCCGTCGGTCCCGGTCTGCTCGAAGAAGGTGACGTCGAGATCGAACTTCGCCGTGGGAGTGTCCCCGGCGACGGGTTCCACCGCCAGCCCCGCGAAGTCCGCCGGAACGGGCGGGACGTTCTCGTAGTTCACCATCACCTGGAACAGCGGGTGGCGGGCCAGCGAGCGGGGCGGGTTGAGCAGCTCAACGAGCCGCTCGAACGGCAGGTCCTGATGGGCGAAAGCGGCCAGCGCGGTGCTGCGGCAGCGGTGCACCAGGTCGCGGAAACCGGGGTCGCCGCCGACGTCGGTGCGCAGCACCAGGGTGTTGACGAAGAAGCCGATCAGACCGTCGAGCGCGTGGTCCAGCCGCCCGGCCACCGGAACTCCGAGCGGGATGTCGGGGCCCGCGCCGAGCCTGCTCAGCAGCGCCGCCACCGCCGCATGGGCAACCATGAACAGGCTGGCCCCGTCCTCGCGAGCCAGCGACCGAAGCCCGCGGTGCAGCTGCGGGCTCAGCTCGAACACCACCTCGCCGCCGCCGGATGTGGAGCGCGCCGGGCGCGGGCGATCGGTGGGCAACGGGAGCTCGGCGGGTGCCCCGTCGAGCGTGGCGCGCCAGAATCGGAGTTGGTCAGCGCAGCGGCTGGCCGGGTCGTCCTCGGCGCCGAGCAGCTCCCGTTGCCAGTGGGTGTAGTCGACGTAGTCGACGGGAAGCTCGGCCCAGCTCGGTGCCTGACCCGCGGCACGAGCCAGGTAGGCGGTGCGCAGATCGTCGTGCAGCGGGTCCACCGACCAGCCGTCGCCGGCGATGTGGTGCAGCACGAACAGCACCACGTGGTCGTCGGGGCACAGCCGGTAGAGGTGGATTCGCAGCGGTGGCTCTTCGGCCAGCCGGAACCCGTACCCGGTGGCCGCGGCCACCGTGGCGGCGAGCTGTTCCGGTTCGACGTCGGCGATCTGGACCGGCACCGAGTCGGCCGGGCGGATCTGCTGGCGGGGGACGCCGTCGGTGTCGGGGAAGACCGTGCGCAGGGTGGGATGGCGCCCTGCGAGGTCGACGAACGCGGTGCGCAGCGCCGCCTCGTCGAGTGGTCCGCGGAGCCGCATGGCCACCGGGACGATGTTGTAGGTGGGCGAGGGTCCGTTGAGCTGGTGCAGGAACCACAGCCGGTTCTGGGCGTGGGACAACGGCTGGGTATCTCTGGAAACCCGCCGGTCGACGGCGCGCAGCGGCGGTCGCGGGGGGGTGTTGTCCAGCTGGGTGGCCAGTTCCCCGGGCGTGGGGTGGTCGAAGATCGTGCGGATCGCGACCTCGGCGCCGAGCTTGCTGCGGATGCGCGACGCCAGCCGGGTCACGAGCAGCGAGTGCCCGCCGAGGTGGAAGAAGTGATCGTCGGGGCTGGCCGAGGGCAGCCCGAGAACGTCGGCGAACAGTGCGCACAGCACGTCCTCGGCCGGGGTGCTGGTTTCACGGCCCCAGTGATGACTCGGGCCGGACGCCCCCGGCGAATCGGGATCGGGCAGGGCGGCGCGGTCGATCTTCCCCGAAGCCGTCAGCGGCATCGTGTCCAGCACAGTGATCGTCGAGGGAACCATGAAGTCGGCCAGCGACTCGGCCACCCGGCGACGCAACGCCTGCGGGTCGATGGTGCCTTTGCCTGCGGGGACCCGGTCGGTGGCGACCACGTACCCGAGCAGCCGGCCGTCGCGGGCGATGACCACCGAGCGGGCTACCGAGGCGTCCCGGTCGAGGATGGCCTCGACCTCGGCGGGCTCGATGCGGAAACCGCGGATCTTGATCTGCTCGTCGGTCCGGCCGAGGAACTCCAGGTCGAGATCGCCGGTGTAGCGCACCAGATCCCCGGTGCGGTACATCCGGGAACCGGGCAGGCCGAACGGGGACGGCACGAACCGCTCGGCGGTCAACGCGGACCGGCCGAGATAGCCACGGGCCAGGCCCCGCCCGGACAGATAGAGCTCGCCCGGCACTCCGGGCGGGACGGGGTTGAGCCACCGGTCAAGTACGTGGACCGCCACGTCGGGGTCGGGTCGGCCGATCGGGACCGGGCCGTCGTGACCTGGCGGGCACGCCCAGAGGGTGGCGTTGACGGTGGTCTCGCTCGGGCCGTAGGCGTTGAACATCCGCAGCGTGGGCGACCAGCGGCGGACGATCTCCCCCGGCACCGCCTCGGTTCCGCAGAGCAGGCCGGCTCCGGCGGGTAGCTCGGCCTCGGCGGGCAGCGCCGCGAGCACCGAGGGGGGCAATGCCAGCTGGGTCACGCCGTTGGCCACGATGTAGTCGCCCAGCGCAGGCTCCGCGGCCCGCAGTTCCGCCGGTACCAGCACCAGCCGCCCACCGGAGCACAGCGCCTGGCACAGCTCCCAGAACGCCACATCGAAGCTGAACGAACCGAACCCGAGGACCACGCTGTCCGGCCCGACCCCGAGCCGCTGCACCTGGGTCGCGACCAGCTTGCCGACACCCTCGTGGGTGACCAGCACACCTTTCGGCCGTCCGGTGGACCCGGAGGTGAACACGACATACGCGGCGTCGGTATCCACCAAGGGGGCAGCCGTCGGCAGGTGCGGGGCGCTGTCCGGGAATCGGCGCAGGCTGTCCGCGCCATCGACGACCAGCCTGGGCAGACCGTCCAGCACAACGCTGTCCGTACCGGGCTCGACGATCACCGCCGATGGCGCTGCGTCGTGCACCATCGGGCCCAGCCGCGCGGCCGGGTGGTCGAGGTCCAGGCACAGGTACGCCGCGCCGGCCTGCATCACCCCGACCAGGGCCGCGATCAGGGACACCGAGCGGGGCAGCGCCACTGCCACCACGTCACCCCGGCCGACGCCGAGACCGATCAAGCCGTGCGCCGCCCGGTTCGCCGCTGCGCCCAGCTCGGCGTAGGTCAGCGAGTCGCCTTTGCACACCACCGCCACCGCTTCGGGCCGGGCCCGGACCTGAAGGGCGAAGAACTCGGGGAACGTCCATGCAGGCACGTCGGATGCGGTGGCGTTGCGCTCGACGAGCACGGCGCGGCGCTCGTCGGCGCTGAGCACGTCGATGGTGGACAGCCTGCGGTCCGGGTCGGCGACCAGACCGGCCAGTACGCGGCGCAGGCGGGCGACGAGGGACTCGGCGCTGGGCCGGTCGAACAGATCGGTGGCGTACTGCAGCACACCCTGCACCTGGGAAGCCGCATTATCGGACTCGAAGAAGTCGAACGCGAGATCGAACTTCGCGCTGGTGTCGGCGATCTCGCACTCGGTCACCTCGATGCCGTCGAGATGCAGCGCCGTGTCGTCGCGGTGCTGGTAGGAGACCATCACCTGGAAGAGCGGGTGACGGCCGGGGTGCCGCGGCGGGTTGAGGGCCTCGACCAGCTGCTCGAAGGGGATGTCCTGGTGGGCGTAGGCATCCAGGGCGCACTCGCGGACCCGGGTGAGCAGTTCGGCGACCGTGGGGTTACCCGAGACGTCGGTGCGTAGCACCAGGGTGTTGACGAAGAAACCGACCAGGCCGTCGAGCGCGTCGTCGGCCCGGCCCGCGACGGGGACACCAAGCGGGATGTCCTCGCCCGCGCCCAGCTTGGCCGCCAGCACCGCGACGGCGGCCTGCACCACCATGAACGGGGTACTGCCACTGCGGCGGGCGAGGTCGCGGACCCCGCCTGCCAGCTCCGGGGGCAGGGCGAACAGGACCGTGCCGCCTCGATGGCTCGCCTCGGTGGGCCGCGGCCGGTCGGTGGGCAAAGCCAGCTCGACCGGTGCATCGTCCAACGTGGAGCGCCAGTACTCGAGCTGGGCGCTGCACACACTCGACGGGTCGGCACCGCTGCCCAGCAGCTGCCGCTGCCAGCGGGTGTAGTCGGCATAGCTGACCGGCAGCGGATCCCAGTCGGGCGCCTGTCCCGCCGCCCGCGCCCGATAGGCGACGGCGAGATCACCGAGCAGTGGGCCGTCGGACCACTCGTCGGTGGCGATGTGATGGGTGAGCAGCAGCAGCACGTGGTCCCGCGGTCCCAGCCGGAACAGGCTGGGGCGAAAAGGGAGCTCGGTGGTGATGTCGATGCCGTATTCCGACGCGCGCTGCAGTTGCTCGTCCAGGTCGGCCTCGGTGCACTCCAGCACGGTCAGGATGGGGGTCCCGGTCAGGATGGGGGTCCCGGTCAGGGTGGGGGTCCCGGTCAGGGTGGGTGCGGTGTCCAGGACGACCTGGCGGGGTCGACCGTCGGTGTCGGGGAACACCGTTCGCAGCGGGGCGTGGCGGCCGACCACGTCGGCCAGCGCCGCGTCGAGCGCACCGACGTCGAGCGCACCGACGTCTGGCGCATTGACGTCGGGGGACGAGCGCAGCCGCAGCGCGAACGCCACGTTGTAGGTGGGGGAAGGGCCCTCGAGCTGGTGCAGGAACCACAACCGGGCCTGCGCGTGGGACAGCGGCAGCGCACCATCCAGATCGGACGATCCCGGCTGGAATGATCCCGGCTGGAATGATCCCGGCTGGAATGGTTGCAGCGCAGGGCGGGTCGGGGCGCGGTCGAGGCACCGCGCCAGCGCCGCTGGGGTGGGGTGGTCGAACACCGACCGGAAGCTCACCTCGGCACCCAGCGCGCCGCGGATCCGCGATACCAGCCGGGCCACCAGCAGCGAATGGCCGCCGAGGTCGAAGAACCGCTCGTCGCGCCCGACCGGGGCACCGCCGAGCACCTCACCCATCAGCGAGCAGAGGATCTCCTCAGCCGGTGTGCGCGGCGCGGCTGGGGGCCGGGCGGTGGCCGGACCGGGCCCTGGGTCACGATCGCCGGGGTCGAGAGCGCGCAACGCGGCCCGGTCAAGCTTGCCCGCGGAACCCAGCGGCAGCTCGTCCACGACGACCACGGTGTCGGGAACCAGGTGGTCGGCCAGGTGCTGGGCCACGTGCCTGCGCAGCACAGTCCAGTCCAGTGGCTCAGCGCAGTCCAGCGGGGCGGCGGCCACCACGTAGGCGACCAGTCGGCCGTCGCGCAGGATCACCGCGGCCTGGCGCACCGCCTGGTGCGAGACCAGACAAGCCTCGATCTCGCCGGGCTCGACGCGGAAGCCCCGGACCTTGATCTGGTCATCACCGCGCCCGAGGAACTCCAGCCGACCTGCCGGGGCGATCCGCACCAGGTCTCCGGTCCGGTACATCCGGAATCCGGCCGGGCCGAACGGACTGGCGACGAACCGCTCCCCGGTCATCGCCGGGCGGCCCAGGTAGCCGCGGGCCAGACCGGCGCCTGCGAGGTAGAGCTCCCCCACCACCCCATCCGGCACCGGGTTGAGCCAGGCGTCCAGGACATGGACCGAGGTATTCGCCAGCGGAGCGGCCCAGGTGCGGTCCCCGGCCAGGTGCCAACCGTAGGCGTCCACACTGGCCTCGGTCGGGCCGTAGAGATCGTGCAGCTCCAGGCCGGGCAGCGCGCACAGCTCGTGCCACACTGCGGCGGGGGTGGCCTCGCCGCCGAGCAGCAGCGTGCGCAGCCCGTGACCGGGGGCGAGCAGACCCTCCTCGCGCAGCACGGCGAGGTAGCTGGGGGTGAGGTCGACGCAGTCGATCTGCGCGTCGCGCAGATAGCGGAGCACCTCGTGGGCGTCCCGGTAGTCATCGACGACGTGGCACTCGTGCCCGTCGAGCATCCACAGCAGCGGTTCCCACGACCCGTCGAACGTGAACGACGCGAGATGCGCGACCCGGACCGGGCGACCCAGGCGGTGCGCGGCGGGGCCGATAAACTCACGGCGGTGGGAGGCGAGCAGGTTCGCCAAGCCGCCGTGGGTGCCGACGACACCCTTGGGCCTGCCGGTGGACCCGGAGGTGTAGATCACCGACGCCGCCGACCCGGGGGCCGGAACGAGCGCGCTGGGCAGATCGGCGCCGGACAAGCCAGCGCTGGGTAGATCGGCGAGAACCAGGTCGTCCATGAGCAGGCGATCGGTGCTGGGTGGCAGCCGATCGGCCAGCTCCTTGGTACAGATCACCAGCGCGGCTGCGGCGTCGTCGAGCTGGAACGCGATCCGCGCCGGGGGGAGGTCCGCGCCCAGCGGCAGGTAGGCGCCACCCGCTTTGAGTACGGCGAACAGCGCGGGCACCAGCCGGGCACGCGGGAGCAGCAACCCGACCACCGAGCCGGGCGTGATCCCCCTGGACACCAGCACGTCGGCCAGATGATCGACAACCGCGTGCAGCTCGGCGAAACTCAGCGCGCCGTCGGAGGTGACCAGCGCCGTCGCCCCGGGTGACGTCGCGGCTTGGGCCGCGAGCGCGGGCACCACCGAGGGGTGCTCCAGGTCGATCGTCTCGCCAGCAGACGGGTGCTGCGCACCGTCCGAGAGAACGGACGTCAGCATGATCGACGCCAGGGTCCGGCTCGGTTGGGCCGACACCGCGTCGAGCACCCGGACGAACCAGCCTGCCAATGCCGAGGCGGCCGGGCCGTTGAACAGGTCGCCTCGGTACTCCAGGGTCAGCGCGAGGCCGTCTCCGGCGAACGCCGCTGACAGCGTGAGCGGGTAGTGCGTCGGGTCCGCCGCCGACACCACCTCAACGGTGAACCCTGCGCCTGCGAGGTCGGGGGCATCGGGGTAGTTCTCGACTACCACCAGGGTGTCGAACAGCTCGCCGTGTGGGGTCAGTCGCTGGATCTCGGCCAAGCCGAGGTGCTGGTGTTCCAGCAGCCGGGAGCTCTGCTCCTGGAGGCGCCGCGCGGCCGAGGCAAACGTCTCGGCTGGGTCGAGCGCCAGCCGGACCGGCACGGTGTTGATCAGCATTCCGACCATGTGCTCGGCGCCGGGAAGATCCGCCGGTCGCCCGGACACCGTCATCCCGAACACCACATCAGTGCGCCCGGTATACCTGCCCAGCACCAGCGCCCAGGCAACCTGCAGCACGGAGCTGCGGGTGAGGTGGCGGTCTCTGGCGAGCGCGGCCAGCGACGCCGCGGTTGCGGTCGGGACCTCGACGTTCAGGCTCGCCGGGGCGCGGTCCCCCGGTGGCGCTCCGGGAGCGATCAGGGTGGGGCCGTCGAGATCAGCCAGCAGCTCGCGCCACCCGCGGGCCGCCTCGGCCCGATCGCGCCTGGCGAGCCAGCCCAGATAGGACCGCAGTGATCTCGCGGGCGGCAGTTCGCGGCCGTGACAGAGCGCCACGAGCTCGCTGATCAGGATCGGCAAGGACCAGCCGTCGCAGATCAGATGGTGTTGGGTGAGCACGAGCCGGTGGTGGTGGGCGTCCAGCTGGAGCAGCGCCAGCCGCAGCAGTGGCGGTGCGGACAGGTCGAATCGCCGGTCCCGCTCGTCCCGTTCGATCCGGTCGACCTCTGCGGCGGGGTCGCCGTGGTGGGTCAGATCTATGAACCGCCACGGCAGCGGTGCCCGCCCCGCCACCACCGCGACCGCGTCACCGCTCCCGACCCGGTGGAATGCCACCCGCAGGCTCGAGTGCCTGCTGCACAGGGCGTCGGCCGCCGACTTCAGCCGACCGGTGTCGAGATCCCCACGTAGCTCGAGGCCCACCTGCGCGCTGTAGACCCCGGCGGCCTCGCCGAGCCCCTCGTGGAACAGCAGCCCCTGCTGCAGCGGCGTCAGCGGCCAGACGTCCTGCACCGACGGCTGCGCCGTCTCGATCGCCTCGACGTCGTCCTGGGTGAGGTGGACCAGGCCGAAGTCGGCCGGGGTGTGCCCGCCCGCCCCGGCCTGGCTCGCGTGAGCGGCGAGCGCCCGCAGCGCCGAGGTGAAGCCCGCCCACAGCGCCTCGGTCTCTGCTTCGTCGAGCAGCGCGCCCCAGTCGATCTTCAGCCGGGGGCCTTCGGGGCCATCCAGGATCTCGACGTTGATCTCCAGTGGATGTGAAGCGGGCATCGCCGGGTCGGCGCCTGCGGGTAGCGCGTCGAGCGCGTCGCTCACCAGGCCCCATGGCTCGTCGGGGTGGTCGATCGAGCTGCGGCCGTAGTAGTTCAGGCTCACCAGCGGTGCCGGGCACTTCGCCAGCCCGCGGTGCGGGTCGAGGTAGCGCAGCACCCCGAACGACTCGCGGTGCGCGGCCGAGGCCGCCATCTGCTCCTTGACCCGCTTGACGGCCCTACCTGTGGCCCGGCCCCCGGCGAACGCCTCGACCAGGTCGAGTGTGCCCAGGTCCAGGCGCACCGGGCGGATGACGGTGAACCAGCCCACGGTCCGGGTGAGGTCGGCACCACCGTCGTCGCGGCCGTGGTCCTCGACATCGACCACCAAGCCGCCCGGCACTGGCCGCACCCGCGCCACCGCAAGCGCCAACGCCGTGGCGAGCACGTCGTCAAGCCGGGTGTGGAAGGCCGCCGCGACCTCTTGCACTGCGCGGGTCAGCTCCGGATCGAACGTCGCGGTCAGCTCCCGAACATCGGCGACGGTGCTGGATGCCGGGTCAAATGCCGGGTCAAATGGCTGGTCAAACGGCGGGTCAAACGGCGGGTCAAATGCCGGGGTCAGCCGACGACGCGCGATGGACGTGCCGTCGCCAAGCACGGTCTGCCAGAAGACACGCTGGGACGGGGTGTCCGGGTGGGTGGCTGCGGCGGCCAGCCGGTCGGCGTGGGACCGGTAGGAGGTCGGCACCGGGGCCAGCGCCGGAGCCGTCCCCGCGCGCAGCGCCCGGTCCGCCTCGGCGAGGTCGGGGAGCAGGATCCGCCAGGACACCCCGTCGACCACGAGGTGGTGGATCGCGAGGAACAGTCGCCCCGACTCTGCCCCTGACCCCGGTTGGCCGCCGCGGTCGAAGAGCACCGCCTGCACCAGCACGCCCGCTTCGGGGTCGAGCCTGCCCACCGCGGCGTCGGTCTCGGCAGCCACCACAGATCGTTCCCAGCCCTCGACCACCCGCAGACAGCTCGCCGCATCGACCGAGCCCGGCGGCGGGACTTCGAAGCGCCAGGAACCGTCGGTGATCAGCCGGGCCCGCAGCATGTCGTGCCGGTCGAGCACCGCTTGCAGCACGCCGCGGACATCAGCTCCCGGCGGGGTCGAGACCAGCGCGGACTGGTGGTAGCGGGCGATCGGGCCGCCGAGCTCACGCAGCCACTCCACGATCGGGGTGCTGCGCACCAGTCCCCAGCCAGGAGCCACCGGTCCAGGAACCGTGTCTGCGGTCACCTCAGCCACCTCGGCCAGACCGGCCACGGTGGGGTGCTCGAACACCTGCCTCGGGGTGATCGCCAGCCCCGCCCGGCGGGCCCGGCTCACCAGCTGGATGGACACGATGCTGTCGCCGCCGAGCGCGAAGAAGTTGTCGTCGATACCGACTGGGACATTTTCTGGCGGCCCACCCGTCGGCCCACCCGTCGACGCAGCGGCGAGTAGGTCCGTGAACAGACCGCAGAGCAGCTCCTCGCGGGTGTTGCGGGGCGGGCGGGCGACGGTGCCGGTGAGACCGGGGCGCGCGGGGTCGGGCAGCGCAGCGCGGTCGACCTTGCCCGAGGTGGCCAGCGGAAGAGCGGCCAGCGCGACGATCGTGGCGGGCACCAGATGCTCGGGAAGCTCGGTGGCGAGGTGGGCCCGCAGCTGCTCCGGCCCGACGCCGTCGGCGACGACGTAGCCGATGAGCCGCCGGTCGCGGGCGAGGACCACCGCCTGGGTCACCGCGGGATGGGCGAGCAGCGCGGCCTCGACCTCCCCCGGCTCGATCCGGATCCCACGGATCTTGACCTGGTCATCCGCCCGGCCGGTGATGACCAGCGTGGCATCGTCGGTGATCCGGGCCAGGTCCCCAGTCCGGTACAGCCGGGTCCCCGGCGGGCCGAACGGATCAGGCAGGAACCGCTGCGCGGTCTGGCCCGGATCGCCGAGGTAGCCGCGCGCCAAGCAGGCGCCCGCGAGGTAGAGCTCGCCCTGGACGCCGGGCGGGACCGGCCGCAGCCACCCGTCGAGCACGTGGACCGTGGTGTTGGCGATCGGCCCTGCCCAGCGGCGTGGCGTGGCGCAATGCCACCCGTAGGCGTCCACCGTGGCCTCGGTCGGACCGTAGAGGTCGTGCACGACCGCACCCGGGCGAGCGCACAACTGCGCCCACTGCGGCGCCGGGGTGGCCTCGCCACCGACGATGACCTCCGCGGGGTGCGCTGGGTCGTCGAACAGGCCGTGGCTGGTCAGCACCTGCAAGTACGACGGGGTGGTGTTGAGCACGTCGAGCCCGGTGACCGACGCGACGACCGCGGCCGGGTCGCGATAGTCGTCGATCACGTGGCACTGCTGGCCGGCGAGCATCCACAGCAGCGGATCCAGTGCGGCGTCGAAGGAGAACGACGCGGTGTGGGCGATCCGCACCTGGCGCCCGAGCCGACCGGCTGCCGGGCCGATGAGCTGCTCACGATGGGATCCGAGCAGGTTGGCCAGGCTGCGGTGGCTGACAACCACGCCCTTGGGGTGTCCGGTTGAGCCCGACGTGTAGAGCACGTAGGCCGCCTGACCGGAATGCCGCGCTGGACGTACCCTCGCTGAACTCAGCGAGGGTACGTCCAGCGCTGCGCCGTCGCGAACCGCGATCCGTCGCGCTACCACTGAGTCGTCGAGGACGATCGACTCCGTGGTGGACGGCACTCGGCTGGCGAGTGCCGTGGTGGTGAGCACGAGAGCGGCACCGGCGGCGTCCAGAATGGACGAGATCCGCTTCGCGGGCAGGGCGGGATCAAGGGGCAAGAAAACCGCCCCCGACTTGAGGACGGCCAGGATCGCCGGGACCATCGTGGCCCTCGGCAACAGCAGACCGACCACGCACTCGGGCCCCGCACCGGCGGCGACGAGATCGCGGGCGATCCGGTTGGTCTCGGCGTCGAGTGCGCCGAAACTCCAGGTCGCGGCTGAGGTCACCAGGGCTGTCGCGGCCGGATCGGCCAGCGCGTGCGCCTCGAACACATCGACCACGCTCCCGGGCCCGATCTCACCCGCGGCGGCGTTGACCTCGGGGAGAATCCGGTGCTCGGCGGAGTCCAGGATGTCGATCTTCGAGCAGGGCAGGGTGGGGTCGGCGGCGACACCGGCGAGGATCCGCACCAGCCGGTCGGCGAGCGCTTCCGCCAGCCGGGGGGTGATCCGGTCGGGACGGCACTCGAGAGTCAAGGTGAGGCACTTGCCGGGAGCCACGGCGAGCGAGACCGGGTAGTGGGTCGGATCGGAGCCGCCGACTTCGGTGACGGTGAGCCCGGTGGCCGGCTGCGGTGGCTCGGGGTAGTTCTCGATCACGACAAGGGTGTCGAACAGCTCGCCGTGCGGGGTGAGCCGCTGGATATCGGCCAGCCCGAGGTGTTGGTGAGCGAGCAGCTGCGCCGTTGCCCGCTGTAGCCGGTGGGCTGCGTCGGGCACGGACTCGGCCGGATCGAGCCGGACCCGCACCGGGACGGTGTTGATGAACAGGCCGATCATGTCCTCGGCGCCGGGCAGGTCAGCGGGGCGGCCGGCCACGGTCGCGCCGAACACCACGTCGGTCTGCCCGGTGTGCCGGGCGAGTACCAGCGCCCAGGACGTCTGGACCAGCGAGCTCAGCGTCACCTGCCGCTGCCGGGCCAGGCGCTCCAGCGCGGCGGTGATCTCCACAGGCAGCTCGGCGGTCAGCTGCCTCGGCGAAGCGGTGCTGCTCGACGCAGGCTCGTTCGTCGAGAGGCCAGTCGTCGAGGGGCTGATGGTCGGGAGGCTGGTGATCGAGGGGTCGGCGGTCGAGGGGCTGGTAATCGAGGGTGGCGCGATCAGGGTGGGGGCGGGCAACCCGGCCAGGGCCGCTGCCCAGGCGTCCCGGGCGGCGGGACCGTCCTGCCGGGCGAGCCAGCGCAGGTAGCTCAGGAACGGTGGCGGCGCGGCGGGCGGGCGGCCTGCGTAACAGGCGAGCAGTTCACCGAGCACGATCGGGGCGGACCAGCCATCAGTGAGCAGGTGATGTTCGGTGATCACCAGCCGGTGGTGCTCCGGGCCGAGCCGGACCAGCAGCATCCGCATCAGCGGCGGCTCAGCAAGGTCGAACCGGCGTTCGCGTTCTCGCCGGATGACCTTGTCAAGACCCGTGAGTGGCAAAGCGTGCCATAGCCCTGTTTGCCACTCACGGGTCCTGACCTGGACCTGCTGCCAGGGCATCGCGGCGGAGCCGGCGACGACCGCGAACGGGACACCCGCGCTGGTGTAGCGAAAACCGGCCCGCAGGTTGGGGTGGCGGGCCAGTAGCTCGTCGGCCGCGGCCCGCAGCCGGTCCGGGTCGAGCGCACCGTGCAGGTCCACGATGGACTGGACGTGGTAGGTCCCGGCGGCCTCACCGAACTGCTCGTGGAAGAGCAGGCCCGCCTGCAGCGGCGTGAGCGGCCACAGGTCGACGTAACCCGGCTCGATGGCGTCGATGTCCTGCTGGGTAAGCGCTACCAGCGGGAAGTCCGACGGGGTGGGCCCGCCCGCGCCGGGCGCGGCACCCTCGACGGCGAGAGCTGCCAGGTTCGCGACGAAACCCGCCACCAGCGCGTCGATGTCGGCGCTGTCGAACAGATCCTCGATCCAGGTGAAGGTGGTGCGCAGCTGCGGCCCTGCGGGGCCGTCGAGGGTCTCGGCGTTGAGCTCCAGGGCATAGATCACCGGCATCCGCGGATCCGCGCCCGCGGGCAGCGGGGCGTCCGCGATGGGTTCCCAGTACCGCTCGTCGGACCCGGTCTCGAACCGGCCGAGATAGTTGACGTTGATCAGTGGCGCTGGGTGGCGGCGCAACCGCGCCCGCGTCTCGGGGTTGCGGAACCTCAGCGGCCCGTAGCTGTGCGCCTGGGCCGCAACCCGTGCGACCTGCTCTTTCACCTGCTTAAGGGCCTCGCTTGGGGCGCAGCCTGCGACGTCGAGCCGGACCGGGTGCTCGGTGGTGAACCAGCCGACGGTGCGCGACAGGTCCAGATCCTCGAGATCCCCGATGTCACGGCCGTGGCCCTCGATGTTGACCACCAGGCTGCGCGGGGTACCGCGCCACTGCTCGACGGCGAGAGCGAGGGCGGTGAGCAGAACCTGCTCGGTCCCGGTGCGCAGCGCCGCCGGAACCGCCACCAGCAACGGATTTGTGACCTCGGCCCCGAGGGTGACGGTGCGGTCCCGGGTCCCGGCGACCAGATCGGTCTGCCCCGGGGCGCGAGTGCCCAGCGGGGTGTGGTCGTCCCCGAGGATCTCCGCCCAGAACTCCACCGCGACATCCACCGGCGCACTCGCACCGGCCAGCTCGGCGGCGTAGCGCCGGAACGAGGTAGGCACCCGGTCCAGCTGCGGTGTCTTTCCGGCCCGTACCGCAGCGTGCGCCGCCGCCAGATCGGGGAGCAGGATCCGCCACGACACCCCGTCGACGACGAGGTGGTGAATCGCCAGGAACAGTCGCCCCGACCCGGCGCCCGGCGCCGCCCCGCGGTCGTAGAAAACCGCAGCCACCATCACCCCCGCCGTCGGGTCGAGCCGACCCACCGCACTGTCGAGTTCACGGCCGAGCCCGCCTCCCGGCTCACCTTCCAGTGCGGCTTCGTCCGCCACGACCCGCAGCAGTCCCGACGCCGCCGTCCCGCCCGGCGGCGGGACCTGGAACGACCACCCCTGCGGCCCGCGAATCAGCCGCGCTCGGAGCATGTCGTGGTGGTCCAGGACAGCATCCAACGCCGCCGTCAGTTCCGCCGGGGTCGCCCCGGGTGGGGTGGCCACCCAGACCGACTGATGGAACCGCTCGATCGGACCACCGACCTCGCGCAACCACTCAACCGCCGGCGTGGCCACCACCGCGCCGTAGCCGGGGTCTACCGCCTGCTCGGTCCCCGGAGTTGAATTGGCAACCAGCGTCGAAGTGGCGACCAGGGCCAGCCCGGCCGGGGTGGGGTGCTCGAAGACCTGCCGCGGCGTCACCACCAACCCCGCACCCCGCGCCGCCGACACCAACCGGATCGACAGGATGCTGTCCCCACCCAGGGCGAAGAACCCGTCCTCGGGTCCCACCTGATCCACCCTGAGCAGATCGGCGAACAACCCGCAGAACACCGCCTCGCGTTCGGTGCGCGCCGTGGTCAGCGACCCAGCGGTAGCCGTCCCGGTGAACGTCGGCGCGGGCAACGCCGCCCGGTCCAACTTCCCGGTCGCCGTCAACGGCAACGCGTCCAGTACCACGATCGCCGCAGGCACCAGATGGTCCGGCAACCTCCGCACCAGCTCCGCCCGGACACTCGTGACGTCAAACCGATCGCCACCGACCCGATCGCCACCGACCCGATCGCCTTCGACCCGATCGGCGACGACGTAGCCGACCAGGCGGCCGTCCACTACGGTCACCGCGGCGCGGCCGATCCCGGGCACCGCGAGCAGGCCCGCTTCGACCTCCCCCGGTTCCACCCGGAACCCGCGAACGTTCAGCTGATCGTCCGCCCGACCCGCCAGCACCAGCCGCAGGTCCTGATCCCACCGCCCCTGGTCACCCGTCCGGTACATCCGCCCACCGGCCGCGACAAACGGGCAGGCCACGAACCGCGCCGCGGTCAGACCCGGCTGGCCCAGGTAACCCCGGGCCAGGCAGGCACCCGCCAGGTACACCTCCCCCAGCACTCCCGGCGGCACCGGAGCCAGCCCCGCATCCAGCACGAAGACGGCGGTGCCCGCAACCGGAGCGGCCCAGGAACCGTGCCATCCGAAGGCATCGACCGCCGCCTCGGTAGGCCCGTACAGGTCATGGCAGGTCAGGCCGGGGATTCGGCGGACGCGATCCCAGAGTCGCGCCGAGGTGGGTTCGCCACCCAGGATCAGCTCCGACAACTCGGCCCGGTCGGCCAACCCGGCAGCGAGCAGCGCCTCCACGAACGACGGTGTCCCGTCGATCACGTCCAGTCGGCGCAGCGCAGCCACGGCGAGCACCACGTCGGGATCGCGGTACTCCTCGATCACGTGCACCTCGTGGCCGTCGAGCATCCACAGCAGCGGATCCCACGACGCGTCGAAGGAGAACGAGGTCGTATGAGCCACCCGCAACGGTCGGCCCAGCCGAGCCTGCGCCGGGGCGAACAGCTGACTGCGGTGCGATGCCAGCAACGCCCCGAGAGCCGAGTGCGGCACCACCACACCCTTGGGCCGACCCGTCGACCCCGAGGTGTAGATGACATAAGCGGCCGACCCGGGCCGGATGGGCGCCGATCTCCGTGGTGACGATGCTGGCAGAGGCAGTGCTGGCAGTGCTGGCAGTGGCGGTGCTGGCGGGCCGCTGGTCAGCGCGAGGACCCCGGCGGGTACCCGATGAGCCAGCTGGGCTGTGGTCAGCACTGCGGCGACACCGGCATCGGCGCACAGCGCCTCGATGCGCTCGCCTGGCAGCCCCGGATCCAGCGGCAGGCCCGCCGCGCCCGCCTTGAGCACCCCGAAGATGGCCGGGACCATCAGGGTGCGGGGCAGCAGTAGGCCGATCACCGCGCCCGTGCCGTCGGCGGCAACCGTGCTATCGACGTGGACCGCACCGTCGACGTGGAGCGCGCCGTAGACAGCAGCCGCGACCCGGTCCGCGGCCGCGTTCACCGCACCGATCGTCGCCGAACCAGCCGAGGTCACCAGCGCGGGGACATCCGGCGCGGCAGCAGCACGGGCTTCCAACACCTCGACCACCGAAGGCGGCGCCGACGCATCGACCACGGACGGCTGGGCCGACCCATCCACCACCGCCGCCAGCGCCTCGCCGGTCGCCAACAGCCGGGCCCGCTCACCGGGCGCCAAGACCTCGATCCGCGAGACCGACGCGGCGGGATCGGCCACCAGCGCTTCCAGGACCAGCAGCAACCGACCGGCCAGCGCCTCGGCGGCTCGCCGGTCGAAAAGGTCGCACCGGTACTCCAGTGCGCCATCGAGCCCGGTGCCTGCGGGACGCTCGGCAAGGTCGAAGGCCAGGTCGAACATGGCCGACGTACCATCAACGGGTTGGATCTCGGCGGTGAGGTCGGGCCAGGGCACCGGCTCGGTGGCGTGCTGGTAGTTGACCATCACCTGGAACAGCGGGTGATGGGCCGGGTTCCGGGCCGGGTTCAGCGCATCGACGAGCTGCTCGAAGGGCAGGTCCTGGTGCGCGTAGGCGCCCAGCGCCGCCTCCCGCACCCGGGCCACCAGCTCAGTCACACTCGGGTCACCGGACAGATCCACCCGCAACACCAACGTGTTGACGAAGAACCCGACCAGCTCGTCGAGCCCGTCGTCGACCCGACCTGCCACCGGCACGCCGATCGGGATGTCGGCACCGGCGCCCATCCGCGACAGCAGCACCGCCACCGCCGTGTGGGCCAACATCGGCATGGTCGTCGCGGTGTCGCGGGCCAACGCCCGCAGCCGCTGGTCGAGCCCGGCACCGATGGTGAACTCCACGGTGTCCCCAGCCGACCCGGCGACCGGGGGACGTGGCCGGTCGGTCGGCAACGCCAGGCAGTCCGGTGCACCGGCGAGTTGGTGCCGCCAGTAGGCGCGCTGGGCCGCGCCGAGGCTGTCCGGGTCGGCCGGGTCGCCCAGCACCCGCTGCTGCCAGGCCGCGTAGTCCGGGTAGGACACCGGCAGCGGGGGGAAGGCTGGTGATGCACCGTCGCGGCGCCGAGCGTAGGCGTAGCGCAGATCACGCAGCAGCGGGCCCATCGACCACTCGTCCAGCGCAATGTGGTGGGCGAGCAGCAGCAGCACGTGCTCGTCGGCGCCGAGCTCGAACAGGGTCGGACGCAGCGGGGCCTCGGCGGCGAGATCGAACCGGTACCCCGCTGCGGCCATCAGATCGGCACGGATCGTCGCGGCAGCGCTGCGCCGCCTGCGCAGGGTGGGTAGGTCGTCGAGCACGCGCAGCTGGACAGACCCGGCCACCTCGGGGTACACCGTGCGCAGCGTCGGATGCCGCGCCGCGACGTCGGCCAGCGCGAGCTCCAGGCAGCCGCTGTCCAGCGAGCCGACCAGCCGCAATGCCACCGGCACGTTATAGGTCGGTGACGGTCCCTCCAGCCGGTGCAGGAACCACAATCGGCGCTGCGCGTACGACAGGCCCACCGGCTCCCCGGTCGCGATCAGCGGTGGCCGGGTCGGACCCGATTCGAGCGCGGGGGCGAGCCCGGCGGGCGTGGGATGGTCGAAGATCGCCCGGATACCGACCTCGGCACCCAGCACCGTCCGGATCCTCGACACCAGGCGCGCCACCAGCAGGGAATGCCCGCCGAGGTCGAAGAACCGATCGTCAACGCCGACCGTGCCCACCCCGAGGCCGAGCACCTCGTCGAACAGCGAGCAGAGGATCTCCTCGGCGGGGCTGCGGGGCGCCCGGCCGGTGCCTGCGGTGCCCACGTCGAACGGTCCCGGATCGGGCAGCGCGGCGCGGTCGAGCTTGCCGGACGGGGTCAGCGGCATCGCCCGGATCGGCACGATCACGGCAGGCACCAGATGGTCCGGCAGCACAACCTGCGCGGCGCGGCGCAACGCCGCCGCATCGAAGGCGCCGCCGGCGCCGCTACTTTCCACCGAGCCGTCGCTGTCCACCGGGACCACGTAGCCGACCAGCCGGCCGGCCCTGGCGACGACGACCGAGCGGGCCACGGTGTGGTGCCGGTCGAGGACAGCCTCGACCTCGCCAGGCTCGATCCGGAATCCACGGACCTTGATCTGGTCGTCGACGCGGCCCAGGAACTCCAGGTCACCCCCACCATCGAGCCGGACCAGATCCCCGGTCCGGTACATCCGGGCCCCCGGCCCGCCGAACGGGCTCGCCACGAACCGCTCCGCGGTCATCGCCGGCTGGCCGAGGTAGCCACGCGCCAGGCCCCGGCCGGACAGGTACAGCTCGCCCGCGACACCCGGCGACACCGGGTCCAGCCAGGGGCCCAGGACGTAGGCGGTGACGTCGGGATCAGGCCGCCCGATCGGGACCGGGCCGTCGTGACCCGGCGGGCATTCCCAGAGGGTCGCGTTGACTCCTGCTTCCGTCGGCCCGTAGGCGTTGAACATCCGCCGCCCCGGCGACCACCGGCGCGCGATCTCACCGGACACCGCCTCGGTGCCGCAGAGCAGGGACACCCCGAGCGGCAGCTGAGCACCGGGCGGCAGCGCCCCGAGCACCGCGGGTGGCAGCGCCAGCTGGGTCACCCCGCCCGCCGCGATGTACTCGCACAGCGCCGGTTCCGCCGCGCGCAGCGCGGCGGGCACCAGCACCAGGCGGCCGCCGGAGCACAGCGCCTGGCACAACTCCCAGAACGCGAGGTCGAAGCTGAACGAGGCGAACCCAAGCACCACGCTGTCCGGCCCAACCCCGAGGCGCTGTTCCTGGGTGGCGACCAGCTTGCCGACGCCCTCGTGGCTGACCAGCACGCCCTTGGGCCTGCCGGTGGAGCCGGAGGTGTAGATGAGGTAGGCGATGTCGTTGACCGAAAGTGGCCGGGTGCGGTCGGCATCAGCCGGGTCGCTCGCCGGTGCGTCGGGAAACGCCGCCACGCCCGCCATCTCCAGCACCGGCACCCCGGCCAGCCCGGCCACCCCGGCCAGCCCGGCCACCCCGGCCAGCACGGCTGCCGGTGCCGCATCGCCGACCATCAGGGCGAGCCGGGCGGATGGGTAGTCGAGGTCCAGGCACAGGTACGCCGCACCCGCCTTCATCACCCCGACCAGCGCCGCGATCAGCTCGACCGACCTCGGCAGGGCCACCGCCACCACCGCGCCGGGCCCGATGCCGCGGGCGATCAGCGTGTGCGCCACCCGGTTGGCCACCGCGTTGCACTCGGCGTAGCTCAGCTGGCTCCGCTCGCAGACCACGGCGGGCGCGTCGGGCCGGGCCTGCACCTGCGACTCGAAGAACTCGGGGAAAGTCGAGTACCTGGTGGCTGAGGCGGTGTCATTGAGCTCACCGAGCAACCACCGGCGTTCACCGGGGTCGAGGAAGTCGATTCCGGCGAGCGGCCCTTCGGGATCGGCGCTGACCGCAGTGAGGATCCGGATCAGGCACCTGGCGAGACGATCAACCCCGACAAGCGGATGAGCGGAGTTCGGGCCAAGCAGGTCAGGCCGGTAGACGACGGTGAAGGTGAGCTGTGGGCCCGGAGTCACGCTCAGCGCGAGGGGATAGTGCGTCGGGTCGGTTCCCGACCTGATGGTGACCGCCAGGTCAGTAACGGCGCGGCCCGGCCCAAGGGAGTCCGACCCTAGAGAATCCGACCCTAGAGAACCCGACACAGGGTAGTTCTCGAAGACGACCAGGGTGTCGAACAGCTCGCCGTGCGGGGTGAGCCGCTGGATGTCCGCCAGCCCGAGATGCTGGTGGTCGAGCAGGGCCGTGGTGGCCTCCTGCACGCGGCAGGCGTTGTCGAGCAGCGAGGCCGCGGCGTCGAGGCGGACCCGCACCGGGATGGTGTTGACGAACAGCCCGATCATGCCTTCGGCGCCGGGCAGGTCGGCGGGGCGCCCGGACACGGTCGCGCCGAACACCACGTCGGTCTGCCCGGTGTGCCGGGCAAGCAGCACCGCCCAGGCCGTCTGGACCAGCGAGCTGAGGGTGATGCCGTGGATGCGGGCCACGCCGGTGAGCGCAGCGGTGACCTCAGCCAGCAGCTTGACGACGAACCGCTCCGGCAACACCTGCCCGGCAACGTCTCGGCTGCCCGGCGCGAGCAGAGTAGGCCCGTCAAGGCCGACCAACGCCGCGGCCCAGGCTTGCTGCGCCGCGGCCCAGTCCCGGTCGGCGAGCCACTGCAGGTAATGGCGGAACGACGGCGCCGCGGGCAGCGCCCCGCCGTGGTAGAGCGCCATCAGTTCAGCGATCAGGATGGGCGAGGACCAGCCGTCGGTGAGTAGATGATGCTCGGTGATCACCAGCCGGTGCTGCTCCGGAGCGAGCCGCACCAGGGCCATGCGCATCAGGGGCGGTTCGGCGGGATCGAACCGGCGGGTGTGCTCGGTGGCGGCGATCTGGGCGAACGCCGGGCCAGGGGAATCAGGTCCGGCCAGGTCTGTATACCGCCACCGCATCCGGACTGCAGGCCCGATCACCGCGAACGGATCACCGGAAACGCCGCGCCGGAAACCGGAACGCAGGTTGGGATGGCGGGCCAGCAGCTCATCGGCGGCCGACCGGAGCCGGTCCGGGTCGAGCGGGCCATGCAGGTCGAGGATGAGCTGCGCGGTGTAGGTGCCCGCGGTCTCCCCCAGGACCTCGTGATAAAGCAGCCCCGCCTGCAGCGGGGTCAACGGCCAGATGTCCTCGACGTCGCCTGCGCTGTTCACATCGGCCTGAGTGAGCGTGACGAGCGGGAAGTCCGACGGGCTGTGCCCGCCTGCTCCCGGGCGGCTGCCCTGCTCGGCCAGCGCCTGCAGGGCGCCCGTGAAAGCCGCCGCAAGCGCATCGATCTCGCCGTCGCCGAAGAGGTCGTCGATCCAGGTGAAGGTCGCGTGCAGCTGCGGGCCGCCGGGTCCGTCGAGGAGCTGGGTGTCGTGGATCTGGACGTTGAGCTCGAGGGCGTAAGGTGCCGACATCTGCGGGTCGGCAACCGCCGGAGCCGACCCGTCGGGTAGCACGTCCCAATAGGAATCGATGCCGTCGCCCACGGTGACCCGGCCGTAGTAGTTGAAGTTCACCAGTGGGGCAGGCCGGGCACTCAGACGGGCCCGGCTGTCCGGATTCAGGTAGCGCAGCAGCCCGTAGTCGTCGCGTCGCCCCGCCGCGGCCACCTGCTCCTTGACCAGGCGCAGCGCCGCGCCTGCCGCGGCGAGGTCGATCCCGCGCAGGTCGAGCCGAATGGGGTGTTCGATGGTGAACCAGCCGACGGTGCGGGACAGGTCCATGGTGTCGATGCCCACGGGATCCAGGTCACGGCCGTGACCCTCGACGTTGACCACCAAGGGGTGGACGATGCGGCGGCGCTGGGCGAGCGCGAGGGCCAGCGCGGTGAGCAGGACCTGCTCGACTCCGGTGTGAAACGCCACAGGCACCTGCGTGAGCAGCGGCTGGGTCACCTCGGGTCCCAGGGTGACAGTGCGGTCCCGGGTGCCTGCGACCACATCGGCCGGTCCTGGCGCTCGTGCTCCCAGCGGGGTGTGGTCGTCGCCGAGGATCTGCTCCCAGAACTCGACCCCGGCCGGACCGATCGCGGCCGGATCGCTGGGGCAAAGATCGACCGCGGCCCGGCGGACCTGGTCGGCGTAGCGCAGAAACGACGTCGGGACCGGCGCCAGCCGTGGTGTCCTCCCGTGCCGGATGGCGTCATGGGCGGCGGCCAGATCCGGGAGCAGGATCCGCCACGACACCCCATCCACGACCAGGTGATGAATCGCCAGGAACAGTCGCCCCGGCGCTGAGCTTGCCCCGGGATCAAGGTTTGCCCCGGGATCAAGGCTTGCCCCGGGATCGAGGAACACCGCCGACACCATCACCCCGGCTTCCGGGTCGAGCAGGCCGACCGCCTCATCGAGCACGCCGTCGAGGCCACCTTCCAGCGCGGCGCCTTCTGTCAACTCCCGGTTCGCCACGACCCGCAGCAGCCTCGCCACGTCCGTCCCGCCCGGCGGCGGCACCCGAAACGACCAGCCGTCGCGTTCCCGGACCAGCCGGGCCCGCAGCATGTCGTGGTGGTCGAGCACCGCCCCCAACGCGACGATCAGCTCCGTCCGGGTCATCCCCGGCGGGGTCGCCACCCATACCGACTGGTGGAACCGCCCGATCGGACCCCCCAGCTCGCGCAGCCATTCCACCGCGGGGGTAGCGGGCACGGTGCCCTGCTCGGCGTCCGCCTGTGCTGTCTGCGCAGGCTCCGGCTCTGCCTGCGAACCTGCGATCAGGGCCAACCCCGCCGGTGACGGGTGCTCGAAGACCTGCCGCGGGGTGAACACCAACCCCGCCGCCCGAGCCGAGGACACCAACCGGATGGACAGGATGCTGTCCCCACCCAACGCGAAGAACCCGTCCTCGGGCGCGACCCGATCCACCCCGAGCAGCTCCGCGAACAGCCCGCACAACACCGCCTCGCGCTGCGTGCGCGCCGTGATATCCACCCCAGCGGCATCCACCCCAGCGGCATCCACCCCAGCGGCATCCGTCCGGGTGAACACCGGCGCGGGCAACGCCGCCCGATCCAACTTTCCCGTTGCCGTGAACGGGAAGCCGTCCAGGCCCACCACCACGGCAGGTACCAGATGATCCGGCAACCGCCGGGCCAGCTCGGCCCGGACCCCGGAGAGATCCACCCCCTCGCCCACCAGGTAACCGACCAACCGGCCCCCCACGGCGACGACCGCCGCCTGCTCCACCCCGGCAAGGTCGCGCAGGGCGGCCTCGATCTCACCGGGCTCCACCCGTACCCCCCGGACCTTCAGCTGATCGTCAGCCCGGCCCGCCAGCACCAACTGCAGGTCATGGTCGAACCTGCCCAGATCCCCCGTCCGGTACATCCGCGAACCCGCAGGCCCGAACGGGCCCGCCACGAACCGCTCCGCAGTCAGCCCGGGCTGACCCAGGTAACCCCACGCCAGACCGGCACCCGCCAGATACACCTCGCCGACGACCCCGGGTGGCACCAGCTCCAGCCGCTCGTCCAACACGAACACCGCGGTTCCCATCGGCGGACCAGCCCACGAGCCACCCGCACCCGTATGCCACCCGTAGGCGTCGACCGTCGCCTCCGTCGGGCCGTAGAGATCATGGCGCAGCGCGACGACGGACAACTGCGCCCACAACTCCGGTGGGCACGGCTCACCACCCACCACCACCACAGCCAGACTCGACAGGTCCAACCCCGCCGAACACAGCACCTGCAGGTACGACGGGGTGCCATCGAGCACGTCGATCCCCCGCCGCGAGACGTATCGCACCACCTCGGCGGCGTCCCGGGGCTCGTCGAGCACCTCCAGCTCGTGGCCGTCCAGCAGCCACAACACCGCATCCCACGATGCGTCAAAGGAAAACGACGTCGTCTGGGCCACCCGCAACGGCCGGTCAACCCGAGCCCGCGCCGGACCGAAGAGCTGCCAGCGGTGCGAAGCCAGCAACGACCCCAGCGCCGAATGGGGGACCACCACACCCTTGGGCCGCCCCGTCGACCCTGATGTATAGACGACATAGGCAGCCGACTCCGGCAACGGCCACGGCTGGGGCCGGAGCACCGCCGACCTCGCTGGGGCAGCCACCGCCCCTTCGCCGACCGCCTCTTCGCCCACCAGCACGGTGACCCCGTCCGGCACGCAGCGAGCCAACTCCGCGGTCGTCACCACAGCGCAGACCCCCGCATCCGAGCACAGCAGCTCCATGCGCTGCGCAGGCAGATCCGGGTCCAACACCAAGCACGCCGCCCCCGCCTGCCACACCCCGAACACCGCGGGAACCAGCAACGCCCTCGGCAACAACAACCCCACCACCGCACCCGCACTGGAAACCCCAGCACTGACAACGCCAGTCGCGACGATCTTGGTTGCGAGCCTGTCCGCGGCCGCGCTCAGCTCACGCACCGTCCACGACCCCGCCGAGGTCACCAAAGCCACGGCTTCAGGTGCCTCCGCAACCCGCGCCGCCAGCACCTCGACGAGTGTCTTCTGGGTGGCGGCCGGCTGGGGGGCAAGCGCGGGATGCGCCGGGCAGGCCACCAGCGTGGCGCGCTCCTCGGCGCTCAGCACGGCGATCTGGGACAGCCGCTGGTGCGGGTCCGCCAGGACCGATTCCAGAACTCGGAGCAGACGCTGGGCCAGCGCCTCCGCGCTGCGCCGGTCGAAAAGCGCGGTCGCGTACTCCAGCACCCCGTAGATACCCAAGCTCCCCGCGCTGCTCTCGATGAAGTCGAAAGACAGATCGAACTTGGCGGTCGGCATCGGCACGCCGAGCTCACGTCCCCACAGGCCGGGCAGGTCGAGCCGGACCGGATCGCGGCGCTCGTAGGCGACCATCACCTGGAACAGCGGGTGCCGTCCGGGATGGCGGGGCGGCGCCAGCGCGTCGACGACCTGTTCGAAGGGCAGGTCCTGGTGCGCGTAGGCGCCCAGCGCCGCTTCCCGGACGCGGGCCAGCAGCTCAGTCACGCTCGGGTCACCGGACAGATCCACCCGCAACACCAGAGTGTTGACGAAGAACCCGACCAGCCCGTCGAGCGCGCTGTCGGCGCGCCCGGCCACCGGAACCCCGAGCGGAATGTCCACCCCCGCACCCATCCGCGACAACAGCACCGCCACCGCGGCGTGGGCCACCATCGCTGACGTCGTGCCGGTGTCGCGGGCCAGGGCCCGCAGTCGCCGGGTGAGCTCCGCGCCGATGGCGAACTCGACGGTGTCACCGTCATAGCCGCCGTGGCGGGGACGGGGGCCATCGGTGGGCAGCACGAGCTCGTCGGGTGCACCGTCCAAGGTGGCCTTCCAGTAGGCCAGCTGGGTAGTGACCAGGCTCGACGAATCACTTGCCGCGGAGAGGAGCTGACGCTGCCAGAGCGTGTAGTCGGCGTAGCGGACCGGCAGGGGTGGCCACTGGGGTGGCGAGCCGGCCAGCCGGGCGCGATAGGCCACGGCAAGATCGTCAAACAGTGGCCCGACCGACCAGCCGTCACTCGCGATGTGATGCACCGTCAGCAACAGGACGTGGTGCAGGAGCCCCAACCGGAACAGGTGGGCCCGCACCGGAGGTTCGCGCTCCAGGGCGAATCCGCGGGCCGCCTCGGCCTGGAGCTGCGCGTCGAGCCGGTCGGCTTCGAGGTCGCTTTCGGTGCAGAAGATCTCCACGCCGGGGCCGAGTACGTGCTGATGTGGGGTCCCGTTCTGATCCGGGAAGATCGTCCGCAACGGTTCGTGACGGGCCACCACATCACCTACCGCGGCGCGCAACGCCACCGCGTCCAGCGCCCCGGTCAGCCGGAGCGCCAGCGGGAGGTTGTAGGTCGGCGAGGGCCCCTCCAGCCGGTACAGGAACCACAACCGGGTCTGGGCGAACGACAACGGAAGTGCGCCCTCGTGAGCCATCGGCGTCAGCGCCGGGCGCTGCGGGCTGGTACCCGGCCGCGCCAGCACACCCGACCCCGCCAGCGAACCCAGCCGGGCCAGCACACCCAGCCGCGCCAGCAGCCCCGCCGGAGTGGGATGATCGAACACGTCCCGGAACCCCACCTCGGCGTCGAGCACCTCCCGGATCCGGGTCACCAGCCGGGCCGCGAGCAGGGAGTGCCCGCCCAGCTCGAAGAAGTGGTCGTGCACGCCGACCGCGGGCAGCCTCAGCAACTCGGCGAACAGCCCGCAGAGGATCTGCTCCCGAGGAGATGTGGCGCGGCTGGGCGCCGGGTCTGGCTGGCGGCGGGGTTCGGGTAGCGCGCCGACATCCAGTTTCCCGTTGCTGGTCAGCGGCAGCGCACTGATCGTCACGAACGCCGAGGGCAGCAGGTAATCGGGGAGATCCTGGGCCAGGTCCGCGCGCAGCCTCGCCGCCAGCGCCCCGCTGCCGCGCTCGGCCGCCGCACCGGTGAGCTCGGCAGGCACCACGTATCCGACCAGCCGCCTGCTCGACCCGTCCCCCTTGGCCACCACGGCCGCCTGCGCGACCAGCGGATGGGCGTGCAGGACCGATTCGATCTCGCGCGGCTCGATCCGGAATCCGCGGATCTTGACCTGCTCGTCGACCCGGCCCAGCAGCGACAGCAGGCCGTCCCCAGCCAACCGGGCGAGATCGCCGGTGCGGTACATCCGCGCTCCGGGTACACCGAATGGACAGGCGACGAACCGCTCCGCGGTCAAGCCCGGACTGCCGTGATAGCCCCTGGCGATCCCCGGACCGGCCAGATAGAGCTCCCCGGACTCGGCGGTCGGCTGCAGTGCCCCGTCAAGGACGTGGATCGAGGTATCGAGCACCGGCGCGGCCCGGGTTTCCCCGGCGCAGGTGTGCCACCCGTAGGCGTCGACGCCTGCCTCGGTCGGTCCGTATAGGTCGTGCACCACGAAGCAGCGCGCCGCCAGGTCGGCCCACAGGTGTCCGGGCACCGGCTCCCCACCGAGCACCACCACACTGGGCGAGTCCGGCTCGTCGAACAGCCCGGCATCGTGGAGCGCGGCCACATAGGACGGTGTGCCGTCCACGACGTCGACGCCGTGTGCCAGGATCTCGGCGCTGGCCCCCCGGGGGTCGCGGTAGTCGTCGACCACATGGCAGGTGGCGCCGCCGAGCATCCACAGCAGCGGATCCCAGGCGGCATCGAAGGAGAACGACGTCGTGTGCGCCACTCGCGCCGGGCGCCCCAGCCGCTGGTGGGCCGGGCCGATCAGCTGGTCCAGGTGCGAGCGGAGCAGGTTGACCAGCGCCCGGTGCTCGACCAGCACTCCCTTGGGCCTGCCGGTGGTCCCGGAGGTGTAGCTCAAGTAGGCGGCGCAGTCCCCCGACCCGAGCAGTCCTGCGGGCACCGTGGGTGGCTGATCCGCAACCCGGCTGCGGACCTCGGGATCGTCGAGCAAGATTCGCGCCACCCCGGCTGACCAGGGGTCAGCTTCGCGCACGGTCAGCACCATCGCGGCGCTGGCATCCTGAACCAGGAAGTCGAGCCGGCGCCGCGGGAACCCGGGATCCAGCGGGAGGCACACGCCGCCTGCCCCGAGCACCGCGAGCATGGCAGGCACCATCGAGCGCCTCGGCAGCAGCAGGCCGACGACGGTCTCGGGCCCAACGCCACTCGCGGCCAGGTGCCGAGCGAGTCGGCCTACCTGCTCGGTCAGTTCTCGGATCGTGAGCGGACCTGCGCATCCCGCCAAGGCGATCTCGTCGGGATGGTCGTGAGCGCGAGCTTGCAAAACGTCGAGCAGGCTGCGCGGCCAGGATCGCTCAGGCATTGCCTCTCTCCGGAGGTCCCGATCTCGGTGGTGGTCAGTTAGCCCGTTGGGCTGCCTACCTCAAGCAAACAGGTAGGCAGCCCAACACCGATCTTGGTTTCGCTAAGGCACGTTGATCACCGTCTCGCAGGCGACTGCGGTGTCGGTGCCGGATCCGCCGTCGCAGTAGTCGTTGCCGTCGCCGCCGTCGATCCCGTCGTCGCCGGGGCCGGCGTTGACGTTGTCGTTGCCGGGTCCGGCCAGGATCCGGGCCTCGTTGCCGTCACCGGTGCTGATGGTGTCGTGACCGCCGCCGAGCGGAGCGGTCGCCGAGCGGTTGAAGTTGTCCCCGGCGACGATGTTGCGCGGGATGGCGCCCGGTGGGGTGCTGCCCTGGCCGTCCTGGGCGTCACCGAGGGTGATCCGGTCGTTGCCGACGCTGCGGGAGTTCGACGCACCGTTGCTGTAGTGGTCGCCGATCACGAAGCGGGTGCCCTGGTCGGGGCCGTTGATCGTGTCGTTGCCGCCCTTGCCGTCGGCCAGCACGTCGGCGAAGTGGTCCCCGGTGAGGTTCTGGGCGCGGCCGACGGTCTTGGTGATGACGTCGTTGCCGCCCTCACCGAGCACGGTTCCGCCGCTGGGCACCCCGTTCACGGTCTCGGTGCGGGAGATATGGTCACCGACCAGGTCGTCCCGGTCACCACCGGTTTCAGTGATCGTGTCGTTGCCGCCCTTGCCGTTGACGTCGCCACCTTCGAGGGTGTAGTGGTCACCGATCAGCAGGTCACCGTCGCCCGCACTGTCGGACAGCGTGTCGTTACCACCGTTGCCCGTGACATCGCCGACCTCACCAGCGACGTGGTCCCCGATCAGGACATCGCCGATCACGCCCTGGTCGGGCGGGACGGGCGGGCCGGTGTCACTGGAGACATCGGTGATGGTGTCGTGACCACCGTCAGCGGTGATCGAGCCGTCGTCGGTGTCGTGGTCGCCCACCAGCAGGTCGTTGCCGGGGCCACCTTCGATGACGTCGTTGCCCGCCTTACCGGTGATGTCACCCGCCTCGGTGGCGATGTCACCGGCGACCAGGTCGTCACCGGCGCCGGCGTCGATCTTGTCGTGGCCCAGTCCGCCCCGCAGGTCGTCGAAGCCGTCGAGACCGCAGATGCGGTCGTTGCCACCCAGACCGTCGATGAGGTCGTCCGCATCGGTACCGATGATCACGTCGTTGCCCGCGGTGCCGGTGAAGACGTTCAGACCGTCCACCACGACAAAGTCCGTGATCGTCGCTGATTGGCCGAAGCACTGCTGCGGCTGCGCACTGGCCGATGTCGCGGTGGCGACACCAGCGGCGAGCACCGCTGCGGCCAGCACCGCCGCGCGGGCCTGAGTCCGCCTGGAGATAATCAACATGCTGAAAGAGCACCTTTCGCTGAACCAAGCGATCCCGCAGCCACCCCGCGACACAACACTGCGGAGTGGGTGCGGTTCGCCTGGTGGTGGTGTTCGGTGACCCCCGATATAGGATAGGCTAACCTGAATAACCCGATCTAGGGGATGCTGCTCACCGCCTCGCAGGCGGCTGCGGTCACTTGGCGGTGGTGTTTTGGTGACCCCGACCCAGCGGAGGCTAACTTAAATCAGGGTGCCCTAACCTAATATGGTGAAATTCTCACGGACAGCGATGAGATTTACACGAATTAGTCGCGCGACGCGGCCCGTCAACCACCGGAGCCGACGCGGGACCGAGAGCGGGCTCGGTGCAGCGATACCGCCAGCGTCAACCACACCAGCGCGAACAGCGCCCAGCCGACCGCCTCGCCAGAACCGAGCAGCGCAGGAGCACTGAGCAGCGCGGCCACGCCGACCGCGAGCAGGAGGCCGACGGCCACCGCGCCGTCGTCGACCAGCAGCCCGAAGGCTTCCCGCCCCGCGGTCATAACCGCCCGCAGCGCCGCGTTCACCGGGACACCACCAGTTCGGCCTGCACCGACCTGCGTAGCCACCACACACTGAGCCAGGACAACGCCAACGTGGCGGCCAGCAGGTACCCCAGGGCGGCGGCACCGCCGGTCCACACCACGCCGAGCCCCTCCGCGGTCCAGTACACCCCAAAGGTGATCAGCATCGCGCCGACGGCGTACTTGAGAGTGTTCTCCGGGATGCGCGTCAGCGGACGGCGCAGCGCCGCGCCTGCCACGACGACCAGCAGCAGGGCAGCCCCGGCACCGAAGGTGGGCGCAGCATAGCCACCGCCGGTGGCACCGAGGGTGAGCACGATGAACGCCACTTCCACGCCTTCCAGGAACACGCCCTTGCCGCTGACGGCGAACCCGGCCCAATCAAACCCAGGGGCTCGGCCGGACCCGACACCCAGACGGGTCCGGCCGAGCGCGTCGACCTCCTTGGCGAAGGCGGCCGCCTCGTCGTGCTTGGCGATCAGCCCAGCCGAGCGCAGCATGGCCTTGCGCAGCCACCGGCCGCCGAACAGCAGCAGCAGGATCCCGATGACCAGCAGCAGCACCCGCTCATCGACCCGGTCCAGCAGCCCCGGCCCGAACGCGATCAACAGGCAGGCCAGCGCGACGGTGGCAGCCGCCGCACCGGCCAGCGCAGCACGCCAGCTCCGGCTGGCACCGACCGCGAGCACGATCGTGAATGCCTCGACGAACTCCACCAGCGAGGCCAGAAAGGCAGGCAGAGCCACCGTCACCAGTTCGAGCATGATCTAAGGGTAGCCTTTCCTATAGCGCACTGCCAGACGCTGGGCTACCGCGATCTGGCCGATCTCCAGCGGGCACTGCTTGCGGACGCCCTGACACTGCGCAGCGGCGACGCGCTGTTGCTACTGGCCTACACCCGCCTGCGCACCCACGCCGCCATCCTGCTCGACCTGGCCCGACGCCGACGGATCCCCGTCCTGCTGATCACCGATGTGCTGACCGACGTCGATGGCGTGCACCTCGTGCTCACCTGCCCGCGCGGCCTGCCCGCCGAGCAGTCCAGCCACGCCATGACCCGCTCTGCTGTCGCCGAGTTCGACACCAGAGCTGACCGGACCACCCAGACAGCTCTGATGTCGAACTCGGCGCACGTAGTGCCCTCACGTGCGCCAGCCGACCCAATTTCACCTCTCAGGGCGGGGCGACGCGGCCAGCTAGCTGGCTCCGGACGGGGTCCCGGAGGGAACCGGTGCTGAGCGAGGCAATCGGGCAAGACGTGGCGTCACGAACTCGCTACATTTAGCGATCTTGACGTGGCCCTGGGCCCACTCCCGCCCGCATATGAGAAATGTTCCGATCGCGACAAACGGCAGGCTGCGCATCGGACGACGCAGATGGTTCAAGGTAACGATCACTGAAAAAGCTGACCACTCGGCCTAAGAGCAATCGGGCCTCAAGCCCTAGTGGTCACTGGTGCCTCCGACACATCGGGCAGAATTTATGCCTCGCCCTGACCCAGTTCTCACCGGCAAGCTTGATCTCTTCAAGATCAGCCCAGCCGGTGTGAGGTACGGGAAATTTGCCCAGCACGCCATCTGTTACCCACTTGCCGACTTGGTTACCACGTAATACGTAGGCTTCACGGTCGCCACGTTGCCAACGGATAGTGCAGTCAGCTTTGAGATAAGCCCAACCGGTCGGCCGATACGCAGGTATAATCCCGTCCCCACTCATGTGGCTGAGTCCTTGTTGTAGCTGCACGCTTCCTCAATCGCTTGGTTAATTAGCTCAACCAAGCTGCCAGCCTGTGCAGGTTCAAAGATGGCGAGCAGCCAGCACGACGAGCTCACACGGCCAAGCCGATCCATATATGGCGCGCGAGACGGCGTCGTCGGTATGCTCGCCAAGCACGCTGGCGGCAAGCGTTCTCATCCGCTTGAGCGTGACGCCTCCCGTCGGCCACATTGACTGTCATCGAGAAAGCTCTCTGGCCGTCTCCGACAGGAGGGTCCGCCCACGACGGCCACCCGTGCGCCTCAGCAGTCGCTGCCCCGCACGGGTGTTGCATCCGTTGTCGGTGCTGCTGAGCAGCGCCGCCGTCACGGGGCCGGGGGTGACGATCCTGACGTCCAGATCGAGATCGACGGTGCTCGCGGCCACGGGCCGCTCCAGCCTCTCGGTGGTCATGGCAGAACCTTCCCTGTCGTTGCGGATAGTAATCTTGGTCAAGTGGCCCCTTTCAGCAAACGGGGACACCCGCCGGGACGCAACGTAGGCGCCGTATGAGATCGTGTTCTAGGAACTTGCGGAAACTTGCAGATTGACCCGCGTCGTACCGTCCGTGAGGATGACGTGACGGCAAGTCGCCGCAAAGTCCTACTGAGGAGGCGGGCGTGAAACTTACCTTCGTTGCCAAAGATCCCGGTTCGGAGCCCAGTGGCTCGCCGACGCTCTACCGCACCGACCGCCAGTCGTGGGTGGTGCA
>JBQTGW010000106.1:0-11069 GCA_052390495.1 Pseudonocardiales bacterium
CATTTGCGCCCATCCTGACGCGCACGATGTCAAGTGAGCCCCGCGCTCCGCCATTGAACTGCTCCTCGGTGTCGGTCCCCGATTACAAGTCATGCGTGCACTACCCGAGCTAGGGCTGCGCCGTGGCCTCATTGACGCTGTGGCTTCATCGACGCTGTGGCTTCATCGACCACATCCGCTAGTCGGTTAACCATACAGAGCCAGTAGGCGGCACCCCTGATACGTGCGCTGGTGGGCTCGACGGTTCGTGAGGGGGATCACTGGGGATGGCAGAGCGCCGGAGCCGGTCCTCCTCGGCGTCCGGTGTGGTCGCCGATGACGGGCCTGGCGAGGCAGCGGACGGGGCGCCTCACCGGCTGTGACCAGCCGCTAGGGCGCCCCGTGGGGTGGGGGTACTCGGCCGCTCATGGATGTTCACAGGACGGCGGGCAGATCGTGCTGAACGCGCGATCGAAGTAGACGGCCGGCCTGCGACGGTCGGCCAGCAGTACCTCCTCCACCTCACCCACCATGATCATGTGATCACCAGCATCGTGTCGGTTGTGAACCGAACATTCGACCACGGCCAGTGCTTCTTCCAGCACTGTGGCGCCGCGCGGAGTACGGACGAATCCACCGCAGGCGAACTTGTCAACATTTTTGCTGGCGAACCGCCGCGCGAGGTGCACGTGGTCGGTCTGCAGAATACTGATCGCAAATCGGTCGATGCGGGCGAACACCGGGTAGGAGTACGCCGATTTGGCCAGGCAGACGAGCACCAGCGGGGGCTCAGCAGAGACGGAACAGAACGAGCTGGCGGTGAAACCGTAGGGGCTGCCGCTCTCGTCGTGCGTTGTCACGATGGTGACACCACTCGGGAAACGGGCCATTGCGTCGCGAAACGCCGTAGAATCAAAACTGCGCTGGCTCATGTTGTTGGGCTTAAGCAGCGATGAGATCACGATAATATCCTCCAGACGGCGGCTGTGCGCCATGCGCAGCCAGACAGATCGGTCAGGCCAGGCAGGTGGGGAGCCGCCCATTGTTGTATGCGACCATCTCGCCGAAGATGGACATCACGTCGAGCGGCCGACCTTGCTCGCCGCCCTCGAGTTCTGCGTAGGCACGATGCAGGTTGCCGACGATTCGTTCCGGGTCCAGCAGTTCGTCGAACTCGCCGAGGTCGGCTTCCCTGGCCAGCTCCAGTGGTGTGCGGCCGTGTGTCGCTCCCTGCGCCGCCAGTCGCTCGATCCACCGCAGGTAGGCGAGCGTCTGCTCGAACACCTCCGGGCCGGCGACCGGGCCATGTCCGCAGACGACCGTACGGGCGCCGAGCTGGGAAAGTGCCTCCACGGCGGCCAGGGAGCCGCGCACCGAGCCCATCAGCGTGAACGGCGTGGCCTGCGACAGCACCACGTCCCCGGTGAACAGGACCTCGTCGTCGGGCAGCCAGACCACCACGTCGTTGGTGGTGTGCGCGGGGCCCACGTGGATCAGCTCCGCCCGACGTTGTCCGATGTGGACCCTAAGCCGGTCGGTGAACGTCACCGACGGCAGCGTCACCCGGACGTCACCCCACTCCTGACCTGGCCACAGCATGGTCAACGCCAGCCCGGTCGCGGCCATCTCGGTGCGGGCGAGCTCATGGGCGATGACGAGTGCCGAGGGTCCGAACAGGTGGTTGCCGAAGTTGTGGTCACCGTGGTGGTGCGTGTTCACCAGGGTGCGGGCTGGCCCTGGCCGCAGCGCATCGACCGCCTCAACGAGCCGCTTCGCCCGGCTCTCGGTGGCGAGGGTGTCGATGACCAGCGCCCCATCGGGACCAGCGATCACCCCGGCGTTGCTCACACACCAGCCGCCGGGCAGCTGGACATAGCCGTACACGCCGTCGGCCACCTCGACCAGGCGTGGCGGATCCGCGGTCCGGACGCGGCTGTCCGCAGCGAGGATGGTCACCGGGCCCCCTCGGCGGGCACGGCCAACCGGGACTGGGCATAGCTCCCGGCATGGGCCATCGTGGCGCGTCCGTTGCCACCGAGCGCCTCACGAAGATAACGCCGGGCATCTGCGAGGGTGCTGTCCGACCCGAGCACCTCGCGGGCTGCGGCCGGATTGATGGCCACCGTATGCCGAGCCGTCACCACCGCGCTGTCCGGATCACCGGGCACGTCGGCGAAGTGCCACGCACCACTGTGGCCGAGGAGCACGGCCGGTGGCAGGAGTTGCTTGTACACGATCCGCTCGGAAGGGAAACAGATCCGCACGGACTTCGTGGTATGTGCGCTGCCGTCCGCCGTCACTGTGTCCATCTCCATGTGCTGCACCCCCGCCTGCTCCTCGCGCAGCAGCACCCGGCTCACATGGGGTAGCCGATCGGGCCACTCATCAGCGCGGTTGATGAAGGTGTAAACGTCGGCCGCGCTGCCGGCCAGGAGAACGGTGTCTTCGAAGGTGTCGACAATCTCGTGTACCGGTGCGCCCAGCTCGGCGATCCTGCCCAGTGCGGCCAGCTCGTCCTCGCTGTTGCGGTCGACCGCCTCGGCGATCCAGTCGATCACCCGTTGTCCGTCGGCGGAGAAGTGATGGTCGAGCACCACCTGGGTACGACCACGGGGCAAAGCCCGGAAAGACCAGCTCCCGCCCATCGACAGGATCGGCGCCTGGCTGCGCTCCTGCTCGAAGGTGATACCCAGTCCCGACGCGTCCAGCGTGCGCCGCGAGGTCCAGTTCTTCACCTCACCGCCCACCAGCGCCCAGAGCTGAAAGCGCTCGTGCGCCGGATCGCGCTGGATGTGCTGCACGTGCAGGCTCGGCCCGAAGATCACCGGCCACCGGGTCACGTCGGCCACCAGCTCGTACAGCACCTCCGGAGGCGCGTTCACCACCCGGGAGTGCTCCATGGTGTGGGTACGTGGCTGCTTCATGTTCATGCCGCTTCCACCAGGTTCATGTTGACCAGGTCGAGCAGCTCCTGCGGTGTCTGGACCTCGGTGATCTGCTCCTCCGGGATGATCGCCCCGTACTCCTGCTCGAGGCGTGCCGCGGTCTCCATCAGCGCCAGTGAGTCGTAGCCCAGGTCGTCGAACTTCAGGGTCGCGACATCGCCAGGCAGCTCGGAGATTCCGATGTCACCGGCGCAGGCGACGAGGATCCGGCGCACGTCGTGGATCGTGATCTTGCTCATCATCAGTTCCTTCGGTATTGGTGTGTTGGGTATTGGGTGTTCGGTATCAGTCGGGCATCGCCCGGACGACCACGGCGGAGTTGAAACCCCACCGGCCGCGGGCGAGCACGAGGGCGGCGCGGACCCGGGCGGGCCTCGCCTCCCCCCGGACCAGATCGATCAGGTAGTCCTCTGGTACGTCGGTGGTCCCCGCGGTCGCCGGGATCACCCCATCTCTGATCGACAGCAACGCGGCGACCAGGTCGAGCGGGCCACCTCCGGACAGCAGCCGGCCAGTGAGCGCCTTCGGCGCGGTGACCGGAACAGCGTGTGGGGAGAAGAGCCCACTGATTGCCTCGGCCTCGGCGCGGTCGGAGTCGGGAACCCCGGCGGAGTCGGCGAACACCACGTCGATGTCCTCCGGAACGACCCCGGCGTCGGCGAGCGCCAGCTCCGCCGCCCGCCGCAGCCCTGGCGGGCGCGACGATCCCGGCGGCGGGTCGAACGTGCACGCGTAACCGGCGATCTCGCCGTACACCCGGGGGGCGCCGCGGCGCTGCGCCGCTTCGGCGTCTTCGAGCACCAGGATGGCGCCACCTTCACCGGGCACGTGGCCACCGGCATTGACGTCGAAGGGCAGGTACGCGCGCCGCGGATCCGGCACCCGGCTGACCCGGCCGCTGGAGAGGTGGGACACCCAGCCCCAGGGGTCGAAGGCTGAATCGACACCGCCGGTCACCACCAGCGGTGTGCCGCACCGCGCGGTGCGCCGGGCGTGGCCCACCGCGTCCAGCCCGCCTGCCTGCTCGGCGACCAGCGCACTACTGGGTCCGCGCATGCCGTGCCGGATCGAGATCTGGCCGGTGTTCACCGCGTAGAACCAGGCGAAAGACTCGTACACGCTGACCGACCGGGACCCCTGCGACCAGAGCTTTTTGAACTCGCGGTGGGTGAAATCGAACCCACCGGAGGCGTTGGAGGTGACGACCCCCATGTCATAGTCAGTCAGGGCCTCGGGGTCGACCTTCGCGTCGTCCAGCGCCCACTGGGCGGCGACCAACGCCAGCCTGGTGGACACGTCGGTCTGCGGCAGCAGCCTGCTGGGCAGGTACTCGGCGGCGTCGAAGTCGAGGATCTGGCCAGCGAGCTGTGCCTGATACTTGGTGACGTCGAACCGCGTGAGCCTGCTGATGCCACCGCGACCCTCCAGGGTGGCCTCCCAGTAGTGCTCCGCGCCGAGCCCGTTGGGGGCAAGGACGCCCAGGCCGGTCACCACTACGGAGTTCGTCATTCCGGCACCCCCGTCGGACGGCGCAACACCATCGCGCTCTGGAAACCGCCGAACCCACTGCCGACGGTCAATACCGTGTCCACCTGGTGCTCGCGCGCAACCAGCGGCACGTAGTCCAGGTCGCATTCAGGATCAGCCTGGTGCAGGTTCGCCGTCGGCGGCACCGCGCCATGCTCGATCGCCAGCACGGAAGCGGCGATCTCGACGGATCCGATGGCGCCGAGGGAATGTCCGACCATCGACTTGATCGAACTAACCGGGGTCTTGTAAGCGTACTCACCGAGGCTGCGCTTGAATGCCGCAGTCTCGTGCCGGTCGTTCTGCCTCGTTCCCGAACCATGTGCATTGATGTAGTCCACCTCGCTCGGGTTGGTTCGGGACTGGTCGATGGCCACCCGGATCGCCTCGGCCATCTCCCGGCCATCGGCTTTCAGCCCGGTCATGTGGTAGGCATTACACCGCGTCGCGTAGCCGGAAATCTCCGCGTAAATATGCGCACCGCGGCGTCGCGCCTGCTCGTAGGTCTCGAGTACGAACATCGCGGCGCCCTCGGCGAGCACGAAACCGTTGCGGGAGTTGTCGAACGGCCGTGAAGCATGCTCCGGGTCCTCATTGCGCGAAGTGGTCGCCTTGATCGCATCGAAACAGGCCACCACAATAGGAGTGATCGGCGTGTCAGACGCCCCGGCCAGCATGACGTCGGCGCTGCCCTCGCGGATCAGGGCCACCGCGTGGCCGACCGAGTCCAGGCCCGAGGTGCAGCCGTTGGACACCATGGTGACCGGCCCCTCGGCGCCCACCGTCCAGGCGACCTCGGCCGGCATGACGCTCGGCACGAGGTAGTCGAACATGTGCGGGGACAGGTAGTCCTCATCGACCAGCCAGTTCTTACCGCCGTCGGAGAGCACCAGGTACTCCTGCTCCAGGCTGGTCGCGGCGGCGACCGCGCTGCCCAGGCTGACGCCCACCCGGTGCGGGTCAAGCGCACCGACATCCAGGCCGCTGTTCGCGACGGCCTCGCGCGCACAGACCGTGGCAAACTGCGAGGCTCGGTCCATGCGGCGGACCTCGCGCGGGGTCAGGCCCTGCGCCACCGGGTCGAAGTCGACCTGTGCAGCGACCTGCGAGCGGTACGGAGAAGGGTCGAAGAAGGAGATCCGCCGCGTCGCCGTCCGACCCGAGGTCAGCAGGTCCCAAAATTCCTTGGTGCCATTTCCGCCGGGAGCGCGCACACCAATACCGGTAATTACGACACGTCTCGTCATCGTACCCTCCGGGTAAGCAGGGAAGCCCTCAAGTAGCACATCGCAGCACGTCACCTCTTATCCAGTATGGCCGCAGTCGTGAATTCTCGTGGTGGCCAACAACAGGTTGACGCCCTAGACTCAAGCACCGGTCGAAAACCGGTCGTGGCGTGGTGTGGACCTGTTCACGAACGAAAAACTAGCTCGGCTCGACCGACTTTCGAGTACGCTACGACCAACTTGCGGTTTCCTGCAGGCGACACCTCAGACGTACTCACATCCGAAGGCGCTGCTGATGATGCTCAACACGTCGATCCGCCCCATCACCGTGAATGACGACACCTTGCGTGCTCATCTGCGCAGCGCCGAGATCCCCGCGTTGCTGATGACTGTGGCGCACCTCACCAATGACCTGTCCGTCCTGCCCGCCAACAGCCGCAGCAATGGGTGGCTGTTCCAGCCACAGGGCGGGCTGTCCCTGGATCAGCAGGCGCAGGCGCGCGAGGCCGCACTACGCGCCCTCATCCGGTTGCGGGACAGTGCGGCCGCTCCCCCGCCGCCGCCAAGCCCTGAGCTGCTTCGAGACATCACTACGTGGGCGATGGGGGCCGATGCCGAGGACCTGCTGCCGTTGCTGGCCGAGGAAATCGTGCTCCCCGGCCAGGACCCGAAGGCCCCCCGCTGGCACAAGGACGACCTCGCGCCACACGCCGACGTCAGCGTGGCCATCATCGGTGCCGGGATGAGTGGCTTACTGGCCGGGTACCGCCTGGCACAGGTGGGCGTGCCATTTGTGATCTACGAGAAAAACAGCGACGTCGGGGGCACCTGGTATGAGAACCGCTACCCTGGTTGTCGCGTCGACGTAGCCAGCCATCTCTACAACTACTCCTTTGCCAGCAAGATCGATTGGCCGTACTACTTCTGCACCCAGGAGGTCCTGCTGGACTACTTCCGGGAATTCGCCAAGGAATTCGGGCTCTACGAGCACATTCGCTTTAACAGCGAAGTCTGCCGGGCGGAGTGGGACGAAGAGCGTTGTCGGTGGCGCCTGGCGGTGCGTACACCGGAAGGAGCGGAGATGGCTGAGAGCACCGTGCTCGTCAGTGCCGTCGGCCAGCTCAACCGCCCGCGCCTGCCGGATATCCCGGGACGGGACTGCTACACCGGCCCGGCATTCCATTCCGCCCAGTGGGACCACTCGGTGGATCTGACCGGCAAGCGGGTCGCGGTCATCGGCACCGGCGCCAGCGCCTACCAGTTCATCCCGGAGATCGCCGAGCAGGCCAGCGAGCTCCTCGTCTTCCAGCGCACCCCACCCTGGCTGCGGCCCACCCCGCATTACCACGATCCGGTGCCGGACAGCGCCCAATGGCTCTTCGAGCACGTGCCGTACTACCAGGCCTGGCACCGTCTCTGGCTCTTCGCTCCGGGGCTGCAAATACGGGGCGGCGTACTCGAGGGATGGATCGTCGACCAGCAGTACCCGCCCACCGAGCAGGCGATCTCGGCCTTGAACGAGCGGCTACGGGCATCGCTCACCCAGTGGATGGAGGCGCAGATCCCCAATACCCCGGAACTTCGACCACTCGTCATCCCAGACTACCCGGTCGGGGCCAAGCGGGTGTTTCGGGATAACGGCATCTGGCTGGCCACCCTGGAGCGGGAGAACGTCCACCTCGTCGTAGAGTCGATCAAGGAGATAACCCCGCGGGGATTGATCACCACTGACGGCGCCGAGCACGAGGTCGATGTCCTTGTTTACGGCACCGGGTTCCAGGCTTCCCGGTTCCTCACCCCGATGCAGGTGACCGGCCGCAATGGTGTCGACCTGCACGAGATGTGGGACGGGGACGCCCGTGCCTACCTCGGCATGAACATACCCGGCTTCCCGAATCTGTTCTGTCTCTACGGGCCGAACACGAACCTCTCCGGGCAGGGCGGCAGCATCTTCTACTTCTCCGAGTGCGCAGTGACCTACCTCATAGACGCAATCCGGTTCCTCCTTGAAAGCGGGCACCGGGCCGTTGACATCCGCAGGGACATCCACGACGACTACAACGCCTGGGTCGACCAAGGTAACACGCAGCGAGCCTGGGGTTTCTCGAAAGTAAGCAACTGGTTCATCAATGAGAAAGGGCGCACGGCGCAGAACTGGCCCTTCTCGGCGCTGGAGTACTGGCAACGCACACACCAGTTCGATCCGGCGGAATACGAACTACCGGGAGACAGAAAGATGGTGCTGGAATGAATCCGATCCGAATGTCAAGAAAAATCAAGCTTGCGGCAATTTCGGCCGCCGTGCTGGTGTGTGCCGCCGCCCTCCTACCTGCGGGCCCGGCCGTCGCCGAGGCCACGGAACCATCGTACCGGATTGTCTGGGACGACTTTCGCGACGGTTTCTCGGCAACCGGGCCGGATGCCAGGTGGTCCTATAGGACGGTCGGTCCCTACGTCGCAGACGACGGGAACATCACAACATCGAGGAAGGGCCTGCGGGTCATCTCCAGCGGCCGCAACCCCGATACCGGGGAGCCCGCGTTCGTGCACACCGTCGCGCAGGAAGTAGACAACGGGCGTGGGCTGCCGGGAACACTCGACCACATCAAGTGGCTCACCTTCACCAATCACACGGCATCGACTGGCCATCAGGGTTTCGACGCCGAGCCAGGCCAGGAACTCTCGTGTGAGACGTGGATGTCGGGTCGCACCTACGGAGTCGGTGGGCATCCGTTCGGTGACCACGTGGCCAACCCGGACGTGGACCTTCGCCTCGGCTCGGTGACCATGAACACTACCGACCTGGAGACCTCTACGACCTTCAATTTCGTCATCACCAACGAGCAGATCTACGCCTTCTACGAACGGCGTCCCAATTTGCGTGCACAGCTGGGCAATTACGCCGCATTCTCCTACGCGATCCCGGTGGCGGACCGTTCCCCCCACGACCGGCATCATCTCCAGATCTCCTATGACCGCTCCGCTGGTGTCACGCGCTGGCTGGTCGACGGCAACGAGGTTTACCAGGTCGATCGCCTGGGTTATCGCCTTGCCTCCCGCGAGCACCTGTTGCTCGACCACGGCGGCGAGGAGACACCGGTGGAGCCACGGCAGCTCAACTGCGGCATGGGCATGATCTCCGTACTCGACGGCGAGCTGCCCGGACAATCCGCCCTGGTACGCCTGTCCAGCGCGGATGGCTTCTACTTCGATCCCCCGACCGGGGAACCGGACCCGCAGACCTTCCTCGATGACGAGAGCCTGAAGTCCAACCGGCTATTCGGCCAGGGCACGGGGATGAGCATGTCCCGTTACGTGGTCTCCAGTGTCCCGGTGGATGGAAAGTAGCCATTCCGTTCGGTATCGCCAGCCCACAATACGCAGTTTAGGAGAAGAATGTTAGCGGACGATCTGATCGGAGTGTGGCGGCTCGTCTCGTACCTCGATATCACTGAAGCCGGTGACACCTCCGAAGGACCCCTCGGAAACGCCCCGCGCGGTCTGCTGATCTACCACCCGCACGGCTATATGTCGGTCAGCATGATGCCTTCTGACCACGAAGCCGAGTCGGCGAGCCACCCTGGCACAGCACCCGCGATGAGCTATATGGGTTATTCCGGAAAATGGCGACTCGCCGACGATCGGGTAGTGGTCCATGAGGTCGAAGTGAGTGCACATCCGCATATGGTGGGCACGGAGCAGATCCGTGAGGTAGTGCTGGATGGAGACGAGCTCACCCTGTACGGCACCGCAGTCATCAGTGCACACCCGCTGCGCCGGATGTTGCACTGGAAACGTACCTGAAAGGTTTTTCATGAAATACAACTTCGATCCCGAGCTGGCACCGTGGGTGTCGAAGCTCGGCCGTGTCGACTTCGCCGATATCGATACTGCCCGCGCCACACTGCGCCAGATCACGGCACGCCAACCGGCCTATACGCCACTCATACCGGTGGACGTGACGCATCGGACGATTCCCGGCCCGCCGGACAGCCCGCCGGTCACGGTGCGCATCTACCGGCCAAGTGGGTACCCAGAGCCCGTCCCTGGACTGATTTACCTGCACGGGGGCGGGTTCGTGCTCGGCGACCTGGACACCGTCCACTCCTCGGCCACCCGAATCGCTGACCAAGTCGGCGCGGTCGTCGTGTCGGTGGACTATCGGCTCGCCCCCGAACATCCGTTCCCGGCCGGCTTGGAAGATTGCTACGCCGTACTTGAATGGACCGCACAACATGCTGGTGGCCTGGGCATCGACCCCGCTCGAATCGGGGTGGGCGGAGAGAGTTCCGGCGGTGGGCTCGCCGCTGCCGTGACGTTGCTAGCTCGCGACCGCGGTGGACCGCAGCTGTGCATCCAGTGCCTGCTGTCGCCCGAACTGGATGACCGTTTGGACACCATCTCGGCGCGGTCCTTCACCGACACGCCGAAGTTCGATCGCGCTAACGCGCTGGTGAGCTGGACGTACTATCTGGGGAAGCTCCGCGAGCCGGGCAGTAGCGAGGTACCGGAGCATGCCGCTCCGGCCCGCGCCACCGATCTCTCCGGTTTGCCTCCGGCCTTCATCAGCGCCTGCGAATTCGATCCGTTGCGGGACGAGGACATCACCTACGCCCACCGGCTCATTCAGGCCGGGGTGAAAACTGAGTTGGCTTACTACCCGGGCACGTTCCATGCCTCCTTCACGATCACCGATGCAGCGGTCTCGCAAAAAATGATCGCCGACCAGATCGACGCCCTTCGCCGAGGCCTCCGAGCCACCATGAGCTGATCCCAGTCATGATCGTGCGCCCGGTGCTGTAGCCACGAGAACCGCGATTACTTCGAAATACGGGCGGCCATGACCCGCTCTGCTGTCGCCGAGTTCGATATCAGGGCTGTCCGAAACTGCCCGGGCAGCCCTGATGTCGAACTCGGCGCACGTAGTGCCCTCACGTGCACCAGTCGGCCCAATTTCAGCCCTCAGGGCGGCGTGCGGCGCCCCACACGCTGGCTCCTAACGATCTTCAGTCGCTAACGATCTTCAGTCGCTAAGTTCTTCACATTTGTGTCAAGTTTTCAGGCGTTGGACGAAGACCTCGATTGTGCCCGGACCGAGCCGATCACAGATCTCTGCAACGCAGCCGGGTCCTGGCAGGTAGCGAACCCGTTGGACAACTCGGTGAAGCCGATCCCAGCCTGGGTAGCCTGACGCTTGGCCCACTCGTGACCGTTGATCCAGATCTTGGCCGGATACGGGAAATAGAAACACACCTTGAGGAAACTCGGCTCTTCGAGCTTGGCCGGGATGCGTAGTCAAAGGATCACTCTTCGTCGCCGTCGGCTGGTGCTGCCGGTAGCCACAGCAGGGTGCCGTCCCCCGCCGCGGCCCGGTTCCCGGCCCCCCGGGTGC
>JBQTGW010000107.1:0-2479 GCA_052390495.1 Pseudonocardiales bacterium
CGACGACGTCAAGGTGCGCTTGGCGAACTCGATCGCCCGTAGTCCGGGGCCGGTGACGCGGCTGTTCACCGGGCACCGTGGAGCAGGCAAGACGACCGAGCTGAACCGGGTGCGGCAGCGGCTGCAGGACGGTGTGGGTGGGCGCCGGGTGTTCGTGTCGATGTTGTTCGCCGAGCGCTGGGTCCATCTCGACGACGTCGCGCACGAGGATCTGGTCTTTCAAATCGTCCGCCAGCTGGTGACCGATCTCAAGCAGGCGGGATTCACGCTCGCCGAGACGAGTTTCCGCAACACCTTGGGAGGAATTCGCGACTTTTTCCGAGGGCGGTTCACGGTCGAGGGCGCCGACGTCGGTATGGACCCGCTGACTGTCAGCCTACAGTTCGAAGCGTTCCCGACCGCCCGTAAGGAGTTCCGCAAACTGCTGCAAGGCCTGTTGCCCACGATCTATGACCTGACCAACAACGAGATCCTGGGCAAGGCGCGGGCGTGGCTGGCGCAGTCAAAGAACGGCGGCTACGCCGATATCGCGATCATCGTTGACCAGCTCGATCGCATACCGCGCAAGCCGATCAACGGCTATACCAATCACGAGAACCTGTTCCTCGACCACGCTGGAGCGCTGCGGGCGCTGAACTGCGACGTGATTTACACCATCCCGATCGAGTTGGCGTACAGCCGCGCGTATGCCCGGCTGCAGGATGTCTACGGCAGAGAGATCCTGGCCCTGCCCGCGGTCCCGGTCAGCACCCGGGGCGGGGCGGAGTTCCCCCCGGGCGTGGCGGTGCTGCGTGAGATCGTGCGGCGGCGCGCAGACAAGGCGGGCGTCGGCCTCGATGCAGTGTTCGCCGAGCCGGACTTGCTCGATGACGTCCTGAGACGCTCGGGCGGGCACATCCGGGGGCTGTTCGTGATGTTGCAGTCGATCCTCGATCGCACCGCCAAGCTGCCGATCAGCCGCGCGATCACCCAGCGTGGGCTGCGCCGCGCCGCCGCGGACCTGGCTGTGCCGTTGCGCAAACCGGACTGGGAGCTGCTGGCCGAGGTGCACAGGTTCCGGGACAAGGTGGGCGAGGACCACGGGGTCTGGAACGAGCTGCTGCGGGATCGGTTCGTGCTGGCCTACGAGGATGAGGACGGCCACTGGTACGACCGCCATCCGCTGTTGGAACTGGTCGAGCCGGACCGGGGTCGATGAGCGAGGGCACCCCGACACCGGCGGAGGAGAACCGCCAGGAGCTTGAAGCGCTGTGCCGGATGCTGACTCGGGCCAGCGGTTTCCGACTGGGGTTCGTCGTGGCGAACCACCCGTCGCTGCGCAGCCGGATCGCCCAGGACTGTGCGCGGGCCTGCGGTCTGCGCCCTCGGGAGATCACGCTGGACGGCCAGGCTTCGGACGGGATCGTCGCCCAGCTGGAGCGGGCGATCGGTGACGATCAGCCGGGCGCGCTGTTCGTGTACGGGCTGGAGTCCCTGCTGGACCTGCGGCTGCGGCAGTCCCCGGCGATGGATCTGCTCAACCTCAACCGGGACTACTGCTGGGGGCGCTTCCCGTGGCCGGTGGTGTTCGTGGCGCCGCTGTTCGCCGTGCGCGAGTTCGCCCGGCAGGCTCCCGACTTCTGGTCGGGCCGGACGGGGGTGTATCGCTTCACCGGTGATCGCGACGACATCACCGAAACGCTGGCCGGGCTGGGGATCGACTACGACTGGTCGCTAACGGCAGGCTCCAAGCTGGAGCGACGGGAAATCCTCGAACACCTCCAGGCCGAACTCGACAACCAGCCCGACGAGGACCCCGCGCTCACCGTGGAGTTGTTGTCCCTGCTGGCCCAAGCCGCCGCCTTCGAAAGCGACTGGCCGACACAGCAGCGGCTGCTGACCCGGGCATTGCCGATCTACCGTCAGATCGGTGCCCGGCTCGGTGAGGCGAACGCGATCAAGGCCCTCGGTGACGTGGCGCTGCGGCAGGCTCGCTACGAGGACGCCGCCGAGTACTACGGGCAGGCATTGCCGATCTACCGCCAGATCGGCGACCGGCTCGGTGAGGCATACGCGATCCAGGCCCTCGGTGACGTGGCGCTGCGGCAGGATCGCTACGAGGACGCCGCCGAGTACTACGGGCAGGCATTGCTGATCTACCATCAGATCGGCGACCGGCTCGGTGAGGCGAACACCCTCCTCTCCCGCGCCCGGTTAGCGATCGCCACTGGCGAGCGCGCGTCCGCTGATACGCAGATGGCCGAGGTGATTCGCATCTACACCGCCATCGGCCTCACCGAGTGGGCCGACACGTTCCGGGCTGAGGCGGCTGGCTGGGAGAGCGCTGGTGCTGGGACGCCGGACGCTAGCTGACCCGGGTAGTGGCGACGTGGCGGGCCATCCGGGTCAGCTCGGCCGCGTCGGCACCGGGCCGGGCCGCCAGTGCGTCTGCCAGCGGGATGAGCTGTCTGCGGGTTCGGACCGAGCTGAGCTGGGCCAT
>JBQTGW010000108.1:0-1503 GCA_052390495.1 Pseudonocardiales bacterium
CGATAGACGAGGATCGCGAGCTTGCGGGCCGTGGCGGTGATGGCTTTGGCTTTGCCGACCCGATAGGCCAGCCGTCGGTAGAAGGCACCGAGAGCGGTATCGGTCCGGCCGAGGTTCATGGCCGACATGCGCAAGATGGTGGCCGCGCGGTTGGCGGACGGTTGGGTCTTGGAGCTGAGGAGGCGGCCGCCGGAGATCTTGTTACGGGGCGCCAGCGTCAGCCAGGAGGTGAAGTGTTTTTCGGTGGGCCACCGGCTCATATCGGTGCCAATCTCGCTGAGCAGCCGGAGGGCACTGTACGGACCGATCGCGTCGATCTGGGTGAGATCGACCCCGGTCAGGTGGTGCAGCGGGGTGCGGATGTCGAACCGGGGTTCGTTGTTGCGCGGCTTCTTGCGGGTGCGGGGCGCCGGCGCCGGGCGCCGGGGCGCGGGCGCCGCGGCGGCCAGCGTGAGGATGTGGCCCTCGATGGCGGCATCGCAGGTCGCCAACTGGGCTTGATAGACGTCGAACAACGCGAGGTTCTGTTGCAGCACGAAGAGGTGCTCGGGCCGGTAGTGCCCGGTGAGGGCCGCGGTAATCTCGGCCTCCGAGGCCTGACACCGGTGGTCCCGATGCTGGGCGAGGATGTGGGGATCGGTCTGGCCGGCGATGATATCCCGAAGAATGCGCAAGCCGGTGACGCCGGTGATATCGCTGATCACGATGGAGAGCTGGAGGTTCATCTGGATCAACGCCTTTTGCATGCGCTGGATGTGCGTGCTCGCGCTCTGGACCAAGGTCTCGCGATGCCGCAGGTAGGCGCGCAAGGCCGCGATGGCGGCCGTCGGTCGGAAACTCCCGCGCAGCAGGCCCACGCTATGCAACTCCTGCAGCCATTGGCAGTCCACGACGTCGGTCTTTCGACCGGGGACGTTCTTCACGTGCCGAGCGTTCACGAGCAACACCGCGATGCCGCGGGCCTCAAGAATCTCGAACAGCGGGATCCAGTACACGCCGGTGGATTCCATGGCGGCGGTGGTCACGCCGCACGCCGTCAGCCAGTCCGCCAAGCGATGAAGATCCGCCGTGAAAGCGTGAAAGGCGCGCACGGGGGTCGCGTCCCGGCCGGGAGCGACGGCGACATAATGGGTGTCGGAGCCGCAATCGATGCCCGCGGCGTTGGGGTTGATGCGCTCCAGAAGCGAGGGACTCGTTGAAGGCGACTTGCGGTGCGGACGTTGGCTGGCTCTCACGGTACGCTCCTCCAGGCTGGGGGTGGGCGGAGCATCCGGGGACAGGGATGCGGCGGAAGAGTATTCTCCTAAACGGGATCACGCGCGGTGGCGCGTGTCACCACTGTCGTCGCCCGAGCATCCCATGGGCCACGCTAACAAACGGGCTCATCACCAGCACCATTGGCGGTTCGGCCACGGTCCCCGCATGCCTGGCTATTGTACGGCGGGTCGCCCACCGCCCAGTTTCTCGACCGACGTCTCGTGAGTCGATCACGTACCACGCTAA
>JBQTGW010000109.1:0-11954 GCA_052390495.1 Pseudonocardiales bacterium
GGGGGGGCGGGGGGGGGCGGGGGCCCGGCGGGGGCCCGGCCCCCGGTGCGGGGTGTCCCCCCGGGCGCCCCCCCCCCCCCCCCCCCCCCCTTCCGGCGATCACTGCAGGGGTGGCCTGAGTGCTCTGGCTGAGATCATGCGCCCGCAGCAGCTATCCAGCGAGGACGTCTGCGCGATCCGGGCAGGTCAGCACTCAGGGCGGCGCGAGGCACCTGGCTAGCTGGCCCCGAAGGGGGGGTGGTGAGGGGGTGGGTGCAGCGGGGGCGTTCACGGGGGCTCCCCGTTCCACGGTGTATCACTTGGCGTCGTGAGTGCAACACAATCAGTGAACTTGACGTGGCCCTGGGGTGGCGGCCCTGCAGCAAGTGCGTCGGCCGGCTATACCGCTCAGCGGGTGCTGATGTTTCCACCAGCGGACGACCGTCCGCACTCTCCCGTTCGTAGCCGTTGGGGCTATCCATGTCAACTGCTACAACCGGTCCGATTGGGCTGTTCGCTGACTCCTGGGCTGTCCGCATCTGAACGCGGTGCGGGGCCGTCAACGGTCTGCGTGAGCTGCGCGATCCCGGCGCTCAGTGGGGCTGGTTAGGAGGCGAGTTCGGCGAGCCGTCGGGCTGAGCGGTATGGTAACCGGTATGGCGGCTAAGAAGGTCACTGTCACGCTGGGCGAAGAGCAGTTGGCACGTATCCGCGGCTTGGTCGAATCTGGGAAGGCTCCGAGCGTCTCGGGTTTCGTGCAACACGCGGTGAGTGTGTCGCTCGATGATGTCGCTGGTTGGGGAGCGATGCTCGCCGAAGCTCTGGCGCAGACCGGGGGTGATCTCACCGCGGACGAACGAGCGTGGGCCGACCGGATCCTCGGCACCGGTGAGCACAGCAAGCGGCCGGCAGCGTGACCGCGGGGATCACCTTCGACGCAGGCGGGCTCATCGCTCTCGATCGTGACGACCGCCGGGTGGTCGTGCTGCTCGCCCGAGCTGCCGAGGCCGGTGCTCGAGTCACCGTCCCGGCAAGCGCCCTGGCGCAGGTGATCCGCCGACCTGAGCGGCAAGCCCGTCTTGCCCGGCTGATTCGCCAGCCAAAGACCGACGTCATCCCCCTCGACCGAGTCGACGCCACCAACGTTGGGCGACTGCTCGCCGCCAGCGGTACCGCGGACATCGCGGACGCCCACGTCGTGGTCTGCGCACAACGTCGTGGCCAGCAGGTGATCACCTCCGATCCGGAGGATCTTCGCCGCCTCAGCCCCCACCTCGGCCTCGTCGTGATCTGATCCCAGCGTCGTCTGGCGTTGGCGATCTGTGTGGGGGACACCGGGAGTACCATACGTGGTGTGGTAAAAACGACTTTGTACCTGCCTGACGAGCTCAAGCGCCAGGTTGAGGAGGCTGCGCGGCGTCGTGGGATCAGCGAGGCAGAGTTCTACCGTGAGGCGCTCCGCCACGCTGTGTCGCAGCCCCGACCCAGGCCGAAGGGTGCCCTGTTCGCGAGTGGGACCGGCCCGGGGACGTCGGATCTCGCCAGCCGGGTTGATGAGATCCTCGCCGAAGGCTTCGGCGAACGGTGATCTGCGACACCAGCGGGCTGCTCGCTGCTTTCGATGCCACGGACACTGCCCACAATGGCGCGCTGCGGGCCCTGCAGGCCACGACGGACCTGGTCGTTTCGCCCTTGGTCGTCGCCGAGCTGGACTACCTACTGCGGCAGCGCGTCAGCACGCACGCCGCTCAGCTCACAATCGAGGAACTCGCAGGTGGGGCTTACGACATTCCGGAGTTCGGGCCACCGGATCTCCAGCGTGCACTGGAGATGGACCGGCGGTTTGCCGATCTTGAGCTCGGCATCACCGACGCATCACTGGTCGTGCTGGCTGCCCGGTACGAAACGCGTGATCTGCTCACCCTCGACCACCGGCACTTCCGGCAGTTGACGCCGCTGCAAGGAGGCCGGTTCCGGCTGCTGCCGACCGATGAGGTTCCGTAGCTGTCGCTGTGCCGGGCGGGCACTGTGCGGAGTGAGTCAAATGCGCTGCGCGGCGGTGAACTCGGCGGTCATACTGCGATTGGCACAGTCAGACGTCTGGGTGGGCGAAGGGCGGCCGTGTTCGATGGCGGGGTCGATGGCGGGGATGGGCACGGTGGCGGTGCGCGTCGCAGCGGTGCTGGCCGCGGTCGGCCCACCGGTCGCCGTGGTGGCCGTGTGGTGGGATTTTGTGATGAGCCAGCCGGTGCTCACGGCGGTTCTCCTCGGAGGATATGAGATGGTGCTTTTCGCCTGGAAGATCGCTGCGGATTTACAGAAACGCTGGCAGGAGCGGATTGTCAACAGCCTTGACCGGACGTTGGAGCAGCGGCTTACCCGATTCGCCCAGCGCTATCGGGAGTTCGTGCTCGGCAGTCTGCGCTTCATCGATCTCAAGGGCCTGGCGACTGTCGGCTTCTACACGCCCGAGTTGGACGAGGTCTTCGTCGATGTGAGTCTCGCGTTCTGGGAGTCGAATCATGCGTCCGGAGGCTTGCTGGCCACCCTGCCTGCGCACGTGACCGATCGCCATTCGATCGGGGACTTTCTCGACAGCCCGCAACCGGTGGTCTTGGCGGTCATCGGTGCTCCCGGCAGTGGGAAGACCACCTTGTTGCGCCACACCGCCCGGCAGCTCTGCCACGCTCACCGAGGTCGGCTGCGGACGATACCGATCCTGCTGTATCTGCGTGACCATGTTTCCGCCATCGCCTCGACTCCGGATGTCGCGCTCCCCGAACTGGTGCGCGGCACGCTCGGGCGGTACCGCACCGACGAGCCAAACGGCTGGTTCGAGCAGCGGTTGCACGACGGTGACTGCCTGGTGCTGCTCGACGGGCTGGACGAGGTGGCCCGGCCAGCGGACCGCAGGGGCGTTGCCAACTGGGTTGAGCACCTGATCAGGCAATATCCGAAGAACGACTACGTGATCACGTCACGGCCCCACGGCTACCGGACGGCGCGCATTGACGGCGCGACCCAGCTGGTAGTTCGCAGCTTCACCCCCGAGCAGGTGATCCGTTTTGCGCGGAGCTGGTATCTCGCTATCGAGCGGCGTAGCACCGGCACGACGGAGGAGGACGTCCGACTAACGGCCGAGGCTGCGGCGGACGATCTGCTGCAGCGGTTGAACGGCGCGCCCGGACTGTCTGACCTGACGGCCAACCCGTTGCTGCTCACCATGATTGCCACGGTGCACCGTTATCGCGGCGCGCTGCCCGGCAGCCGGGTCGATCTGTACGGCGAGATCTGTCAGGTCATGCTCTGGCGGCGGTTGGAGGCCAAGACACTTCCGATCGTGTTGGATGGCGACAAGAAGGAAGCCCTGCTGCGCGGGCTCGCGTTCGCGATGATGCAACGGCAGGTGCGGGATCTGCCCCGGGCAGACGTCCTCGCCGAGATCAGCCCTGCGCTACGCCGCATGTCTCGAAAGCTGACCGTCGAGGAATTCCTCACCGACATCGAATCCCACGGGCTGCTGATCGAACGCGAAAGCGGCCTGTACTCTTTCGCTCACCCGACCTTCCAGGAATACCTCGCCGCTGCTCACATTCGCGACAAGGGACTCTCCAACGTTCTGGTGGACACCGTCGACGACGTCTGGTGGCGAGAGACGACTCTGCTGTACACCGCCCGGTCGGACGCCGATCCGATCGTGCGGGCATGTCTGGCCTCTACCAGCGTCACCGCACTGTCGCTCGCATTCGATTGCGCCGAACAGGGCAGCGAGCTAGCGCCGGAACTACGCGACCGCCTTGACGATCTTCCTGCTAGCGCGTTCGCCTCCGCCACCGACCCCGAACGCCGCCGCCGCATCGCCGGTGTCCTGCTCACCCGCCACCTTCGCCACCTCGTCCGCACCGGCAACGGGGGCCGCGTCTGCGCCTACCCCATCACTACTGGCCTCTACCGGCTTTACCAGCAGGACACCCTGGCCCCCGCCCCCGAGCGTCCCATGCACCTCGAATCCGGCGCAGATGAGCCGATCACCGGTGTCAGCAGAAGTGCTGTCGTCGCGTTCGTGCACTGGGTTAACTGGGTGACCGGCGACGACACCGTCTACCGCCTGCCGTATCTCGCGGAGATCAACGACTCTGCGCTCACCATGTCGATGCCCGGAATAGCACCCCACAGCGTCTGGCTGGAACCCGACATCGAACACGGCCAACCCGAGCTGTGGACCCCAGCCGGTGCGGACCACCCCCACCTGATCGACGCGGCCACCCTCGCCCGCCATGTCACAGACGACATCGAACGCTCAACCCCGACCCTGATCCGGTTGCTGATACTCCGATCGATCATCACCTGCCGGGTTTTCATCCACGATCGTGACCTCGACAGTTACCTCGGTCTCGCCCGTGATCTGGACCGCGACCTCGACTTCGATCTCGGCTTCGCCCCTGAGCACCACCTGGACCGGGCCCTCGCCCGGGTCTTCGCTCTCGACTTCGACCCCGGCGTCGCTCTCGGCTTCGCCCGAGACCTCGTCCACGACCTCGTTCGCGTCTTCCGCCTCAACAACGCCATCGCCAGCGTCTTCGCCCGCGCACTTGACCGCGCCCACGATTTCGCCCGTGATGTCGCCCGTAACCACGACCTTGATCTCGCCCGTGCCCTCGGCTTCGCCCGCACACTCGACCAGGATCTCAACCTCGACTTCGTCGTCGCCCGCCACTTCGCCCGTGACCTCGCCCGTGACCTTGCTCTGGCCCTCGAAGACCTTCGCGCTCGGGTTATGGGCAGTGCGCTGACGCACGCTCTTACTCGTGTCCTTCGCCAGTTCCCGTCGACGGACACCTGGCCCGCCGAGTTCGCGCGGGTATTCATCGACGAAACGGGCATTGCCGAAGCGCGCTACGTCGTTTCTCCGGATACCCTGGCAGACAAGGTCCACAGCGGACAGCAAGCTCTGTTACAGCTCCTTGGGCCGTTGGATGACGCAGCTCCGTTGCCCTGGGTGCACCTAGTCGTGAAAAATCTTCAGGAAGCCGCGCTGCCGATATTCACCCGGCAACGGCGGCTTACCAAGGATACCGCTACCGCCATACGACTCGCGGCGCTGTGCCTGGCGGCGGAAGCCGACGCGCGCAAGGCGAACCAGCTCGGCGGTACCTTCCGTGAAATCGCCGCCGGCGTGACTTTCCTCGAACGACGCGCCAACGGGCAGATAACTCCAACAGAAACAATCATGCTAGCCATCACCTGAGCGGTTTGCCCTCGGTGTCTTACTCTGCGGTTTTTGCGTTGCGGATCGTGAGCAGGGGGATTCCCAAGGCTGGTGCTTGCGTCAATCGCTGGTCCAGCGTCAGGAGAGCCGCGCCGGTCCGGCGTGCCAGCACTACATAGGCAGCGTCATACGGCGTGAGGTTGTGCCGAGTGGACCACATTTCATCGATGAACGTGGAGGTAGTGAACCGGCGAACGGGCGCGGTGGTGAGGTTGTGTACTGCGCGCTCGGCGGATGGAAGGTCGACGAGGGATTTCGCCAGCCATCTCCGCAGTACCGAGAGCACCTCGCTGTTGATCAGATCCGGGGCGATCAGGGGCTGTCGGTCGATGATCTCCTCGATCTGACCGGCACGCTTGCTACGGGCGACGACCTCGGCGAGCGCCGAGGCGTCAATGACGATCGCCATGGTCGTCCAGTCGTTGTTCCCGGTCTTCCCGGCTGGCCCGGAGCATCTCCGCAGCGGGGGGGAGCCCCGTCACCGTCGGTTGGGTGCGGAGCTCCTCGAGCCACTCGGTCTCGCTGGGCAGGGACAGATCGATCCGGATGAGCCGCAGCAGGTAGCTCTGCAGATCCATGCCTTCACGGGCCGCCCTGCGGCGCAGCGCCTCGTGGAGATCCTCGGGGACGTTCTTGACCTGGATGGCACCCATGCCCAGACGGTAGCATGACGCGAGCATGCCGACTGCCATGCCCGCGCAGCACGTTTGACCATGCCCGCACAGCACTGGAAGCTGCTGGGTATGCAGGCTCCGTTGGTGCCCGCGTGCGGAGTGTCTGTGCAGTTCAGGGTGGTGCTGGACGGTCCGGGACGGTCCCGGACGGGGGTTTCTGTTGTCGGACCGGGCGGGGCTGCGGCTGGATTGGTCGCACCGCCCCTTCGGCAACTGGAGATGGCATGACCGTGACGATGATGATCGTTGAATTCACACAGAGTTACCTTAGTACCTACTGGCAGTAGCGGGGTCTTGTGTGGCCAACCTGAATCGTAAGCCGCGGGCCCGGCCGTCAGCACAGCGGTCGGGCCCCGCCGCCGCCCGGTTAGCGGTACCGGCACAATAGCTACCACTGAATGCGATCGACTGCCTACTACCAGTGGCGTCGATTCGGCTGAGGGGAGTGGCTTGAGTGGCCGACACAGTTGATCATTCCGCCGAGCCGGGCCTGCCGGATCCAGATACGGCGCACACTCCGGCCGAGTTTGTGGCGGTGTTGCGGGGGCTTCAAGGCTGGACGGGGGAGGGCCTGCGGCAGTTGGAGAAGCGGGCGAAGGCCAATGGTGACGTGCTGCCACGCAGCACTGTTGCGGCCGCGCTGGGCCGTCCCACGCTGCCTCGCGAAGATCTCGTCGTCGCCCTCGTCTCGGCTTGTGGATGCGATCAGGAGGAGGTGGCGCGGTGGGTCGCCGCCCGTCGGCGCATCGCCGCGGCGACCGCCTCGAGCCCGGCGGGACTGCCGCCCAGCCAGCCCGCCGATCCAGCCCGGCAGCCAGCCAATCCGACTGGCCAGTCTGTCAATCTGGCGGGCAAGCGCGCCACTCGGCCGGTTCTCGTCCTGGCAGCCGTGGCTGCGGTGCTTGCCGTGGCCGCAATCGCCGTGTGGGGCTGGGGGGTAGACCAGGTAGCTGAAGATGATCCACTCGTCGGTGCGAACGTCGGCCCGCCCACGACCCTGCCGCCGATGCGCGACCAGCCTTGCAATGACGGCTGGATCTGCCTGTACGAGCACGCCGACTTCAACCGCCACCAGGACGGGCGCAAGCTGCAGTTCCGGGAAGACTATTGGCAGTGGCTCGGTGAGCACGACTTCGACGACAAGATGTCATCGTGGAAGAACCACCTGGGGCGCGAGGTCTGCTTGTCCCAGCAGTGGCCAGTTGTCACGACGACGCTACCGCTCCCCGCCGGAACCGCCGTTATCAGCATGGAGCCGGGCTGGGATGAGGCAGCCAGCGGCCTTAAGCCTGGTCCTTGCGGACCGAATTGAGCTCGGTCAGGTGAGCCTGGACGGTATCGGCTTCGGGTACGCCGAGGTCGCGGTAGCGGGCTAATGCTTCGCACCAATGTTGCCGGGCCTGGTCGGGGTCGTCGGCGGTGTGGTGGGCGTTGGCGAGGCCGTCATGTGCCCGGGCCTGCTCATAGCGGTCGCCGATCTGGGTGGCGAGCGTGAGGGCTGCGGTGTGGCGGATGCATGCCTCGCACAGCTCTCCGATGCTGCGCAGGGTCTCGCCGAGGCCGTTGAGGGCTTCCGCCTCGGCGCCGCGGTCGCCGATCTGGGTGGCCAGGGTGAGGGCCTGTTGCTGGTGGTCGGCGGCCTGCTGGTAGCGGCCTTGCTGGCGGTGGACGTTGCCGAGGTTGGTCAGCGCGTGGGCTTCGATGGCCTGGTCCCCGATCTCGCGGGCCAGGGTGAGGGTCTGCTGGAAGTGCTCAGCCGCCTGCTGCCAGCAGCCCTGCCGTACGTGGACCAGGCCCAGGTTGACCAGCGCAATGACTTCGCCCGCTCGGTCGCCGATCTCGTGGAACAGCGCCACGGCCTGTTGCTGGTGCTCAGCGGCCTGCTGGTAGCGGCCTTGCTGCAGGTGGACCTGGCCGAGGTTGCCGAGCGCGCGGCCTTCGCCGAGCTGGTCGCCGATCTCTCGGGCCAGGGCCAGGGCCTGTTGGAAATGGTCGATGGCCTGGTCGTAACGGCACTGCTGCCAGTAGACGGTGCCGAGGTTGGTGAGTGCGCTCGCTTCGGCCGACCGGTCGCCGGTGTGCGCAGCGGCGTGGCGGGCGTGGGTGTGGATGGTCAGGGCGTCGAGATAGTGCCCCCCGACGTCGAGGTGGCGGAACAGGATGGCGGCCATCCTGACGGTGTGACCGGCCCAGCCGTGAGCGGCGGTGTACGCACAGACGGCGGTCAGGGTGGCCCGCTCGGTGTCCAGCCAGGCCCGTGCCGCGTCCGGCTCGGCGACCGGTGGGCTGGGCGTGCCCGGGGTGGGGACGGCCGGGGTTGGGGTGGCCGGGGTTGGGGTGGCCGGGGTGGGGACGGGGGGACGCCGATGCCGTTCGGCCGGGTAGAGGGTGTTCATCGCGGCCGCGGCGGTGGCCACGTAGTGATCGAACAGCCGGGTCGACGCCGTCCGCCGCGCCTGCTCGTGGTCCTCGATGGTGCCCAGATCGACGGCGTAGGCGCGGAGTAGATCGTGGATACCGTACCGGCCGGGGCTGGTGTTCGAGATCAGGTGCCCGCGGGAAAGCACGTCGAGCAGGTGTTGCGTCCGGGGGAGGCTGGTGTCGATGAGCGCCGCAGCGGCGTAGGTGTCCAGGTCGGGGCCGGGGTGGCTGCCCAGCCGCCGGAACGCCACGGCCGCCTCGGCGGGCAGGTGCCGGTAGGACCAGGAGAACACGCCCCGCACGGCGGTACGTCCGTCGCCGCCCGCATCCAGTAGCTCCAGCCGCCGCTGTTCATCAGCCAGCTCGGTGACCAGCCCGGCCAGGCTGGTGGCAGGGCGGGTCGCGGCCAGTTCGGCGGCCACCCGTAACGCCAGGGGTAGTCGCGCGCACTGGCTCGCCAGCACCGCGGCAGCGTCGGGTTCAGCGTCGACCCGCTCGCCGATCAACGCACCCAGCAGCCCCACCGCGTCCTGCGGGGGGAGCAGGTCGAGGTCCAGGCGCCGCGCCCCTTCTCGGGCCACCAGCCCGGCCAGCGAGTCCCGGCTGGTCACCAGCACCGCGCAGGACCGGGTGCCGGGCAGCAGCGGGCGGACCTGCTCGACGTCGGTGGCGTTGTCCAGCACCACCAGCATCCGCCGCCCGGTCAGCAGGCTCCGGTAACAGGCGGCCCGCTCGTCGGGCTCCAGGGGGATGTCCGGCCCGGCCAGGCCCAGCGCGCGCAGGAATCCGGCCAGCGCATCCCCCGCCGAGAGCGGCTGGTCGAGGTCGTAGCCACGCAGGTTGACGTACAACTGCCCATCGGGGAACTCGTCTCGGACCCGGTGCGCCCAGCGCAGCGCCAGCGCGGTCTTGCCCACCCCGGCGGTGCCCGACACCACCGAGATCGCCACCGCCGTATCTGTCTGGCCAGTGGTTCGGGCCGACATGCGTTGGAGTTCTGCCAGTTCCCAGGTGCGGCCGGTGAAGGTGTCCACGTCGGCCGGTAATTGTGCAGGCGGCCCGCCCACGGCCGACTTCGCCGTGGGCGGGCCGTCCGGTTGGCCCCGACGCCGAAGCTCGTCGTACACCTCCACGAGTTCACTGTGCCGACGACGCCAGTAAGCGACTGCGCTCTTGTCATCCGGAGCGCACACCCGGACCAGCGGTTCGACCACCCGGTCCCACTCCGGCGGTCGGCTGATCCGGCCATCCAAGATCTCGTACATCTGGGACTTCCGGTACCCCAGCCGGCTGGCCAGCGCAGCCGGGGAGATTCCGGAACGTTGCTGTAGCCGCCGCAAAGCGGCGCAGAAGTCCGCAACCGGGCCTTCGCTGCCCCTGCCCGCCATGGCGGGTTCCTCCTCACCGCGTCCGGTCTCTTCCGGTGTCAAGTATGTGGTATAGCCGTGATGACCAGTGGCGATGCGTACCGGTTCCGGAGTTGGTTCGGTGTTGCGGACAGGGCCTGCCCTGGTCGGTTTCGCTTCTCCCGTACCGCCCATCCGGGCGATCGGAGGAAGGAAACGCCATGCACTGGATCACCCGTACCGCCGCGGCCGCCGCCACGACTTTTGCGCTCGCTCTGCCGGCAGCGGGCATCGCCCAAGCCGCGGTGGCCCCCGCCCCCGCTTCCGCTTCGACGGCAACCACTCTGGCGGCCGCTACTTGCCACTACACCGTTACCGGCGATGGTGTCGCCGTGCGTCGGGCACCCGATTCGACCGCCCACGTGATCAAGCGGAAGAACCGGGGTGACCATGTTACCGGTCCGTGTAAAGACTACTTCAACGACGGCCGATGGTGGACTCAGGTTTACCTCGCAGGCGGCGGAACCGGCTGGATGGCCAGCGCCTTCCTGGTCTACCGGTAATAAGGGGGCGAGACAGTTTTTACAGTCGAGGGGCCGTCGCCGAGGGGGTAGCCGATACGTCGGCCGCCTCCTCGGCGGCGTTGTACCACGCACCGCGGCACCCCGAATATTGGAGCGATCGAGATGGCAAGAAGAATGACCACGGTGGGAATGGTCCGTACCGCGTTCGCTGTATTTCTGATCGGAGGTGCAGTAGTCTCGTACATCATTGCCACCCCACCTACCGCTGTCCACGATGGCCAGGTTTTCTCGAGTAGCGTCGACCACCTCGCTCAGGTCACTCTCGGGAGAGGCCAGCCCTGCCCCACGGGATGGCTCTGTCTCTACGAGCATCCCGAATTCAACCGTGATCAGGACGGACGCATGCTGAAATTCCGGGATGATTACTGGCAGCGGTTCGGCGATTACGGGTTCGAGGATCAGACGTCGTCCTGGAAGAACCACCTGGGGTACAACGCCTGCTTGTCCGGGGACTGGCCGCCCGGGAACCGCAGGCTCCCCCTGGCCGGCTGTGCGAGCGCTGCGGTGATGGAAGACTGGAACGACGCAGCGAGGGGCGTCAAGCCTGGAGACTGCTGAATATGGATACTCCGCTGGTGCCCGCCTACGGGGTGGGCGCGCTCGCCGACGTGATGCCCTCGCTGCTGTCTGGCCTCGGGGTGCCCGGTTTCGCCGATCGGCTGGGGCTGCACCCGGCGCGCCAGGTGTGTTTGCTGCTGGTGGACGGTCTAGGCTGGCAGTCGTTGCGTGAGCATCCGGCGGACGCCCCGTTCCTCACGTCCCTGACCGAAGGTACTGCGCCCATCACGGCGGGGTTTCCGGCGACGACGGCGACCAGCGTGGCCGCCCTGGGAACGGGCCTGCCGGCGGGTCAGCACGGCATCGTCGGCTTCTCGTTCGCCGTCCCCGACGGCATGCTGATCAACGCGTTGTCCTGGCGCACGCACGCCCACGGCGACGACGTCGACCTGCGGGATCGGTTCGTTCCCGAGCACATCCAGCCGACACCCACAACGCTGGAGCGGGCCACGGCCGCGGGGGTGCGGGTCCGGCTGGCGGTTCCGCACCAGCATCAGGGCACAGGTCTGGATCGCGCAGTCTGGCGTGGCGCCGACTTTCACGGCGTGCACGCGCTGGGTGATCTGGCCAGTACCGCAGTGGCCGCGCTATCCGGTGGTGAGCGGGCGTTCTGTTACGCCTACCACGGTGACCTGGACCTGCTCGGCCATGTGTATGGCGTCGGTTCCCTGCCGTGGCGGCTGCAGCTGGCTCATATCGACCGGTTGGCCGCCGTGATCGCCGAAGGACTGCCACCGGGCGGCCAGCTCGTGGTGACCGCGGACCACGGGATGGTAACGGTGCCCGAGCAAGGTCGGCTGGACTTCGATACCGAACCGGCCCTGCAGGCCGGGGTGCGCCTGCTGGGTGGGGAGCCGCGGGCCCGGTACGTCTATACCGAGCCGGGCGCCACCGACGACGTGCTCGCGGCCTGGCGGGAGCTGATCGGGGACCGGGCCTGGATCGTGACCCGTGCCGAGGCCATCGCGCAGGGTTGGTTCGGCCCCGTCGTCGAGGACCACTTCCGAGACCGTATCGGTGACGTCATCGTCGCCGCCCGCACGGATTTCGTGGTTGTGCGGTCGCTGGTCAGATCCAGGTTGGACCCCCTGATCGGCCACCACGGTTCCCTGACCGCCGCCGA
>JBQTGW010000110.1:0-8337 GCA_052390495.1 Pseudonocardiales bacterium
GCGGTGGCGCAGCCGCATGAGGTCCACCACCGTTCGTTCCGCGCTGTAGACCCGGATGCGCTCACCAGGGGCCGCTTCCACGGTGGACAGCCCAAGCTCGAAGGTGGCGGTGGCGAAGCGGAACACCTCGGTGGGCGGATGGCTGATGCGCGGCGGACGATTCCGGCGCGGGACGGCGATCTGCACTGCCGTGGGGATCTCGTCGGTCAGGTCGTGCACGACCAGCGCGGAGAGACAACAGACGACGCCCACCGGCGTACGGTACGAGACCGCGAGAAGATCGGGCAGGGTCGGGGCCGGGGCGTCGGCTCGCCGGAACACACCCCGGGACAACTCGAGCAGCTCGCCCTCGTCCCGCAGCCGGTACAGGTCACGAGGATGTAGTCCGAACGCCCGAGCGGTTCGCGTGGTGAAGGTAGGTGGCAGCTCGATCGCCGCGACAGCCATGGATAAGAGTGTCTCCACAAGAGCGCCCGATGGCAACACTTCGATCCATCGAGTCGGAGCGCGGGTCCACCTCGTCAGGAATGTGCGCCGTCAGGGACTCGAACCCCGAACCCGCTGATCGGGCGGCACCCCCGTCGCCATGATCCACTGTGGCCCGGTGGAGGGTGAGTGGTCGTGGGACACTGGTGGTATGGCCACCAGGGACGAAGTGCATCGCTTGGTCGACGTCTTGCCCGAGGACCGGGTCGCGGGGATCGGCGAGGTGCTGCGCGCCGTGGTCGAGGTCGGCCTGACCGATGACCAGGCGCACCAGTTCGCTGAGCGGTTGCGCGCCCAGCCGGACTCGACAGGGTTGGCTGTGGAACCGGTCCGGACGTTCGCCAGCGCGGGCACGCTGTCGGCCGAGCCCGATCTAGCGGAGCGGGTCGAGGAGATTCTGGGCACCGAACCCGGCGCGGCCGCGTGATTCTGGTCGATACTGGGCCGATCGTGGCGGTCGTCAATGACCGCGACGACCGCCATCGGGAATGCAAGTACCTGTTGGAGCGGCTGGCCGGGCCGCTGCTGATTCCTGCCACTGTGGCCACCGAGGTGTGCATCCTGCTGGAGCGCCGCCGTGGCACTTATGCCGAGTTGGCGTTTCTGTCGGATGTGCGAGCCGGCCGGTACACACTGATCGAGTCGTTGTCCGTCGATCTGGAGCGGGTCGCCGAACTCGTGGCCAAGTACGACGACCTACCATTGGGTACCGTGGACGCCTCGGTGATCGCGTTGGCCGAGCGGTTGAACATTCCCACGGTGGTCACCCTCGACCGCCGGGACTTCAGCATCGTGCGCCCGGCCCACGTGCCGGTGCTGACCCTACTGCCCTGACCGCGCCGGTTGGTCTTCCCGGAGTACGGCAGAGGTCATGGGCAATGTCCTGACCTACTGGGATGGTGCGCTGCCAGGGACTCGAACCCCGAACCCGCTGTTCAAGATCGACTCTGTCGGATGGGGCTCGACAGTCCGCGACACTGCCAGTTACCTGGCGGTGTCACTGTCGGTGACTGCCGGTCGATGCCTGTTGTGTGCGGTCGAGTCGGATGGTTCGACGGAAGTAAAACAGAAGTCCGGGGGCCTGCCGTACGGACTCGCGGCAGCTCGATTCCAGTCAGGAGTCGGTCGCGTTCATGTCCCGTCCTTTCAGCGGGCGATAGCGCGGTGGCTTCGCTGCTGTACCGTTCGTTCCGCGCTCATGCGGGTGTCGTTGACCTCGACTACTTTGCCGGTGGAATCGCTGGTGGTGCGCAGGATGCGCAGCAGTGGCACTCCCGGGGGTAGGTGCAGCAGGGTTGCCTCGGCGTGTGAGGGTGCGCGTGAGCTGACGGCGGACGATTATCCCCGGGAGAAGGTGAAGGGTCTTCCAGACGAGCCGTTCGATCTCGACGCCTTCAAGTATGTCGACTTTCGTCTGCCGGGAACCAGAGAAATGCTTGAATTGCCCCAGATGTGGGTTATGTGCGCCGAGTTTGCCAAGTATCCGGAGACTGCCAAGCCTGTCTGGGTTCCGATTTTCGAGAAGTTGCTATGGTGAGCAGTCCATGCCTTTCTCGCCAGTTCTGGGCTGTTGCTTAACGACTTGCGGTGAGGGCCGGGGAGGGGGTGTGATGGTCATGGCCGTGACGATGCGGGGAGCGCATACGCAACTACCCCCCACGGACGCTGAGAACGATCGGCCCGGCGGGTATGGCAGGATCCCTGAGACCTCGGTGCCCCGGACGAGCGGCGTCCGGGGCACCGAGGTGGGTCGGTCAGCCGAACTCGCCGTTGCGGATTCCCGTGGTGAACGCGGCCCACTCGCTGGGGGTGAACCTCAGCGTGGGCCCGGCCGGGTCCTTGCTGTCGCGGACGATGCGGCCACGGTCAGCGAGATCTGCTACCTCAACGCACATACCTTCGTCGAGACTGTAGGTAGACTTCCGCCATGCGGGAGTCAGGTCATCCCTCATTGATGCCTCTTTTCGCACTGTCACCGTGCTTGATCGATGAACTCCGCGACCATGGCCAGGCTCTCGTTGACACCGAGGGCCTGGTTGCGGAGCTCGTCGAACAGCCTAGCCAGCTGCGCGACGGCACTTTGCTCGTCGATGATGTGGCCTCCCACCACGTACTCCTGGTAGGCGGTGTCTGGTATCAGTTCGTCGGGAAAGCTGAACAGGCTGAATAGTCCCGACATGCCGGCGTGCAGTCCGAGATCGAAGGGCAGGACCCGGAGCTCGATGTTGGGTTGCTGGGCACGTTCGGTCAGCCGCTGGAGTTGGGCCAGGCCCAGGTCGGCCTGCCGGGCGCAGCGCAGCAGTGCCGCCTCGGAGATGACTGCTTGCAGCTTGAGCGGATTCGGGCCGAGGAGTTTGGCCTGGCGCTTCATGCGCACAGCGACGCGCCGATCCCGCTCCTTGTCCGTCAAGCGGCCTCGGAGACTGTGGACCATCCGCGCGTACTCCTCGGTCTGGAGCAGGCCGGGAATCACTTCCAGCTCCAGGGATCGGACCGAGGTCGCGTCGAACTCCAGGCCGACGGACCTCGCCAGCCACTCGGGTAGCCCGTAGGTCGACCACCAGCCACGTTGGCTCGCCTCCTTCCGCAGCTCTTCGAGGGCGTCGAGGGTCTCTTTGTCCGCCCCGTAGTGGTCGCGGAGCAGCACGATCAGTTCGGTCTTGCTGGGCGTGTTCCGTCCCGACTCGAAGTGCGCGATCTTGGCGGGCGAGCATCCGATGCCGGCTGCGGCATCTGGTCGGACGACACCCGCTGCGTCTCGGAGTCGCTTCAGCTCGATGCCGAGCTGGCAGCGCCGGATCGTGGGTCCTGGCATGCCCGGCAGCCTAGCTCCAGTTGCCAGCAGCTGGCATCCATCCTGCTCTAGATTTTGTAGAATTACGATGCTAGTTTCTCGACGGGCATCACGATGGATGGTGCCCATAGTCGCCTGGACGTGGGGTTTGGAAGTGGCTCCACGTCCAGGTGCGGCTGGCCGGGCCGCGCGCCCCCGTTTCGCCCACTGCCGCGAGGTCTGCCACGTGGTCGTCAGGTAAGGCGGTGGGTCCAGCCGCAGTCGGGGTGCTGGCACCATACGTGTTGTTCGTCGGGGGTGACGGTGAGTCCGAGTGCGGAGGGCTGGGGTTGGCCGAGCTTGGTCCAGGTCTGGTGGGCGGTTTCGATGGTCTGCCAGGGATTGTGGGTGCCGTCGAACTTGACGAGAAATCCGTGGGGCGTGCCGCTGGTGGTTTCGGCCCAGGAGCCGTCGTGGGCCACTACGGTGGCCTTTGTCGTTTTGTTGATGACATGGTGGCTGCTGCGGCCGGAGCCGAGACAGAGCTGGCAGAAGAAGGCGAACGCCGGATCGGCCAGTACCGTGGGATCGAGGCTGGTGGGCGCGTGCTGGGTGCCGTGCAATTGTCCTGGTGGGAGTTCGGTGGGTCGGCGTATCCGGTCGGGTGTCCGGCGCAGTGTCATGAACAGGCCGGGGTAGTCCAGGAAATGCCCGGACGCGGTGCCATCGTCGGTGACCGTGAGACAAACCAGCATGCCGTGGCCACCGGCGAGTACCTCGGTGAGGATCAGCCCGCCCGGCTGGGTCTGAGCGACCCACGGGTAGGGAATCGTCGACGTCCCGCAGGTGGCGATAACCCGGTCGTATGGGGCGTGCTCGGCCCACCCGTGGGCACCATCCAGGCATGCCAGATGTGGGTAATGACCTAGGCTCGCCAGTCTGGCGTGGGCGGTGTCAACGAGCCCGGGGTGGATGTCGACGGAGTATACGCCTTGGTCGCCGAGCCGCTGACACAGCAGAGCTGCGTTATAGCCGGTGCCGGTGCCGATCTCCAACACCCGGTGGCCAGGGTGGGCGTGCAGGTCAGCGAGCATACGTGCCATCAATGTCGGCCTGGTCGAGGAGCTGGCGGACACAGTCAGCGGGCGCAGCGTGTTGCCGGGATCGATCTGACCCAGCTGCGTGGTCAACGCGATGTCGGAATACACTGCATCCAGCCACTGGGCGCGCCGCGCCGGATCGCTCCCGTCGATAGCGATCAGCTCCCCGCTGGCGTCACGGCGGAAGAACCGCGGGATGAACACGTGCCGGGGCACTGCGGCGAACACCTCAGCCCACCCGAGTTCGGCTAACTCTTCCTCGGCAACCACGGTCGCGGACAATGCTGCGGCGCGGGTCTGCCATTCGGCGTCCGCCACGAACGGCACGGTGGTCGTCACGATGATCCCCCGTCCAGGAGCAGGTCAGCCAGCGCCTCAGCGATGGGGAGGTCGACGACATCGGTGAGCCACCCCCACTCGCCGTTGGCCTCCAGGAAGTAGTGCTCGCCGGCGGTGGTCCGAACCAGGTCAAACGCGGCAAATCCCAAACCAGCCGCTTTGAGGTAGGCGCGCAACCCGGCGGCCACCTCTTCAGGCAGCTCGACGGCCTCGTAGTCGAGGCTGCCGTAGTCGCGGCGCCAGTCCACTCGCGCCGCCTCGGTACGGGCCCGGATCGCCACTGGAAACAGCTGTTCGCCCACGGCCGTGACACGCAGGTCGGAAGTCTTTGTCCGCGATATAGCGCTGGAACTGGTTGGCCGTCACGCCGACCGCCCCGGCGTCCAACCACTTCTCGATCGTGGTCGGGTCGAGCAATGTCGCGTACACAGCGCGTGGTGCGTCCGAGTCCCGCAGCGCCCCGGGCGACATCGGCTTGTACACCACCGGCCCGCCCTGCGCGGCGACGAAATCCCGAACCTGCTCGGGCGAGCTACTGATCAACGTCTCCGGAACACGCAGACCACACGCCGCCGCCAACCGTAACTGCCCCGGCTTGGCCGAGGCGTCGGCGATCCTCCCCGGATGCGACACCCACCGGCATGGCAGGCACGACAGCAAGCCCCCCACACCGTGATGAGCCTCCGCCTCGGCGAACCGACGGTCCGCAGACGACAGGCCCTCAGCCATCCGATACCGGCTGGGCCTGCGGTAATAGATCGCCGTCACCAGTTCCAGATCCACCTGAACATCCGGGCCAACCAAGCCGCCCCGCCAGACCCCGGCCGAGTCGACCCGCCCCGTCACCGTCCATCGTTGCGGGAAATCGCCCGTATCGACCTGCGCTACCACGGCGCCGCGTCCGACCAACGCCTCAATGACCATGCCTGCGGTGGTGTCATCCTCGTTGGTCAACACCAGGACGGTCGAGGCAACGGAGACCTGCCTACTCCTCGTCCTCATACGGCTCATCGACAGTATCCGGCTCGTCCGTACCGTCGATGATGTTGCACGTTTCCTTTGTCTCCACTCCGTGTGTCGGTGTCTTCTTGTGCCTGCCCTGCCTGGGCTCGACCGCGAAACCGGCAGCAAACGGACGCGGCCCCACCGTCACAGACCCCGTTTCTCCCGACAGATAACCACGCGCCGACAATGGGAATCGAGCGAAAGCCAACGGGCCAGCACCACCGACAGGACCTTTGCGCTGCTTCACCTGTACCCACCCTTTCTGCTACACAGCTCCCCAGACGCTTAGGCGGACAATCAGTATTCATAACTGTACCGGGCGGCTGCCGGGCTTGTCAAAGCTCGTTGTCCCGCAACTCGATAAGAGACTGTTGGTAAAGGAGTCAAATTGTTGATCTTGTAGATGGCGATCTGATGACGTGCGGCGTGTCGGTACCGGACGCGGGGCGGGCTCTTGGTAAGGGAGAGGTGTCGAGCCGATCCCGTCTACCAAGAGCCCGTGGATGCCTGTCTACCCCGTTGCTGCGTCGAGTGCCAGCTGCGCCAGACCCGGTTGCCGGTGTCGTGATCGTGTGGCCTGCTTATCCCTCTGATCTGTCCGACCGCCAGTGGGAGGTGCTGCGACCGGAGGCTGAGCAGGTGATGGCCGATCTGCGCCGGGCCACCGGCCCTCCGATGGTGCATGATCTGCTGGCGATGCTGGATGGCATCGGCTACGTGGTGCGTAACGGGGTCGAGTGGCCGGCGTTGCCGGTGGACTTCCCGCCCTGGCAGGCGGTGTATGCGTTTTTCCAGCGCTGGAACGAACGGGGTCTGGCGCAGGGTCTGGTGGACCGGTTACGGGTACGGCTGCGCGAGAGGCTGGGGCGAGAGGCTCAGCCCAGCGCGGCGATCGTGGATTCCCAGTCGGTCAAGGGCGCGGAGTGGGCCGGGGCGGGCACCCGGGGGTTCGACAACGGGAAGAAGATCAACGGCCGGAAGCGGCCTAAAAGATCTTCATCCACAGGTCTTGACTATTGCTCTTCCAGGTCACGGTCCGAGCTTTCCGGTCCTGGCCCCGGCGGCGAGCGCCTGCAGTCCAGGCAGCCGCTGAGCCAGGACTGCCGAGACGGCTTGCGCGGTCGATCGGACTCGTCCGGGGTCAACGTCGTTCTCCCTGTTCCCGGCCTTTCAGCGATAACGCCCGGCCAAGGCAGACCAGCGCGAGGACGCAGGTCACCGTACGGGCCACGTTAGCGACCCGCCACGGCACCTCGAAGTCGTCGCGCGTAGCAGCCAGATCGGTTATCCGGCTGGGATCACCCGCATCGACTAGGGCATAGTTGAGCGGCATGTGTACAGCCATCGTGACGAGGAGCGCGACAACGTAGAGGGCGAGTGCCGCGGTGATCCACCGAGCAGCAAGTCGCTGTCCGCGCCGATGTTGCAAGAGGGCGGCGGCTGCCGTGAACCCGAAGGCGCCGACAGAGACCAGGAAGAATGCAAGGTTCTCGATGGCCACGATGAGGATCTGCATCGCGGCCACGAAAGTGCGGTCGTCAAGGCGCGCGAAGCCGGGCATGACCGAGACGTCCCAGGCGTAGAACAGGCCCGCCATGAGTCCGATCGTGACGAGAGCGGCGTAGAGCGTTACCGAGGCCCACCTCGCGACCGAGTCCGACTGAGAGGATCTGCTGGTCAGGTTCATGGCTCCAGTCTCCTCGTTAGATCAGAGCCTCTCCTCATCCCCAGGACGGTTCATAGCCATACGGACGAGCCCAAGCCCGTGAGTCGCGGCCGCGGCCGCGGGGGTGGGTGTCTCGGTGGACCTGCGCAAAGACCCTCGATGTGACCTGGTCAGGTCGGCTCGGCGTTCTGTTCTCTGATCATGCGGTGCAGGCTGGTGCGGGCGGCGGTGAGGTCGGTGTCGAGCTCAGCGACGCGGGCACGGAGGGCCTGGTTCTCGGTATCGTGTCGTTGACTCTGCTCGGCGAGCTGCTGGTTGTGCCGGGTCAGTTCCTCGATGCGTTCGGTGAACCCGGCTGAGCCCAGCGCGTCGAGGTCGCGCCCGAGCTGGCGGCGCATCCCGTCGCGGAGCTGGTCACGTTCGGTGCGCAGGGTCTGGATCTCCTGGCGGGTCAGTTCCAGGTCGGTGCGCAGGCTCGCCGGGCTCGGGCTGCGGTCGGCGCGCTGGCCCGTGGCAGGCTGGGTGGCCTGGCGTGTGCGGGCGGCGTCGATGTGTTCGCGGACGCCCTCGGCGTAGACCAGCCAGGTCGAGACCCGGGCGTGGCGGGCGACGACGGCGAAGGTGATCGGGTCCCTGCGGCCTTCGAAGTCGGTGATGGTCTGCAGGACCCTTTGGCGTTTGGTGCGGCTGTCGCGGCGGCGTGCCTCCCGCAGCACCTGCGCCTGCCCATCCCGCTCAGTCACCCGGCGTCCTCTCCCGCGTGGGGCCGGCGCTGTGGTCGATCACAGTCACCACCGCCGCGCGGCGGCGCTGGATACTGACGGTGTAGTACCCGGCTGTGCACTACAGTCCCGGTTTGTCGGAAGGTGACTGTGGTAAGACTAACAGTGACGGATTGCTCTTCTGGTTCGGTCCGGACCGATCTGTTGCGGTCACTGGATGTCACGGCCGGGAGGGGTAGGCATGAG
>JBQTGW010000111.1:0-63756 GCA_052390495.1 Pseudonocardiales bacterium
GTCCCCGTCACCCGGCCGACGGTCCTGCACGACCGCTAGCCTCCGCTCTTCGGTGGATGCCTGCCACTTAGCAGTCGGTCCTAAGCGGCCTCGGCGGCGCTCCATGACGCAGCAGACCAGCGGGATCACTGCGGCAGGCGATCAGGACCGAGAGGCGGCTGGCCCCGGAACTGCTCCAGCGCGTGCCGTAGGACCGCGTCGGGCCACCATCTCGACACCAGTCGGGGCGGTGCGACAAATGATAAGCGACGCCACCCAAATCAACCTGCTGGCCATAGCAGAGAGCGAGGGCACTCGGCGCCCACGTACTGGGCGCGATGGCTTACCACGCCGCCCACTGTGAGCAGGCAGCTGATGCGATCAGTCTGGGCAGCGCCGCAGTGGAGATGGCCCACCGCAGCCCCGTCATCGTCCAAGCCCTGGTCAGCAGTCGGCTCGCCCGCAGCTATGCACTCGTCGGGGATGCCGAGCGCTTCCACACCGCCCACGGCCGGGCTCGTGAGCTGGTCGAGAATCTGACCGGTCACCGACCGCGTTGGGCTTATTACGTCAGCCCCCAATTCATCGACGCTGACGAAGGTTCCTGCCAGGTCAGCCTGGGGATGGCCGACTCGCGCAACAGCCGACGTCATCTCGGCCACGCGATCACCCTGCTCACCCCCAGCACGACCGCATTAACCGATCAGCTCTACCAGCGCGACGCGTTACTGCGCGGCGCCTGGCTGGCCAGAGCTCACATCGGCCGAGGAGAACTGGAACAGGCGTGCAAGGTGGGGCGAACCCTCCTGAAATGGCTGCCACACGTCGACTCGCCGCGCTGCCTGGCGCGTCTGCGCCGCTTCGCGGATGAGCTCCGCGTCCGCAAAACCAACCCGCATGTCCGCGAGTTCTCCACCGAACTGGACCGCAGGCTGAACCGATTTGTATGACCACCAGTGCCACTGCGCCCGCACTGACCCTCGTTCCCTCCTCCCCGGCCATCCCGACGCCCGCAAACTCGCTGACCAGCTCGACGGCGAACTACGGCGGTCCGAACGTCGGCCGCAACACCGCCGTGCCCGCCGACCTCCCTCCACCCCCCGCACGGCCAGGAGCCGCGGCACTTCCATCCCGGCGGTTGGCGGGGATCAAGTGTGAATCGTGTGGAGCGCACCCGGGCGATAGCTCGCTCACGGCGCTGAGTTGGGTGCTGGCTGGATCCGAACCTCACACCGACCGATGGGGCCCCGTCGACCAGAATTCCGACCGTCGCAGCGGCTATCGGCCGACGGCGGAGCTGGGTGCAACGAGGCCGGTCGGTAGCTGATCGTCGGGTACGGGCACGAAGCGCCGGGCTTCGGGGTCGAGGAGCAGCAACCGGGCGGTGGAGATGTCCAGGAACAGGCCCGCCACGTGCACCCGGCCCGCCGCGACGGCGTCGCGCACAGCGGGGTGGGTACGCAGCACCTCCACCTGCCGGGCGACGTTGACCATGGAGAGCTGGTCCACCTCTGCCCTGCCCTGCGCTGCCGCCGCGACGCCGACCGGGTGCCCTGCGCGCAGGGCATCCAGGCTCGGCAGGCCCCACTGTAGCCATCGGCCCAGCGACCCGGTGACGGTCCCGCCACCGAGCAGGCCGTACATCGCCGCACAGCCGGAATGCCCGCAGACCAGGATCGACGGCACCTTGAGGTGGTTCACCGCGTACTCCAGCGAGGCGGCGACCGATGAGTCGGAATCGTGCCCAGGCAAAGGCACCAGATTGCCGATATTGCGCACTGTGTACAGGTCACCGGGCCCGCTGCTGGTGATCACGTTGGGCACCACCCGCGAGTCGGTGCAGGTGAGGAAGAGCGCTCGGGGACGTTGCCCGTCGGTCAGCTGTTCCAGGTGCGGACGCACCTCGGGTACCGAACGGCGGTGGTATTCCTGTACCCCGGTCAGCAGGGTCCGCAACGCACCGGGCTCCTGGTCCTTGGGATCACGGTCTCCGCGCTGGGCCTGCCATACCCACCACGGCGAGAAGGCGCGCGGCAGAGCAGGCATCCGCACCCGCCGAGAAGAACCGCCATTGTCGTCGCGCCGGGCCGGCCCCACCTCGTCCACGACGACGGTGCCGCCGTTCGCCTCATGCTGTCGCTGCCAGGTGGCAAGGTGCTCATAGGCGGCGTGGTCCAGGAAGTCGACCGCCAGCTCCACGACGACATGGCTGCCGGCAGGCACCTGCGCCAGCACCCGGGTCAGCCGGGGGACGGACAGGAAGCTCAAGGTGCCCTCGACCACTACCCGCCAGCAGGCCGGTTCCTGCTCCGACGCGGGCTGCACTCGCTGCGCATGCACCACCGACCAGACCACCCGGCGCAACACCAGCAGCAACGACAGCCCCAGCCCGATGAGCACACCCTCCAGCAGGTTGAGGAACACCACCCCCGCCACGGTGACCAGGTAGATCACCAACTCGCCCTGCCGATGGGCCGTGCGCACGTCCGAGAGCTTGACCAGGCCCACTCCGATCACCACCAGCAGGCCGGCCAGCGCAGCCAGCGGGATCAGCTCGATCAGCCCGACGAGCAGCACGGAGAACAGCAGTACCCACCCGCCGTGCAGCACCGCCGACGCGCGGGTCCGCGCTCCCGCGGCGACGTTGGTGGAGCCACGGACGATCACCCCGGTCACCGGCAGGCCACCCAACATCCCGGACACGGTGTTCGCCGCGCCCTGGCCTATCAGCTCCCGGTCGAAGTTGGTCTTCCCGCCGTTGCTCATCTTGTCCACCGCCACCGCGGAGAGCAGGCTCTCCACACTGGCGATCACCGCGACGGTGAGCACACCGGTGAGCACGCCACCCCACATGCCACCCGGCACGTCCGGCAGGTGCAACGAGTCCAGCAACGAACCGGGCAGCATCACCCGCTCGACGTCGAGCGTGAACATCGTGGCGAGCGCGGTCACCCCGACCACAGCCACCAGCGGCGCCGGGATATGCGGCAGCGGGCGGGGCAACCGCGGCCAGATCAGCAGCACCGCGATCACCGCGAGGCCCACCACAGCCGCGGGATCGTGAATATCGAGGAGTTGGGCAGGCAGGTCGACGAGGTTCGTGATCGAGTCGGTGCCTGCGGAGCCGCCGAGCAACACGTGCAACTGACCGAGCGCGATCGTGATCCCGATGCCTGCCAGCATCGCGTGCACCACCGCCGGGGAAATCGCCAGCGCCGCCCTGGCCACTCGGCTCACGCCGAACACCACCTGCAGCAGCCCGGCAGCGACGGTGATGGCGCACATCACGCCCCAGCCGAACTGCACGATCAAATCGGCCACCACCACGGTAAGCCCGGCCGCGGGCCCGCTGACCTGAAGGCGTGACCCGCCAAGCAGCCCGGCCACGATCCCGCCCACGACGGCGGCGATCAGCCCCGCCATCACCGGCGCACCGGTCGCCACCGCGATACCGAGGGAGAGCGGCACCGCGACGAGGAACACCACGAGCGAGGCCGGGACGTCGTGGCGCACGACCGTCCACGCGCGGCGCTGCCTGGCAGTCATTTCTGAATCCTTACAGACAGTTCTTAGGTTCCGATAAACCGGGATGTGCCATCCAGAGTCACAATGAGTTTTCATTCGATGGCGCAGCGTGACACTGCTCACCCGGAGGCAACCGCGGCGAGCGCGCCGCGGGTAATCCGGGCGAGGTCCTCATCGCCGGTGATGTAGGGAGGCATGGTGTAGACGAGATCGCGGAAAGGGCGCAGCCACACGCCGTGGGCTACCGCGGCGGCGGTGGCGGCGGGAATGTCGACGGGGTGGTCGAGCTGGACCACGCCGATCGCGCCGCACACCCGGACGTCGACCACCCCGGGCAGCTCGACCGCGGCGGCCAGCCCGGCGCGCAACCCCGTCTCGATGCGGCGGACCTCGGCCCGCCAGTCCTGGCCCAATAGCAGGTCGATCGACGCGCACGCGACCGCGGCGGCCAGTGGGTTGCCCATGAACGTCGGCCCATGCGCGAGCACCGGGACCTCGCCGCGCGAGATGGCCTCGGCGACCCGTGCGGTGCACAGCGCCGCAGCCATCGACAGGTAGCCACCAGTCAGCGCCTTGCCAACGCACATCACGTCGGGGCTGATCCCGGCGTGATCGGCGGCGAACAACTCTCCGGTGCGGCCGAACCCGGTGGCGATCTCGTCGAAGACCAACAGCACATCGTTGGCCACCGTGATCTCGCGCAGCACAGGCAAGTAGCGCGGGTCGTGAAAGCGCATCCCACCGGCGCCCTGCACCACCGGTTCGACGATCACCGCCGCCAGCTCGTCGGCATGCTCAGCGACCCCGTCGGCCAGTAACTGCACGTACGCCGTGTCCAGCTGCGCAGGGGGCGCAGGCACGAACACCTGCCGGGCCAGCACGTCGCTCCACAGCGCGTGCATGCCACCGTCGGGATCGCAGACGCTCATCGCGCCGAAGGTGTCGCCGTGGTAGCCGCCACGCCAGGTGAGCAACCGGCGTTTTCCTGGCTGACCCAGCGAGCGCCAGTACTGCAAGCACATCTTGATCGCGACCTCAACCGACACCGAGCCGGAATCGGTGAGAAACACGTGCTGCAGCGGTTCGGGGGTGATCTCCACGAGGCGCTGGGCCAGCCGGATTGCGGGCTCGTGGGTGAGGCCGCCGAACATCACGTGGCTCATCCGTCCCAGCTGGTCATGCGCCGCAGCGTCGAGCACCGGGTGCGCGTAGCCGTGGATGGCCGCCCACCAGGACGACATCCCGTCGACCAGTTCGGTCCCGTCGGCGAGCTGCAACCGGACCCCGGAGGCGGAGCGCACCAGCAGTGGATCGGTGCGCCCCGGCATTGGTCCGTAGGGATGCCACACGTGCGCCCGGTCAGCGGCAAGCAGTTCAGCCACGACGTTCATGATCCGCAGCCTACGACTCGCCCTGACACGGATGATGATGATGTGACGGACGGTGTAACACTCTTCAGGGGAGCTACGATGACAAACAGTGAGCAATCAACTACATTGTCAGTGATAACGATCCACAATAGATCACCCATAAGTATATCTAAGGAGCGTTACTGGTGACAAAGAGTTACATCGACTACGAAGTTTTCGCTTTTCCTCCCAGCGTGCACGTTGACCGGTCCGAGCCAGCTTCCACCCGATGATCCCTGGCCACGCACAGAACTTGCCGATCCCGGAGAGCCAGATGACGAACATGGTTACTTCGCCGAGTGACTACACCGAAATTCCTCCAGAGACAGGCACCGCCGAGCGGCGGACACCTCTCCGAGTGATCCGGGTGGCCCTTATCATCGACACGAGTCTGGTTCGTGGGGCGCTGGCTGCACTGCTGTCCGGCGAAGACGACATCGAGGTGATCGCCGGAATGGCGGTGGGTGACCGGGTGATCCCCACCGCCGTCCGGCAGCAGCCAGACGTCGCCGTTCTGGACGTCGAAGCGGGTGGGTCGGACATGCTGGAGATCGCCAGGGCACTACACAAGCAGGTGCCCGAATGCCGGTTGGTAGCGCTGATGACGGCGCGACGACCGGGCCTGGTCGTTCGGGCACTCGATGTTCCGGTAGCAGGCGCGGTGGACACGAATGCGCAGCCCCGGCGGCTACTGGCCACCATCCGGCAGGTCGTCAAGGGCAAGAAGGTGATCGACCCGGCTCTCGCGGTCGCCGCGATCGGCGCGACTGGCAGCCCGCTGACCCCCCGGGAGCTCATGGTGCTCGATCTCGCAGCCGGCGGGGCGTCGCCATCCGAGATCGCCAAACAGCTCTTCCTCAGCCGCGGGACAGTGTGCAACTACCTGTCCCGCGTCATCGCAAAGCTAGACGCCCGCACCCGGATAGACGCCATTCGAATCGCCCGTGAAGCGGGCTGGATCTGACTCAGCGACCCAGTGTCTGCCCAGGCTGGGCGGTGCCGGGTGCCCACCAAGGCCGGGAGGCGTCAGCGCGATCACGGCCTTGGTGGGCGCTCCGGCGCCGAGATTCAGCTCGGTCGCCACCGGCGGGTAGCCGGTGGCAATGACGGTGTACGCCCCGGCGTCCAGGTCGTCGAAGACGAACCCGCCGTCAGCGTCGGTGAGGACCGAACCGACGACGTGCCCGTCGGCGGCGATCAGCGTGGCCAGCGCCTCGGATACCGGCGCTCCGGCGGTGGCGGTGCACACCGTGCCGACCAGTTGCCCCCGGGCAACCACTTCCACATCACAGCTGATCTGCCCGCTGCTGGGTATCTCGACATTGCGGGCCACCGGCGGCAGAGACGGGGCCACCACGGTGAGCGTGTACAGCCCCTGAGCGAGTTCGACGAAGGCGTATCCGCCGTCGAGCTCGGTCGTGGCTACGGCCACGACGTCGCCTCGACTGTCGACGAGGGAAACCACCGCATTCCCGACGGCTTGCCCGGTGCCCGCCATGGAGACGATGCCGGACAGGCTGGCGCCGCCCCCGGAGAGCATGACATCGTGGCGCGTCGGCGTCTCTGCGACAACCACCAGCGCGGCGGTCGACTGGTGTCCCTTCGAGGCGCAGATGACCAAGTAGCTGTCGCTGGTGGGCGGAGTGAGCCGATAGTGTCCCTCGGCATCGGCGCCGTCGCGGTCCAGTTGCCTGCCGGACAGATCGGTCAGGGTCAGGGTCGCTGTGGGCACCGGGGTCTGCCCGGCCCTGACCTGCCCGAAAATCAACGGCCCTGACTGGTGATCCGCTGTGACAAGACTGGGCACGGCGACCGGTGACGCGGGTTCGGGAGCAGGCGCCTGCTCGCCCCGCCAGTGTCCCAGCAGCTCTCGATACAGTGGCGAGGTCGACAGCAGCGTGCGGTGATCCCCCGCTGCCGCGCTGACCCCATCGAGTACCAGGACCCGACGGGCCCGCAGGGCGGAGCTGATCCGGTGCGCTATCACGATCAAAGTCCCATCACGGTCGGCGAAGGCTTCCTCGGCGCGGCGCTCGGCGGCTGGGTCGAGGAAGCAGGTCGCCTCGTCGAGCACGACCACGGGCGCGGCGGAGACATAGGCGCGCACCAGCGAGACCTGCTGCCGCTCCCCGGCCGAGAGTTCAGCTGGGGCGAGCTCGGCACTGACCCCGCCGAGCTTGTCGATCAGCGCCTCCGTACCAAGGGCGGCTACGGCGTTGTCCACTTGCCGGGCGGTAGCGGTGGCACACAGATAGGTGAGGTTGTCCCAGACCGTGCCCGCGAAAACGTACGCCTCCTGCGGGATCAGCGTCCGGATCTCGGCCAACCGGTCGGGGGGCAGTTCGACCGCGATCGCGCCGCCGAGTTTGACGGTGCCCGAGTCGGGCCGCAGCAGCCCGGACAGCAGGCCGGCCAGGGTGGACTTGCCGATACCACTGGGCCCGACGATGGCCAGATGGTCACCTGCGGGCACGGTCAGATTCAGGTTCCGCAACACCGGCTCGGCGTGCGGCCCATAAGCGAAGGTCACATCCCGCAAGGTCAGGTCAGGTCCTACGGTCGTCATGCGAGTGGCACCTCGGCCCGTGATGGTGTGTGCCCGTCACGAAGAACGGGTGATGGTGGTGGTGGTGTGGTCGCGTCGAGAATGCGGCCCAGCGTCACCACGAATCGAAGCCCGCTGCTGCCCACCCCGGTGACGAAGGCCCCCAGGGCCGGCTGGAGTCCGAACAGGACATAGGTCAGTCCGCCCATGATGGCGCCGGTGGTGAGCCCTTGACCGACCAGCCAAGGACCCGCGAACAGTACGATCAGCAGCGGCAGCCAACCGCCGATGGCGAAACAGAGGGTACGCAGCGCCGCGTTCGTGGCGAGCGATCGTTCGGCTGCGGCCTGCTCCGCTATCGGCCCCGCGACCATGGTCGCCGCATGCTCCTCGGCGCCACTGGCGACTACATCCCTGGTGCCGGCGAGTACTGAGCCCGCGATGCTTGCCAGCCGCTCGTCCGCAAGTATGGACGCCCGATGCCGGGCGGCCGACATCCCGAGCGTCGCCAGAAACGCCCCGACGCCGAGCAGAAACGGCGGCAGGATCAGCAGCACGACGATCGGTGCGATCGACAACAGGCCGACCACGACACCGATGACGGTGACGACGAAGCTACGGACCACCACGATCAGCCCGGCGTAGGTGTCGCGGACGATTTCGACCTGGCGGGTCAGTCGCGCCAGCGCGCCGTTGTCGGGGTGACCCGCGATGCTGTGCCGCAGCGAGCCGCCCACGACGCGGCGAACGAGATCGTCGCGGAATGGCTCGACCAGTTCACCGAGGTGCTGGAACACCTTCCGGGAGCCGGCCGCGCCGACGACGGCCGCCAGCATCATTCCGGCCAGCCAGGCCAGACCCACGCTCGGCCGACCGGCCAGGAACCCACTGTCCACGGCGTGCGCAATGGCCAGGCCGGAGATCGCGGCTGGCAGCGCCTCCGGGACGGACCACACGGCGAGCGCGAGCAGGGACCGACGACGCAGTGCGGCGACCCCGAATCTCAGCTCCCGCCTCATCCGAAGACCTTCCGGTAGGCCGACTCGTCCCACAGCCGGGTGTGCGGTCCGGCGGCTCGCAGTCGTCCCTGCTCCAGCCACACCACCAGATCGGCTCGTGCCGCGGTGGACACCCGATGGGTCACGATCAGCCGGGTGACCCGGCGCGGTCCGCCGTCGGTTAGGGTACGGCTGATCTGCATCTCGGTAACCATGTCGAGGCTGGAAGTAGCGTCGTCGAGCACCAGCAGCCGCTCGGCGTGCCACGCCCTGGCCAGACCGAGGCGCTGCGCCTCGCCGCCGGACATCGGCGCATCGGCCAATGGTGTGTTGTAGCCCTGCGGAAGCCGACTCACGAACTGGTGCGCGTGGGTGGCTCTGGCGGCCGTCCGCACCTGGTCCGCGTCGCGCCCCATGCCGATCGCGTCGGCGACCGTCCCGCCGACCAGCACGGGGCGTTCGAAGGCGCAGCCGACGGCCGCACGGAGCGCCTGGTGGCCCAGCTCGCTCAGCGGTACACCGTCGAGCAGCACCTGCCCGGCATCCGGCTCACGCAGCCGGGCGGCGAGCGCGGCCAGCACCGACTTGCCTGCTCCGGAGCGCCCGACCACCGCGACCGCGGCCCCCCCTGGCAGGGTCAGGCTGACGTTGTCCAACAGTGTCGCGTCTCCCGTGCGGGCGGTCACGTTGCGGAACTCGAGCAGCCCGGAGCCCTCGGGCAGCTCGCGCTGGCCGTAGCCGACCGGGTCTAGGGTGAGCACCTCGGCAGCCCGGTTAACGCCGGCGCGAGCCTGGGCCAGCCCCCCGAACACGCCGGTCAGACCGCCGAGCCCGGCGCCGAGCAAGGCGTACTGGACGGCCGCGAACAACTCGCCCGCGCTGATCCGGCCCTGGTGCAGGGCCAGCCCGCCGACGGCCAGCACGGCTACCAGGATCAACGGGCCGATCACCGCGGCCTGGGCAGATGTGCGGGCCAGCACGCCCCAGGTCCGCTGGCCATGATCGTGCAGCGCAGGTAACTGTTCGAGAACCCGCCGCTCCTCTCGATCAACGGTGCCGGCCGCGGCGATCGTCCGGGCGCCCCCCAGCGACTCGGCGAGCCGGGCAGCGATATGGCCCTGCGTCTGTTGGTAGCGAGTGATGGCCTCAGCGCTGCGCAACGTGAAGGTACGCAGCACCACGACGACGAGCACGACCCCGGCGAGAAAGGCCACCGCGAGCCCGATATCGATATACACGAGCAACACCAGGCTGCCGACGGGTGGCAGCACGGCCGCGCCGATCGTTACCACGCTGATGCCCGCGTTCGCAGCATCAACGGCGTTCCCGGAGACCCGACTCACCAGATCACCGGTGTCAAACCGGCGGGAACCGGCGGGACCGATTGCGAGCACCTGCCGAATCAGGCGGTCGCGCAGCCACGCGGTGGTGTTTGCGACACAGGCCGTCCCCGCGAACGCGCCGACAAGTTCAACGACCACGCTGAGGACGATCAACGCGAGCGCCAGCGCGAACCAGCGGCCGCTGTCGTCACCGACCACGATCGCATCGACAGCGTGGCCAAGCACAGTCGGCAGGGCCAGCGTGCCCAGGGTGCCTGCGAGTGCAGCAACGCCAATGAGGGGTAGCCAGCCACCACCCCTTCTGGTGATCGCACCGAAAGTCGTCACGTCGGTACACTCCTGTTACGGGCCGCAGTCCCGGACGAACGCCAGTCGTCCGGGACTGCGGCTTCGGCGTTTCGTCAGCAGCCGGTGAGGCTCACGCCGCTGGCGCCGCCACAACCGCTGACGCTCAGGCTGCTGCCGCCGCTGCAGGCGGTAAGGCTCGTGCCGCTGGCACCAGCGGGGGCACCGCTGGTGGCCTCGTCGGACTCCATGCCCTGCAGGTCAAGAAGGGACATCGTGGATCTCCTTACAGAGGGGATTGATTGGATTTACCTACCCGCGCCGGTTGGCGCGGGAGTCTGCGGGGCTGGCGGGGCTGGGCGCCAGGTGGGGGCAAGCAGGGGAGCATGGACCGGCCCGTCGTGCAATGCCGCGCCCAGGGCCAGCAGCACGCCGGCCGTTCCGGTGGCGAGGTCCATCGACAGCCGCAGCAGCGCAGTGCCGGGGAAAGCCAACCCACCGGCGTAAGGCAGCGCATGCCAGGCGAGGCAACGCACCTGTTTGGCGACCTTCAGGTCGGTGGCGGGCGAAGACGACCGGCCAGCCAGGTAGAGCAGGATGCCGGCCCGTCCCAGGAACAACTCCGGCTGGATGTACATGATCGACTGGGCAGCGAGTTCGATGTGGCGGTTCGCTTCGACGAACCGCTCGTCACCTCGGCGGGCCAGGTACTCGTCGAGGACCATCCCGATGCCGACGCTGCCTACGTAGAGGTAGGGCATGGTTCGCCAGCCCTCGTTGACGTGCAGGGTGCCGTCGGGCCGGACCGTGCAGCGCCGCAGATCCTGCCGCAACGCCACCGCAGCACAGTCAAGGAACCCGGTGTCACCCGTGTCGTCGTAGGCTCGCAGGAGCAGCAGCGCCTGCCCTGCGCGACCGCGCATCAGGCCGGCCCAGGGATGCACCCCGCCGCTGATCTCATCGCCGGTGATCCCGTCACCGGAGGCCAGCTCAGGGTCATCGTCGCCGAGGCTCTCGGCTACCAGCTCGGCGGCCCGATGAGCGGCCACGCGCAGCGCAGGCTCTCCGGTGCGGTCCGCGAAGTGCAGCAGGTTGAGCCCGACACCGGCCAGCCCGCTCCTCAGGTCCGGCCCGATGGTCTCCCACTTCTCCCGCAAGCAGAGATCCAGCGTGTCGAGCGCCTCCTGCTGGTAACCGAGGTGGTCCAAGACGAAGGCGACACCGTGCAGCCCGTCGTAGAGGCCGAGCTGCGCCCCATCGGCCGTGCTCGTCACCCGGCTCACCAACCACTCCTCGAACTGGGGGTAGCGGCCCGCACCGGTGGCCGACAGGGCGTAGAGCACGCCGGCCGCGCCGTGGGCCAGCCCGACGCCGCCCACCGTGAACTGCTGGATATCCCCGGGAAACAGCCGGTCATCCCGCTCGGGTGTCGCGCTGGCGACGATCGAGCGGACCAGGTCATCGCGCAACTGAGGCCACTGCCCCGGGTCCGGATCAATCCGTGGGCTAGGGGCCACCGGAGTATCGGGCGACACGATGATCTCTACGGCCTTGGCGAGAACCTCCGGTGGCACCGGGAACTGCTCAGCGATGATCTCGGCGTAGTGCCGCGCTTTGGGCCGGAACATCCACAGCAGGGTGGTCATCGTCGGTAGGAACAGCGCCAACCGCAAACAGGCCAGCGCGTACCGGTCGACGTCCAGGCCGGTCGTTCCGCGGGGGGCGGCGAAGCCCGGGTTGCCCAGCCCAGCGCGGATACCCTCCTCGACTAGCGACGACACCTCGAAGTCCAGTAGCACAATCGTGTCGTCCTCGCGGACCATGACATTCCACAGGTGCAGATCGCCGTAGACCACGCCACGCTCGTTCACCGCCGTCAGGGTGTCCTCGACCTGGCGGCAGATGTCCAACGACCAGTCGGTGTAGCGGGCGAGCTCCTCCGGCCCGGCGGACTCATCGATCAGCGGATAGCGCGAGACGATTGCTCTGTTCAGTGCCGTTCCCTCAATGTACTCCATCACGAGAAAACGGTGCTCGCCTAACCAGAATAGGTCGCGCACCTTGGGAATACCCGCAATACCGGCCAGCCGCTGCAGCATGTCGTACTCGCGTTCCACCCGACGCACCGCGTCATGGCCCCAGTCGTCGAGGCCGGCATGCGGGCGGCCCTCCTTGAGCACCACCTGCTCGTCAGTGCGGGTGTCCCGGCCGAGGTAGATGCCGCCACCGTTGGAGAAGTGCAGCGGTTTCTCGATGGTGTACGGCAAGTCAGCCACCGTGACGGCATTGCGCGCCGCCAGGTGCGGGACAAGGAAGTCAGGCAGCGTCACCCAGGGCGGGACACGAAAGACCGGATCCCGGAGGTCGGGGACAAGAGTGCCGGTACCGTCGGCGATGGCGAGGACAGCCTCACCTCTGTCGTCCTTACAGTACTGCAGGAAGAAGCCACCGTAGCGTACGTGCAGCGGCCCCTTGTTCCAGCGCAGGTCACTGAGGATGTACGGGCCGGGCTCCCCGTCGAGAATGCCACCCAGCTCACGCAGAATGGTCTCGCACGCCGAGTCGTCGGCCGGGTAGATGGTCACCAGCTTGCCACTGTACCCGCGCGGGGCGTACTTGGAGACCCGAGAGAACAGCGCGGTCTGGGAACGGAGGAACTTGAAGTCGATACCGCGCGGCATGCAGTAGTCCCACACCGCGTCGAGAATCCGTTCAGCGTTGTCACGGCAGCCGGAAATATGGATCTTCCAGCCCTGCGCAGGCAAACTGGCATTTCCCGACTTGAATATGAGCCAGTCGTCCTGCTCCCCATGCTGCCACCCATCGGGAAGGGGACGGCTGGCTGTCGGGAACGACGCACCGGCACTGCGTTCGGAGTGCAACGCATCATAAAACAACGGGTCAGCCATGCAGAAGGCCTCGTACCGGTCGTCCACTCCGCCTCGCTCTCGCTCGTTTCTCCGAACTGAGAGCAATCGTTGCCGCACCCATGGCCATCTCAACAGTGGACAACGTCATAAATCTGGCGTGTAGCTGTCACCGGCGAATCGTGCCTATTTCACACTCCAAACCTGTAACGGTGGTACCGGTCCACCGTCGGGGACGGGGCCTACCACGTCGCGCTGCTCGGGCAGCAACGGTGCCACCGACAACCCCTGGCGCGGGGTATCCGGGCTAGCCGCATGCACGGCGCGAACCCCAGGGCGGTCGGTCAGCTCGCGCAGCGCGGCTGGGTCGGCCCGCACCAGCAGTGCCAGCACGCAGGCGCAAGCTGCCCTCAGTCGGGCGGCCTCGGCGACGGCCACCGCGGCCTGCCTGCTCCCGGGTGGGGCCTGCGCTGCCGCGCGGTCCCGGTCCAGCCCCGCAGCCCGCAGCGCGGCCGCCAGCTCCTCGGCGGGGTGCTGGCCGGGCACATCGCGGAAGACCAGGGCGGTCTGCACCCCCGGCAGCGCAACCCGCAGCACCACCTGGGAGAGCCGGGTTCCCTGGATCAGCTCGGCGGCCGGGCCTGGCTCCAGGTAGCCGTCCAGTTGCACCAGTGCCCAGACTTGGTCGTCGTCGGCCTGGTCGTCGCCGGGTGGCGGCAGTGACCCCGCAGCACGGCGCAGATAGTCGGCGACCGGCTCGCCGAACTCAGGCCCGAGCCGCTCCATCCCGACAGCAGTCGACGGCTCGCCGCGCTGCCCGGCCACCACCACGGCGCAGCCGAGCGCCACCAGCAGCACGGCGAGCAACGTCGCGCGGGCCCGCGAGGTCATCGCGCCCACCGGCTAAGCCCCGGCGGCCAGCACGTCCAGCGCGCCACGCAGATCGGCCGGGTCCGGGCTGGTGAATTCCACCCAGCGCGCGTCGGCGGGATGCGGGAAGCCCAGCCGCGCGGCGTGCAGCCACTGCCTGCCCAGCCCGAGCCGGGCCGCGAGCGCCGGGTCCGCGCCGTAGGTGAGGTCACCGCAGCAGGGGTGGGCCACCGCGGCGAAGTGCACCCGGATCTGGTGGGTGCGGCCGGTCTCCAAGATCACGTCGCACAGCGACGCCGCCGGGAACGCCTCGATCACCTCGTAGTGCGTCACCGAGGGCCTTCCACCCGCCACTACCGCGAAGCGCCAGTCGTGTTTGGGGTGCCGGTCGATCGGGGCGTCGATGGTGCCACGGCTAGGGTCGGGATGCCCTTGCACCAGCGCCCGGTAGTGCTTGGCGACGGTGCGTTCCCGGAACGCCTGCTTCAACGCGGAGTACCCGCGCTCGGACTTGGCGACCACCATCAGCCCACTGGTGCCCACGTCCAGCCGGTGCACCACACCTTGGCGCTCCGCCGCGCCCGATGTGCTCACCACCACGCCCACCGCGGCCAGACCGCCGAGCACGGTGCGTCCGGTCCAGCCGGGGCTTGGGTGCGCGGCCACCCCCACCGGCTTGTCCACCACCACGAGATCGTCGTCCTCGTACAGCACCTCCAGCCCGTCGACCGCCGCGACCGGAGGGACGGCGGGGCGGGGCGGGGCGGGCAAGGTGACCTCAAGCCAGGTGCCCGCAGCCAGCCGGTCGGACTTGCCCGCCGGGCTACCGTCCACCAGCACCGCGCCCGTCTCAGTCAGCCCGACCACCACGGTTCGGGACAGGCCGAGTAGCCGCGCCAGCCCCGCATCCACCCGCATCCCGTCCAGCCCGTCGGGCACTGGCAACGTCCGAACGTCGCTCATCGGGCAGTCCTGCGCCTGCGGGGCTGGCGACTGCCGTCGTAGTCCCGGCCGATGGCTGCCAACAGCACCAGCAGCACACCACCGCACACGATCGCTGAATCGGCCAGGTTGAACACCGGCCACACGCTGCCGTCCGGTGCCAGCAGCGAGAGGAAGTCGATTACGTGGCCGCGCAGCGGACCGGGGGCGCGCAACAACCGGTCCACCAGATTGCCCAGCGCGCCCCCCAGTACCAGCCCGAGTGCCACCGCATAGCGCACGCTGCGCAGCCGGGGCGCCAGCCGCACGATCACCACGACCACCCCGACAGCGATCAGCGACAGCAGCCACGTCAGCCCGGTGGCCAGCGAGAACGCCGCACCCGGGTTGCGGACGAGCACGAGGTACAACCCACCGCCGAGCAGTCGTACCGGCGTATGCGGGTCCAGGAACGCGACGGCGAGGACCTTGCTCACCACGTCCAGCACCAGCACGACGCCGGCGATGACGGCCAATAACCCAGTCCGGCGGCGTCTCAGTTTGACGTCCACGTGGTCGGCTGCTCCCCCAGTGTGGTCGGCCGCTCCCCCAGGCATATGCGGTGCAGGGTGCGGTTGGCTCACTGGGCCATTGTGGCCGACTCCGCTGCGCGGACGTCACCTCGGTGCGGTCAACCGCCGGTCTCCCCACGCCAGCGGGCCAGCCGACCAGCCCGGTGCACCGCCCGGATTCGCTGCTCTGCCTGGTCTCGGCTGGCTGCGGTGGTAACCACCAGCAGCTGATCGCCCTCCTGTAGCCGGGTGGTCGGCGCTGGGGTGAACCCGGTGCCGTTGCGTACCACCAGGCTGACCATCGCACCGGTGGGCAGCCGCAGCTCCGCCAGGTACACCCCATGCAGCCGAGAGGGCCGAGGCACCCGCACCTGCAGCAGGTCGGCGTGCATCTCGTCCAGCGGCGCTGAGTCGACCTCGACCGCCGTGCCCTGCTCGGGACGGGCCAGCCCCAGCACCCTGACGACCGAGGGCAGCGTGACGCCCTGCACCACAGTGAGCACCACCACCAGGACGAAGACCACATCCACCAGCCGCCGCGCGTCCGGCACACCTTCGGTGAGCGGGATCAGCGCCAGCACGATAGGGACCGCCCCGCGCAACCCGGCCCAGGACAGAAACGCCTGTTCTCGCCATGGCATTCGAAACGCAGCCGTGGCGAGCAACACCGACACCGGACGAGCCAGCAGGACCAGCACCGCCCCGGCGATCAGCGCGGGAATCAGTACACCGGGCAGCCGGGAGGGCGAAGCGTAGAGCCCCAGCAACACGAACAGCCCGATCTGGGCCAGCCAACCGAGCCCCTCGGCGAAGGACAGCGTGTCGCCACGGTGCGGTAGGCGGGAATTGCCGAGTACCAGCCCGGCGACGTAGGTCGCCAGCAGGCCCGAAGCATGCGCACCCTGTGCGGTGGCGAAGGCCAGCACACAGACCGCGACGGTCGCCAGCGGGTAGAGCCCGGTTGCGGGCAACGCCGCCCGGCGCAACGCCCACGCGCCCGCAAACCCCAGCGCCGTCCCCACCACTGCGCCTGCGAGCAGCTCGTAGCCGACGAGCAGGAGCGACCACCAACCCAGCACGTCACCCGATGCAAGCAACACCACCGCGATGTAGACCGGCGCATCGTTGATGCCCGACTCCACCTCCAGCATGCCCGCCAGCCGCGGCGGGACCTTCAGCGCCCGAAGCACGCTGAACACGGCAGCCGCGTCGGTCGAAGACAGCACAGCTCCCCATAACAGCGCCATCCGCCAGTCCAGCCCGAGCAGCAGGTGCAGCGCCGAGCCGGTGAGCGCGATGCTCACCGCGACCGCCACAGTGGACAGCGCGATCCCCGGCCCGAGAACCGGGCGGATCACCTGCCACCTGGCGGTCAGGCCCCCCTCGGCCAGGATCAGTACCAGCCCAGCGATGCCCAACTCCGCGGTGAGCGGCGCGTCGGAGAACTGGATCCCGAACCCGGATTCGCCGATCAGCAGGCCGATAGCCAGGTAGAGCAGCAGCGAGGGCAGCCCAAGACGGGTGGAGACCCGCACTGCGACGACGGCGAGCAGCAACACCCCCGCTCCCACGCCGAGTACGAACTCCGCCCCTTGCACGCCCGGATTGTCCCCGTGACGCCGGTCTACCTCACGCTGAGCCCAGCAAGCGGGTCAGACCGACCAGGAGATCGTGACGATATCGCGGTTGCGCGGACCCAGACTCTGCACCGCCTCGGCCACCTCGGCTCGGCGCTCGAGTGGCAGGCAGAGCCTGCGGAGGGTGAAATCGACCTCAACGCCGGGGTCACGGGGTTGTCCCGGCCTACTCCAGCGCTGCACCTGCGGTGCCAACCCGATCTCGGCAAGCACGGCAAGGACGTCGTCAGCGGTCGCAGGTGGTGGTCGACGCAGCCCGTAGAAACGTGCCCACAGCGGATCCAACCAGGCCCCGGGGTGCTCGGCGTGCAGTTCGACCACCACCCCGCGGCGCGCGGCGGCACCCAGCGCGGCGAAGAACGGCGCCAGCTCGACGGTGTTGTAGCCCACGTGGTGGCTGACCACCACGTCGGCGACGCCTGCCTCCGGCGCGGTCTGTGGCCAGGGACCGAGCACGCAGCGGTGCGCCACCCCGCGCTCGGTACAGGCGCGCTCGAACACGCGAAGCATGTCCTCGGCATGGTCGGTCCCGGTCAGGTGCCGGACGGCAGGCAGCAGCGCGATCCCCGCGGCCCCGGCCCCGCATCCGACGTCGAGCGCGGTCCCCCCCTCGGGGCCGAACAGTGCCAGTGCCGTCTGGCGGGACGGCGTGTCCTCAGGTACCTCAGGCGGCAGGAAGCGGGCAGGAATATGCCGATGCGGATCCTGCGGAGCGGCCGCCAGGATCTCCGCCGGGATCGCCCGCGCCTCCAGCAACTCCCGCCACCGCGCCGCAGCCGACGTCAGCGTCGTCTCGCTCATGGCCCACCCTTTAGACAGGTCGCGGATGCTGGTCACCAGTGACAGCGTGCCATGGCTGTGTCGACCCTCCGCACCCCAGGTAGCACAGCTGGTACGCCGCCTCGGGCACGCTCGCTCGCACCGTCACTGCTGGGACTCCGGCCGAGCGAGCGCCGGATCGGGCAGCCAGACGAAGTAGGCGCCGACCCGATCAGCGATGTACTCCTGGACGGTCTGCACGCTGTTGTTGGCCACGGTCGATGCGCCGATGTACGGCTCATCGCACCACAACGTAAGAGCGCTGCCGTCGGCGAACGCCAGGCCCCAGGCGGCCACGATGGCGGGCCCACCCGCCTCGTTCTCCTTGTGCAGCGCGTAGAGCCGAGGAAGCGGGTCGAGCTCAGTCGGCGGTACGTAAGTGGTCATGCACAAACCGTAGACGGCGTGACCGGCTCAGACCGGGAGAAGCTGATCACGATCGGCCGCGACGCCGCGAACACCCGCGGCTGGTGGCGCTCGTTCGCCGACCTGGGCCACCGCCAGCGCGGCTACGCCGAACTGGAAGCAGGAGTGGTCGAGCTCCGGGAGTACCAGCAGTCGGTCATCCCGGGCCTGTTGCAGACCCCCGACTACACCCGGACCCGGGTGCTCTCCGAATTGCCGATCTACGGCAGGCTGGACGTCGAGGCCGAGGTGGCCGCCCGGCAGGCCCGCCAGGCGCTACTCACCACCGAAGACCCGCCACGTTACCAGGCGATCATCGACGAGGCAGTGCTGCGTCGGCATGCCGCCCCCGCCGAGATGATGGCCGCCCAGCTCGCCCGGTTGGTGGAGCTCCTCGTCGATCTCCGGCAGAACCACGTCAGCTGATCCACCGCGCACGTCCGCACTCCTGACGCGCCGCCCTACCGACCTCAGCAACGAGGCACCACCTAAACAGGTGCCTGAGCGCGAGCGATCCGGCGCCGATCCGCAGCGGCATGTATCAGGTACCGCCCGCAGCGACCCTATCTAGTACGGCGCAGCGGCGCGATCACTCTCGACATCGAGCCATAGCGCAGCGTGGTGGACGAAGGGGGCCGGTGGGCCACCCGACTCCGGAACCTCCTAGGGAGCCGAGGGGGGCGACATGGCACCGCACATACCGATCTCGCGACTGCCCGGGGCAGCAGCACTGGTCAGCCGCCTAGAGGTGCTACCCAACCTCGCCGGACAACTACTGGCCGACACCGGGCCGCTGGCTCGGCTGTCCGCGTCCTTGAAACTGCCCTTCTACCAGGAAGTCCGGGTCCTCGCCGGTTACCGCACCATGCGCCGCCATCCCCTCTGGCAGAACCCGCCTGTCGATCTCGCAGGCTTGCCGGTGCTGCTGGTCGGCGGACTGGCGAGTAGCCCGCGAGTCCTGAGCCTGGTCCAGGACTGGCTGCAACACATCGGCGCTCGCACTCTCCTTGCACCCACTCAATACGGCGTCGCCTGCGGGGAGCGCACCGCAGGCGCGGTAGCAGACGCCCTCGCCCGGCACGTCGACACGACAGGTGAACGAGCAGTGATCGTCGCGCACAGCCGCGGCGGCCAGTTCGCCCGCCCGGTCGCCGTCCGTCGACCTGAGCTCGTCCGAGGACTTATCACACTGGGTAGTCCGCTCACCCGCCTGCTTGGCGCGCACCCGATCGTCCTGCTTGAGGTCCTCGGACTCGGCGTGCTCGGCTCGCTCGGCGTCCCGGGCCTGATCCGCGCCAGCTGCCTGTGGGGCGAGTGCTGCCGCCCGCTGCGGGAGGACCTCATCGGCCCGTTTCCCGCCGATGTGCCCTTCGTGAGCGTGTACTCGCAGAAGGATGAGGTGGTGCCCTGGCAAGCCAGCCTCGACCCGGCCGCACGGCACCGGGAAGTCACCACCACCCACAGTGGCCTCATCGCCAGCCCAGTGGCATTCCAGGTACTGGCCCAGGAGCTTGCCCTGATGGTGAACCGGAGTCCGGATGCCGACCTCACCTTGGCCGCCTGAACCTATCTGATCACCCAGCGCTGCTTCTGTCGCGAGGTTGCGCTAAAGCTAGATGGTTACCCAGCTGGTGACATAGGTTGCGCCAGCGGCGTCCACCTGCAGTCGCATACGCCCGGCAGGCAGGTCCGCCACCTGGAAGCGACCGTGCGGATCAACCGAAACCGGGACGACTCCTTCAGTACTCTCCACTCGCACCTGCGCCACGACACCCGCGACCTGCCCGAGCAACGACCGGCGCCCCGCCTGCGGGACCACCTGCAGGTCGATGCAGATACTGTCGGCGGCCTCGAACGAGAGCAGCCGAACGTTCAGCCCGCCACGGACTCCGGCCATCAACTCCGTCTCGGCGGCCGAGTCGCGGACGAGCTCAGCCAGCTCGGAATCGAAGCTACGGAGCTCGAATGCGGTCCGCCCGAGCTCATAGGCCAGCTCAGGCACCGGGTCGATCTCATCCGCAATGCGTGCCAGCTGCGCGAACAGCGCCTGGTCGCCATCAGGTATCGCGCTCATCGCATACCCCCCGCCGCCGCCAGCCCCGCCTCGGTCGCAAGTATACGAAGCTGGTGCAGGCAGCGTCCCCTCGTCGGCCCAATGCTGCCGATCTTCATTCCCAGCGCGGTCGACACGGTGGCGTAGTCCGGTGGCGGGGTGCCCATGAGGGCCCGCAGCAGCACCTGGCACCGGATGGAAAGACGCTCAAAACAGCGCCACAACGTGGCGTCTCGTTCCTGGGCGAGCAGCCGCGCGTCGACCGGCGGCGGACGTTCGTCCAGGAACTCCAGAACGGTGTCCTCGACGTCTCCAACCAGCTCCCGCCCGCAGCGCCGCAGCGTGCGAATCGCCTCCCGGCGGGCCGTGGTCGCCAGCCAGCCCGGCAGGCACTCGGGATCCTCGATCCGGCCGAAGTGCTCGACCAGACGCAGCCAGCTGGTCTGCACGACGTCAGCCGCGTCAGCGTCGCCCAGTCGGTACGCCCGGGCGACCGACCACAAAAGCCTGGTGTAGCGATCGACCAGCGCGTTCCAGGCGGCCTGATCACCAGCCTCCGCGCGGCGGAACAGCTCTGTCACCGAGACGTCTGCCTGCTGCATGTCACCGCTCCACTGCATCGAGAGACCAGGGCATCCAAGAAGAGATCGAAATCGAGCACTGTGATACCTCGATCGCTCGCGAAGATACCTGTCGATCGCTCCCGAACGTTCAGGCCGCTCCGAATGCGTTGAAGGCACACCAGCTCACGAAGGACGCGGCGTCCTGCGGGTCGACCGTAGCCCGAGCATGGTGCAACGCCTCCGCGAGCGTGTCCCCCCCTCGCACCCGGGCGTGCAACGCGCACATGAGCGCCGCGACGTTCCAGTCCGGGACGACCACGGAGCTGGCGATCAGGCCCGCGGTGCCACGGGCGATCAGGGTGCTGATGAAACCCAGCGTCTCGTTGCCCTCGAAGAGGACGTCACTGCCCGATTCGCACGCCGCCAGCACGATCCGGTGTGGCGCGATACCGCGCTGGTCGAGCTCGGCCACGGTGAGGTGACCGTCACTGAGCAACATCGAGGAGAAGGTCGGGTTGTCCGTGCGGATGTAGCCGTGGCAGGCCAGATGGACCAGACCCGCGCCGTCCAGCGCGCGGGTCACGGTATCGATGCGGCTGGCGGGCGCAACCAACACGGTCGCCCGCTCGTACACCCGCTGGAGCGCCTGGACCTCCGCAGCTGCGCCGGGCAGCTCCGGTCCGGCCACCAGGACCACCGGAGCGTCCGGCTCGCAGCTCTGTTGCCGGGTGCGCGCCCACAGCGCGGCCGACGGCGCGACGCTCACCGGCTCGGTGTGCAGCGCGGACCAGGGCACCCGCTGTAGCTCCCCGACCGGCACGACAACCAGCTCCCGGTGTTCGGGCAGACCGAGGGGGGTGATCAGGGCCGCGGCCAGCATTCCGATCGAGACCTCGGCGCTTGCACGGGCACTTGCCGCCGACATCGGAGACCCACTTCGGGCCAGCCTGCGCAGCGCGAACAACAGCGCGTTGATCTCCTCGCGGGTCCTGTCGAACAGACCGAGGTGCACGACGCGGGTGCGGCGCGGTTCCAGCACGACGGCCAGCATCGCGCCGTCCACGACGTCATACTCGACGAGGATCCGCCCGTCCAGCAGGCCTCGCAGGGCGGCGGTGGACAGCGCCGCTCCCCTCGCCGCGGTGGGCGAGCGATGCTTCCAGGTGGCTTGGCGGATGCGGTTCTCGATGGCTGCCTGACGAGCCATCAGAGGACGGGGTTCGGCGCCGGTTCGCCGGGCTTCCTGGATCTCGGTCTGTATTGCGCGCAGCGCACCCAGGTCCTCTTCGATGCCCTCGATCGAGGGGGGATCGACGACCGCGAGGGCGGCGGCGCGGGTCCGCTCCATCCACTCCAGCACCCGCACAGCGGAGCGGCTCGTCGCCAGCGATGCAAGGCCGAGCCCCCCGAGCTCCGCACCGTGCCCGGAGGCGAGAGCCCGCAGCTCGGTCGATGCCAAGGCCGCCCGGTGCCGCGCCAGATCGTCGAGCCCGGCCCGGCTGTGTTCGAGCACGTCGTCGGGCCGCTGCTGCAGCCGCGCCGCCAAAGCCGCGGCAACCCGGCCCCTGACCCGCACCAGGACCGGCCCACCGCGAGACAGCTCATGAGCCTTGGTCAAGGTGCTCACCGCGGCAGCGGTCCGGCCCAGCGCTTGCGCCACCCGACCAGCCGACAGATATCCCTCGACCGCCATGGAGGTCATGCCGGCGCGCTCCAGGGTCGCCGCGGCCCTGCGGGCCACCGTGAGGTCGGTGCCACGGCTAGCACCCAGCTGCAGCCGTGAATCGACAGCGACGAGCCGGGCCCGCGCCGTCCAGCTCGGCCGACCTTGGCGCCGTAGCTGATCGGCGGCCTGCTCGGCGACGGCCTCGGCACCCCGCAGGTCACAGCGCAGCTGAGCCAGCCGGGCGGCTCGCAGCTGCGCTTCCGCAGCCATCAGCGCCACGCCCTGGCCCTCGAACATCTCTACCGCCAGCCGCGCCTGCTCGGTGGCTTCCGGGATGAGCCGCAGGTCCATGAGCGCGTCGGCATATTCGGCGTAGAGCTCACCCAGCGGCAACCCCGCGACCTTCCAGAGGCGAGTCGCCTCCTCGAACAGATCGAGACCCTCGGTGAGACGACCCGCCTGCACGGTGGCCCAGGCCCGGCTTTCGGCCACGATCGCGACGGCTACCGGGCCGACCTGCTCCGCGGCCGCCGCGGCTTCGCCGAAACACGCCCATGCGGACTCCGGGCGACCACACATCGCTTCGATGATTCCGAGGTTGTTCGCAGCCTTCCACCGCACCTCGGGCGGTGTGCCCAGATCCGCGAGGACACGCCGGTGCAGGACCGCCGCCTCGGCCAGCCGCCCCGTGTTCTGGCACAGCGCCGCTTGCTGTGCGGCGAGTTCGGTGACCATCTCCGGGCCGATCAGCTCGGCCGCTGCACCGAAGTCCCGCCTGGCCGCGATCAGCCGACCCAGCTCGTGGTTCACCGCGCCCCGGGTGACCAACACCTGACCCAGCAGCGCATCCAGATGGTGTTGGCGGGCGATGCGAATCGCCTCGTCGAGTAGCGCCTTCGCCCGGCCATGGGCGAGGCGAATGCGCTCGAACCAAGCCTCCGCGCGCAGAGCCGGGATTAGCGCGGCCGGTTCGCCCTTGATCCGGGCCTCCGCGACGAGCCGCGCCGCTTCAGGACCGAAAACCGTTGGATCGGCGGCGACCCGGCGGTACGCTCCCGCCGCTCGTATCAGGAGATCAGATCTCGACTCTTCTTGCATACGTGTGTCCTGTCCCAGCTTCGAGTGCAAACAAAGCTTTCACTTAGGGAGTAGACGACCATGGCAGCTTATGTCGACCCACCGCCCGATTCGTGCTCCGGTCCTGAGGATCTACGCAGCAGTGACGAACGCCGTGTGGACCTGCACAGGATCTACGAGCAGGTAAGCAACATCAACCGCCGACAGAACGACACCGCGGTCCGCGACGATCTGATCCGCCGGCTGCTGGAGCGACGTGCGCCGGAAAACTTCGGCGACCGGCACGAGGATCGCGTCCCGGTTCAGGTGGACCCAGTGCCCGATCCACAGGGAGACGTGGCGCTCTTGGTGCAGGAGGAGCTACTCATCAGGGCTGAAACGATGCAGGATTGCCGCATCCAGGCACTGATCTGCGCCTACAACCTCGAGGTGCGACCTATCGATTGCCTGGACAACCGCCTTGTCCGGCTGATCGCCCCTGGCCACCGCGGCTCCCGGCTGGTCGAGCTCGCAGGTGCACTACGCGGACGCGATGTCGACGTATCGGTGAACTATGCGATACCGATGGGCGTCGTTGCCAAGGGGCTCGGCGGCCCAGAACACTCCGTATCGAGGCGGAGGCCGACGCGCCCAGCGCCGGGCCCGGGGAAACCGGCCCGGGTCGCGGTCATCGACACCGGAATCGCCGGGACGGAGCGGGGCGACGGCTGGCTCACCGGGCTCGTACGGGCTGACAACGTCGACCCGCTTGATGAACTGCCGACGCCGGATGGTTTTCTCGACTTCGGCGCCGGGCATGGGACGTTCGTTGCAGGCGTCATTCAGCAAGTGGCCCCGGGTGCGGAGATCTCGGTTTACCGGGCACTGGACAGTGACGGCATCGGCGACAAGGTGCGGGTCGCCTGCGAGATGGTGCGTGCCGTTCGCGAAGGTGCGCAGATTCTGAATCTGTCCCTCGGGCTGGAGACCCTCGAAGATCGACCACCGGTCGTCTTCGAGGTTGCCCTCGAGATCATCGACGAGATCGCCAAGAAGGAGGAGCGAGAAATCCTGGTAGTGGCCGCCGCAGGCAACTTCGGGCGCGCGCGGCAATCCTGGCCTGCCGCGTTCCCCAATGTGGTCGCGGTGGCCGGGCTCACACAGACCCTCGCACCCGCCGGGTGGTCGAGCCGGGGCCCCTGGGTGGACTGTTCGACCATGGCCGAAGGAGTCTGGTCCCCCTACGTCCCCGGCACGGAATCCCCCTTCATCGACTCTGACCCTGAGGAGTTCGAACAGGATGACTGGGCCCTGTGGACGGGCACGTCGTTCGCCGCGCCGCAGGTCGCGGGCGCGGTCGCGAAGATCGTCCAAGAGGAGGGGTGCACTCCCCGGGGCGCGCTGAAGAAGCTGCTCGCCGGTCAACCTGAGATTCCAGGGTATGGCCGAATCGTCCGGATCCTCCCCCCCACATAGGTCGCTATCCGGGTGCTCAGGTGGCGCTCTCCGCGCGGTGTCGCCTGGCCAGTGCAGCGTCGGGGCTGCACTGTGCGCAGGGGGTGAAACCCAACTCCCTAGCCTCCCGCACCGGCAGCCGCTCGACGTGCACGGCGTCAGCCCATGGGCAGTCCGCGAGGTGATAGCGCGGGTACTCGTCGACCACCAGCACCTCCTCCGCCAACTCGAGCACCACTGGCAGGTCGGCTGCGTCGGTATCCTCTTCACCCGGTCCAGCGTCATCCGACCCACCCGCATCCGACGCAGCCGCATCCGACGCAGCGCTACGCCCGTCGCCAGGTTCGGCGTCGGCAGGTTCATCCGGCAGCGGGGAACCAGCCGCGGGTTCATCCCGCACCCGCCGCCGTGACCGTCGTTGCCGCACGAGAAGGACTATCCCCGCTGCGGCACTGACCCCGACCGATCCCCATGCCAACGCAACGTGGCCGGTGACGAACGTGGCGATGAGCAGACCGCCCGCCGACAGCAGCAACAGCAGCACAGCTAGCAACAGCACCGCTCACACCCCGCTGTGCCGACGCGGCGCACGCCCCGGGCTCGGGCGGAGCTGACGGTCAGTTACCAGCTTCAGCACGTGCACTAAACCCGGAGGAGAAGCCCTGGTTGCGGACCGTCTCCGCGGGTGCTGCCGATCCCCGACCATCCAGCTCCCGGAGCTGTGACTCCAGGTAAGTCTTCAGGCGGGTGCGGTACTCGCGCTCGAACGTGCGCAGCTCGTCGATCTTTTTCTCCAGGGCACTCTTCTCCTGGTTGATCGCACCGAGCAGCTCGGTGTGCTTGCGCTGTGCATCACGCTCCAGCGACGCAGCCTTCTCGCGGGACTGCCGCTCCAGAGTCTCAGCCCTGGTCCTGGCGTCATTCAGCATGGTCTCGGCCCTCGTCCGGGCTTCGTTGACCATGCTGTCGGCCTTGACCCGGGCGTCGGAGAGCAGCTGCTCGGACTTGGTGCGGGCCTCACCCAGCATCCCGTCCGCCTCAGCCTTGGCCTCGCCGGTCAGGCGGTCGGCCATCTCCTGGGCAAGACCCAGCACCTTGGCAGCCTGGACGTGGTGATCACCACCCGGCGAGGTGTGCTCCACCATGGGCGGTGGCGGCACCGCTGCCATCATCGTCGGCCGTGGCGGCTCCGGTGGGCGCAAACTTCGTCCCAGATCGGGCGGCGCACTGCTCAGTTGTTGATCGAGCTCCTCGACCTGGTTGCGGAGATCGTTATTCTCCTCGATCAGCCTCGACAGCTCGGCTTCAACCAGGTCGAGGAACGCATCAACCTCGTCCTCGTTGTAGCCCCGCTTCCCAATCGGCGGCTTACTGAACGCGACGTTGTGAACGTCGGCGGGGGTCAACGGCATCGGATCACCTCACGCACTCCTCGACTGTGCCTTCCTTGGGCGTACCGGCCCTCTTGTGCCCCAACGGCCGCTACCTAGGATCCACCAATCGCATCAGTATGAACACCACAAGCAGGAGAACCATAATGGACAAGTCCAGCCCCACGCCTCCCACGCGGATGGGCTTGATCACCCGACGGAGTGCCCGGACCGGTGGATCAGTCACGGTATACACCGACTCGACGACGATAGCCACCCCCCCGGCAGGCTGCCAACTGCGCGCAAAGGCGCGAACGAGCTCGATCACGATACGCGCAGTAAGCAGTAGCCAGAAGAAAAATAGCAGGAAGTACACCGCCAACCGGGCTCCGTCCACGCCACGTACTCTGCCACCGACGGCCCAGTGGCCGTGCAGCAGGGCCTCCTCATCGGGAGCCATGGTTGAAGAGTCCACCTTCGGCGATTCGGCGCCGGTCCTCGGCTGAGACGTCGACGTTGGGCGGCGAGAGGAGGAACACCTTGTTCGTGACCTTGTCGATCGAACCTCGCAGCGCGAAGGCCAGCCCGGCGGCGAAGTCGACCAGGCGCTTGGCGTCCTTGTCCTCCATTCCGGTGAGATTCATGATCACCGGCGTGCCTTCCCGGTAGCGTTCTCCGATCGGCCGGGCCTCGTTGTAGGTTTGCGGGTGTAACGTGACGATGCGGGCCAGCGGGTGCGCCTCGTCCGCTGGGAACGCACCGGTGGCCGGTGGTGGGAGCGGCTCGCGAACCGGTGATGTGGTATCGACGGCCAGCGCGCCACGCACCGGGGCGTCCGAGACCTCCCTGACCCAGGTCGGGCGCCGGGCCGAGTGCCGGGATGGCGCTAGCGGGGCGCCAACACCACCGGGATCCGCGGCGAAGGTGTCGTGGTGGCCGTCGAGGTCGGCTCGGAGACGTCGGGCCGATCGATCGGCGGGGTAAGCATGCTCCCTGGCGGGGTCGACTGACGGCGTCTCATAGCCGCCGGTCTCGTAGGCCCCGGCTCCGTAGGCCCCGACCTCATGGGCCCCAGCCTCATAGGCAGGATCGTGCGTCGAGCGGTAGCCATCGCGACGGTACTCGCCGCGATAGTCCGGGTCGTAATCATCAAGTTCCTCGACTGGGACCATGCCGAAGTAGGCCTTCAGCCTGTACAGCACGCTCATCGCCCCAGCCTTCCTGTCCCGACCCTCGTTCAACTGCCCCGCCAGCCGGGCCCCGCCTGCTTGCGGTCCGTCGCACACGGTAACGGGAAGGCTATCGGCCGACCGCCCAACAGCGCGGTTCCGACACGCACGCAGGTGGAGCCATGAGCGAGTGCCTGCTCCAGATCCCCGCTCATTCCAGCGGAGAGCTCCACGGCCCCCGGGTGCTCCTGGCGCAGCCGCAGCGCAGCCGCAGCGAGTGTGGCGAAAGCTGAACCTGGATCGGCGCCGAGCGGAGCAACCCCCATCACCCCCTCCAGCCGCAGTCGCGGCGCGGCCGCTACCCGGTCTGCCAGCATCCCGAGCTCCGGCAGCGGGCAGCCACCGCGGGAAGGGTCGCCGTCCAGGCTGGCCTGCACGAGCACCCCAAGCGGGCCGTCCCGTTCGCCAGCTTCCTCAGCGGCGCGCGCAGCGCGGTCCAGGGCGTCGACCAGACGCACCGAGTCCACCGACTGCACTTGCACCGCCCACGAGGCCACCGACCGGGCCTTGTTGCGCTGCAGTCTGCCCACCAGGTGCCAACGCAGCGTGACCCCTGGTCGCAGCGCATGGGCTTCGGCCACCTTCGGAGCGGCCTCCTGTTCGCGGGACTCCGCGACATCGAGTACGCCGAGGTCGGCGAGCAGTGCAACGTCGCGGGCTGGGAAGGTCTTGGTGACCGCCAGCAGCCGCACCCCGGCGGGATCCCGGCCGACGGCGGTGCACGCGGCGTGAATGCGGGCCCGCACCTGGGTCAACGCCGTCACCAACTCATAGCGGCGGTCCGCACTCGCCCCTGACATCTCTACTGTCATGTCCATCTCTTACTGTCATGTCCATCTCTACCGTCATGTCTCGAACCAGGTCAGCGCGGCCAGTCGCCCCGTGGTGCCGTCACGTCGGTAGCTGAACAGCGCGGGATCCTCGATCGTGCACCGCGGATCAACGCCAATCCGGGCAACGCCCGCGTCGGCGAGTTGCCGCCACAACCCCGCCCGAAGGTCCAGACCTGCCGTGCCACGGCGGGTCCGGCAGGCGCTGCCGGGCAGCTGCGCTGCCACCTGGGCCTGCATCTGTGCTGGTACCTCGTAGCACGGCCCACATGCCGCCGGCCCCAACAACACCTGAATCCGGTCGGTCCGTGCGCCGAGCCGCTGCATGGCCTCCAGCGTTGCGGGCAATACCCCGATACTGGCCCCGACCCGACCTGCATGCACCGCACCAACCACCCTGGCCACCGGGTCGGCCAGCAGCACCGGCACACAGTCGGCAACCAGTACCACCACAGCGAGCTCAGGCTCAGCGGTGACCAACGCGTCGGTGGCGGGCACCGGATCCGACCGGCCTGCGTCGACGGTAACGACAGCGCGGCCGTGCACCTGCTCCATCCAGATCAGCCGATCGGCGGGCAGCCCGATACCACTGGCGAGCCGCTGCCGGTTGGCGGCAACCGCCTCAGGCTGGTCGCCAACGTGTGCGCCGAGGTTGAACGAAGCATACGGCGGCACCGACCGTCCCCCGTCGCGAGTAGTCACTACGCGGCGGATGCGAGCAACACTCACCGTCTCATGAATGGCGGAACGTCCACCTCGTCCTCGTCGTCGAAATCTTGGCTCACCGGTACCGCTCGGCTGGGCAGGCCCCAGCTCGTTCGGGGCGGCGCCGGCGGCTGCCCACCCCTGCGCTCCCCCGTCGCAGTCTGCCAACCCAAGGGGCTGCTCTGGCCCGGCGGAGTAGGCGGAACTGGCGACGTCGCGACCGCGGGAGCAGACGCTGGTGGCGCGGAGGCAGGTTCCGGCGTGGGCCGGGTGACCTTGCCAGCCTGCCCGACCTGTCCGGCCTGGCCCCTGGGCACCCGTGCGGCAACCGGCATGGGCTCCAGCTTCTTGTGTGAAGGCCCGCCTGAGTCGAACCCGGCGGCGATCACCGTGACGCGCACCTCGTCTCCCAGCGAATCATCGATCACCGTCCCGAAGATGATGTTTGCGTCGGGATGCGCAGACTCCTGCACCAAGGAGGCGGCCTCATGAATCTCGAACAGGCCTAGATCCGACCCGCCCGCGATAGACAGTAGTACCCCGTGCGCTCCATCCATCGACGCCTCCAGCAGCGGCGAGTTGATGGCTTTCTCCGCGGCCTGCACGGACCGGCCCTCTCCTCGGGAGGAGCCGATGCCCATCAAGGCACTACCCGCCCCGGACATGACGCTCTTCACGTCGGCGAAGTCCAGGTTGATCAGGCCGGGGGTCGTGATGAGGTCGGTGATGCCCTGCACACCGGACAACAACACCTCGTCGGCGGAGCGGAAAGCGTCCATCAAGCTCACCCCGGCGTCGCCGAGCTGCAACAGCCGGTCGTTGGGGATGACGATGAGCGTGTCGCATTCGTTGCGTAGCTCAGTGATGCCGTCCTCGGCCTGCCCACCTCTCCGTTTACCTTCGAAACTGAACGGCCGGGTGACCACACCGATAGTCAGCGCGCCCAGCTTGCGAGCGATACTCGCCACCACTGGAGCACCGCCGGTGCCGGTACCACCACCCTCACCGGCTGTGACGAACACCATATCGGCGCCCTTGATGACCTCCTCGATCTCCTCGCGGTGATCCTCAGCAGCCTTACGGCCAACCTCCGGGTTCGCCCCCGCACCTAGTCCACGGGTCAACTCACGGCCGATGTCCAGCTTGACATCGGCGTCGGACATCAGCAGCGCCTGGGCATCGGTGTTCACCGCGATGAACTCGACACCCTTCAGGCCGACCTCGATCATCCGGTTGACCGCGTTGACGCCGCCGCCACCGATTCCGACTACCTTGATAACGGCAAGGTAGTTATGTGGGGCCGTCATCCGGCTATTCCCTTGGCTGTACCTTCCAAAACTTGGCCTGTCACAGCTTGGCCTTCCATCACGGTGGGCCTTCCTCGTCGCTGCCCGATACCTCGCCGAAGGCGGGAACCCCTGCTGGTCCCCTCGGCGTACAACCCTCAACCTCAGCCACAGGGTTAGAGTTATGTCAGCTCCGCTCTCATCAGAGAAGGTAGGGACCACTCGGGGTTCGGTCCAGCAGGCACGCCGGGCGGATCGGCACCGATGTTTCGACGCCGGTGTATATAGGTGCCGGACACAAGCCGGACACAGCGTGCATGAGTGCCGGACACAGCGTGCATGAGTGCCGGACATGCCGAGACGAGGGGTCAGGAGATGGTGGGGAGGTCGGGGCTGGAGAGGTCGTAGATGTGGCCGGATTGGGTGAGGAGGGCGGTTAGGGTCGCGGCTTTGCGGTCGGCGGCCTCGATGCCGCCCCAGCGCACCTCTCGATCGTCGGCCAGTCGCAGCACCACGTCGGCCGGGGAGTTCGCCGCCACGGAGAGCACCTGGATCCGCAGCGGCTCAGGCAGCCCGGTGAGCACGGTGATCGCGGCGATGGTGGGGCTGTCCCCGGGGTCGATGCGGGCCACTCGCAGCTCCGGCAGACCGGGAGGCGCATCGGCTACCTTCGCGTAATCGGTGCCGGTGACATCGACCAGGTGTATCCCGTCCGGGGTCGATCGCACCGCGATCGGGGTCCGCTCGGTGACCGCGATCCGCACCGTTCCACCGAAGGTGCAACTCACCTTTACCGCCGCGACCCGGGGCACCGCCGCCACTGCGGCCTCTATCTCCCCGGTATCCAGCCGCAGTATGGACACCCCAAGCGGCACGGCTGCGGCAGCCCGCACCTCGTCGGCGGACAGCTCTCTGGTGCCGATCACCTGTACCGAACGGGCGTCGAACAGTGAGCTGCCCAACAATACCCACGCCACCGCACAGACCAACACCACGATCGCGACCAGCCCCACTGCGATCAGCCAACCACGCCGGTGGTGGCCACGCCGCCGAGGGCGGCGCGTGGCGGCATTCACGCCAGCCCTCACAACGCACCAGTGCTGGCGCGGCGCTCCAGTTCGGCAATCAGCTCAGGACCGAGCACCGTCACATCCCCGGCCCCCATGGTGATCACGACGTCGCCGGGTCGGACCAGATCAGCCAGCCGCGCCGGCACCTTCTCCCAGGATGGTTCGTAATACACGCACCCGGCAGGCAGCCGTACCGCCTCGGCGATGAGCGCTCCGGTGACGCCGGGGATCGGGTCCTCCCTTGCCCCATAGACGTCCAACAGCACCACCACGTCAGCCAACGCCAACGAAATCCCGAACTCCGCAGCGAAGTGCTGGGTACGGGAGTAAAGATGCGGCTGAAACGCCACCAGCAACCGCCCCTCCCCGACCACCTGCCGGGCGCCGCGCAGGGCAGCAGCTACCTTCGTCGGGTGGTGAGCGTAATCGTCATAGACTCGCGCGCCACCCGCCCGCCCTTTGAACTCGAACCGGCGCTGGACCCCGCTGAACCCGGCGAGTCCGGCAAGTAAGCCGGCCAGCGGCACGCCCAACTCCAGACCGGCCAGCAACGCACCCATAGCATTACCTGCCATGTGCTCACCGGGAACCGCGACTTCGAGCCGCACCTGCTGGGTTACCCCGTCCGGCCCGGTCAGCGCCACAGTGACCACACCCCGCCCGCCAGCCGGGGTGTACTCCACCAGGCGGAGATCCTCGACGGCGGTGGCTGCCCTGCCATAGCGGCGCACCCGCACCCCCCCGGCGGCAGCACGGGCGCCCAGTGCCGCCGATCCCGGGTCATCGGCGTTGACGATCAAAACACCGCCGGGACGCAGCCGGGCGACGAACGCGTCGAACGTCGCGGTGTACGCCTCGACGGTGCCGTGGTGGTCCAGGTGGTCAGCCTCCACGTTGGTGATCACGGCGAGGTCGGGTGAGTAGGACAGGAAGGAACCGTCGCTCTCGTCAGCCTCAGCGACGAAGACGTCGCCGCTGCCGTGGTGGGACCCGGACCCGGAGACGTTGAGGTCACCGCCGATGAGAAACGACGGATCCGCGCCACAGTGCTGCAATGCGACAGTGAGCATCGAGGTGGTGGATGTCTTTCCCGCGGTACCGGTCACACAGGCGACCCGGTAGCCGGTCATCAGCGCGGCCAAAGCGGTGGAGCGGTGGATCACCGGGATGCTGCGCCGTTCACCCTCGACGAGCTCAGGATTGTGCGGGTCGGTCTGGTGCACCGCCTTGGTGCTGATGATCACGGTAGGATCAGCGCCGAGCTGATCAAGATTTCCCGCCGCATGCCCCACGGCGACCTTCGCCCCCAGCGCGCGCAGCGCGATCAGCGCCCGCGAGTCCTTGGCGTCCGAACCGGACACCGCCCCACCGCGGGCCAGTACGATCCTGGCCACCCCACTCATCCCGGCACCGCCGATCCCGATCAGGTGCGGGCGGGCGAGCTGCGCTGGCAACGGCGGTATCGAATTCATTGACGGCCTTCCCGGCCACGAGGAGACGCAATCGGCCTGCTCCCGGTACGTACCGAATGCGTGGCCCGGCGTGGTGACCGGGGCGCAGAAAGCTGAGACCCAGCAGGCTGGGACCCAGCAGGATAGGCCCCAAAAGGATAAGACCCAAAAGGATAAGACCCAGATGAACGATGCCCAGCTACGTACGGCACCGGGGAACCCAACCGCAGCAGCCGAGAGACGATTCCCTTCCGCCCATAGCGGGAGCTCTCCGAGCGCAGCGCGGACACCGCCTGCGGCTCATGCCGGGCGAAGTTGGCCAGCAGCCCAAAGGCCACCATAGCCAGCACCACCGAGGTGCCCCCCGAGGAGATCAACGGAAGCGGAAGCCCGGTAACCGGCAGCAGGCCCACCACGTACCCGATGTTGATCGCGGCCTGGCCGACCAACCATGTGGTCAGGGTGGCGGCAGTCAGCTTGATCCAGGGATCGGTGTTACGGGCCGCGATCCGCAACCCCGCATAGGCCAGAGTGCCGAACAGCAACAACACGACGAGGCAGCCAAGGAAACCGAGTTCCTCCCCGATGATCGCGAAGATGAAATCGTTGTGCGCATTGGGCAGGTAGTCCCACTTGGCGCTGCCCTGTCCGAGACCCACACCCCACCAGCCGCCCTCAGCCAGCGAGTACATCGCCTGGCGGGCCTGATAGGCCGCGCCCTGCGGATCTGTGCCCGGATGCAGGAAGGACTCCACCCTGGCCGAGCGATACCCGGCGATTCCGGCCATCGCGATCGCCCCGGTGACCGCGGCGAGCGCGACCACGCCGAACAGCTCGCGAGGCACGCCACCGAACCACAGCAGGGCCAGTAACACCAGCGCCAGCGTGATGGTGGTGCCGAGGTCAGGCTGCAGCATCACCAATGCGAAGATCACCACGGCCACCGGCACCAACGGCGCCAGGAGATGCCGCCACTGGTGGCGCAGCGGCCGCTTGATGATCAGCACATGGGCCCCCCACAGCGCCAGCGCGAGCTTGGCGAGCTCGGATGGTTGCAGGGAAAGGGGCCCCAGCGTCAGCCAGCTTTGGGAACCACCTGCCTCGGTACCTAACGGGGTGAGTACCACGACCAGCAGTAGCACGCAGACCAGCAGGAATACCGCGCTGGTAGTGCGTAGCAGCCGCACCGGTATCCGCAACGCCACCCAGAACAGCATCAGCCCGAATGTGCAGTACACCAGCTGCCGGGCGAATACCGCGTAGGACGAGCCGTCCTGGGTGTAGGACTCCACGCTGGACGCCGAGAGCACCATCACCAGGCCAAACAGGGTCAACAGGCCGAAGACGGCGAGAATCAGGTGCAGCGAGGTGAGCGGCCGGGCCAGCCAGGTGGTGAGCCGGTCCCGGCCCGCAGCCAGTCGACCAGCTGCCGAACTCCGCTGTTGCGCCGACGTTCCCTTCCGCGCTGACGTTCTCTTCCACGCTGGGGAGCGAGCGCTCACCGGCCCGCACCGCCGTCGCGCCGCCGCTGCGAACCCAACGCGGACGCTGCGGCGGCGAAGGCCCGGCCGCGCTGGGCATAGTCGGCAAACATGTCCATCGACGCCGCAGCCGGGGCGAGCAGCACCACATCACCCGGCCAGGCCAGCTCGGCCGCAGCCGCCACCACCTCGGTCATCGTCCCATCGTCTCCTGAATCCACCACGTGGACCGGGACCTGCGGCGCGTGTCGCGCCAACGCGGTGGCGATGACGGCACGATCCGCACCCAGGAGCACCGCGCCGACCAACCGCTCCCGGACATCGGCGACGAGCTCATCCACATCGGCACCCTTGAGTAGCCCCCCGGCGACCCACACCACCCGATCGTGAGCTAGCAGGGCGGCTCGCGCGGCGTGCGGATTGGTGGCCTTCGAATCATCGATATAGCGCACCCCAGCGCGCTCACCAACCACGACGCCGCGATGCCCACCGGGGACGAACGTACGCAGCCCCTCGGCCACGGCCTGCGCCGAAACCCCGACCGTGCGGGCCAGTGCGGCCGCGGCCAACGCGTTCGCCACATTGTGTGCTCCGCCGGGTCGGACGTCGGCGAGGCTAGCCAGCACGGTGGCATTCCCGGCACCGCCGAAGGCCAGGTCCACCAACTGCGCTTGCACCACGCCCAGCTGGCCCGCCTGCGGCTCGCCGGTGGTGAACCCGATCCCGGCATGCCCAGCGGCCAGCCGCGTCGACCACTCGTCGTCGAGGTTGAACACCGCCGCGGTGCGCTCGGTGTACACGCTGCCTTTGGCCGCGGCGTAGTTGGCCATCGAGCCGTGCCAGTCCAGATGATCGGCAGACAGGTTGAGTACCACGGCGGCTCGTGGATCCAGCTCAGGTGACCAGTGCAACTGGAACGACGAGAGCTCCACAGCGAGTATCTGGTGCCCATTACCCACCGCATCCAGCACCGGCAGGCCGATATTGCCGCAGGCCACCGCATCCAACCCGGCGGCGCGCAGGATCGATTCGAGCATGCCCACGGTGGTCGTCTTGCCATTGGTGCCGGTGACCACCAGCCACTCGGCACGGGTCCGGCCGACCCAGCGGGCCAGCGCGGCGTCCCCGATCACCGGCACACCTGCCCGCTGCGCGGCCACCAACAGAGCAGAGTCTGGCCGGAACCCGGGGCTGGTCACCACCAGGTCGGTGCCTGGTGGTGGGGTGCTCAACCCAACGGCCAGCTGCGCTCCACTACCGACCAGCGCCGCCAGCTGGGCCGGGGAAGAGTCGGTGACGGTGACCGCCGCACCCAACTCACCCAACACCCGGGCCGCCGAAGCTCCGGTGACCCGTGCCCCGGCGACCAGCACTCGAGCGCCTGCCAGGTCGGCAACGCCACTGATCGACGAAGCCGGTGACTCCGCTGAGCCCACTGTCCTCACCCCCCTGCCGCCTTCAGCCACTCGCTGTAGAACACCCCGACGCCCAGCGCGCAACAGATGGCCGCAAGCAGCCAGAACCTGATGATGACGGTAGTCTCTGCCCACCCGCCCAGCTCGAAATGGTGATGGAACGGCGCCATCCGGAAAAGCCGTCGCCGGGTGGTGCGAAACACCGCCACCTGCAACACCACAGACAGCGCTTCGACCACGAACAATCCACCGATAACGACCAGCAGTAGTTCGGTGCGGGTGACCACCGCCAGACCGGCGAGCAGTCCGCCGATGGCCAGCGACCCAGTATCGCCCATGAAGATTTTCGCCGGGGCGGCGTTCCACCACAGGAACCCGATGCACCCACCGACCGCGGCGGCGGCCAGCACGGCCACGTCGAGGGGGTCGCGCACGGTGTAACAGCCGGGGAGCGCCTCGACGGCGCAATCCTGGGTGTACTGCCAGAACGAGACGATCACATAGGTCGCCAGCACCATCGCGGCTGATCCCGCGGCCAGCCCGTCAAGCCCGTCGGTGAGATTCACCGCATTGGACCAGGCGGACACCAGCAAATAGCTGAAGAGCACGAACCCGACCACCCCGAACGACAGCACAGGGATGTCGCGCACGAAGGACAGGTGCGTCGAAGCTGGGGCGATACCGTTGGAATTCCGAAATTGCACCGCCAGAGTTGCAAAGAGCACTGCAGCAACCAGCTGGCCGACTAGCTTGGAAGTCTTGTTCAGACCCAGATTACGCTGTCGGCGGATCTTAATGAAGTCATCGAGGAAGCCCACTACCCCGAGCACCGTAGTGAGCAGCAACACCACGAGGGCCGAGGCGGTCATGCCGGTGCGGGTGACCGTGAGGTGGGCAACCAGATAGCCGATCCACAGCGCCAGCAGGATGGCGACTCCTCCCATGGTGGGAGTGCCCCGCTTGCTCTGGTGGCTCTGCGGACCGTCCTGCCTAATCTCCTGCCCGAAGCCCTGCCGGGAGAAAACCCGGATCAAGTAGGGGGTTAACAGGATGGAGGCCAACAGGGCGACCCCGGCTGCGACCAGGATACTGATCACCGGCGACCCCTCACAGCGACCTTGGCCAGGATCAAGGGAATCACTCGCCCACCCCACACATCCCGTCGAGCAACTCGGCAAGCACGTCCGCGTCCGCGAAGGGCTGCTTGACGCCGTGCACCTCCTGCCCGGTTTCGTGGCCCTTGCCTGCGACCACGACGGCATCGCCGGAGCGCGCGTTGGCGACCGCATAGCCGATGGCGGCCGCCCGGTCCGCGATCTCCACCACCTCAGCAGGACCGACTCGGGCGCCGGTGAGCATGGCGGCGCGAATGGCAGCGGGATCCTCGGTACGGGGATTGTCGTCGGTAACGACGAGCACATCGGAGCGGCGGGCCGCTTCGGCCCCCATCAGCGGACGCTTGCCGACGTCCCGATCCCCACCGCAGCCCAGCACCACCAGTACCCGACCCGTTACCTGCGCCCGCACCGCGTCGAGCAGCGCGGCGACCGCGGCGGGTTTGTGCGCGTAGTCCACGATGGCGAGGAAGTTCTGACCGCGATTCACCCGCTGCATCCGCCCCGGTACCTCGGCGGTGGCAATGCCACGAACCACAAGATGGGGATCCGCGCCCGCGGCATGCGCGACCGCGAGCGCCACAAGGGCGTTAGTGACGTTGAAAGCACCCGGCAACCGCACCCTCATGGGCTGGTCGAACCCATCCGGGCCCACCGCGCGGAACGTCTGAGGACCGCTGCGCCCAGGCGTGATATCGGCTGCGTGCCAGGTCGCCTCGCCGTGCAAGGACACCGTCCTGGTCTCAGCGGTGATCAGCCGACGACCCCAAGCATCATCGATACAGACCACGTCTGCACCGTCCCGCCGGTTGAACAGCAACGCCTTGGCAGCGAAGTACTCCTCGATGTCGGCGTGAAAATCCAGGTGATCCTGGGACAAATTGGTGAATGCCCCGACGGCGAAGGTCGTCCCCGCCACCCGGCCCAGTGCCAGCGCATGACTGGACACCTCCATGGGCAGGTGGGTAACTCCGCGCTCGACCATCAGCGCCAGCAATGCCTGCAGATCCGGTGCCTCCGGGGTGGTGCCCCCCTGGCTGGGCAGATGCAGGTCAGCGATCCGCAGCTGCACGGTGCCCAGCAGGCCGGTGGCCGCCCCGGCGACCCGTAGTCCCGCCTCGAGCAGGTACGTCGTGGTGGTCTTGCCGGCCGTGCCGGTGATCCCGAGGACGGCTAGCCGGGTGGAAGGGTCGCCATAGATGTGGCTGGACAGTGCACCGAGCACCGATCGAGGATCAAGGTGCACGAGCACCGGCACCGGAGCACCGATCAGACTCAGCCGCTGCGCTCCAGCAGGGTCGGTGAGCACCGCGGCGGCGCCGGCAGCCAACGCGGCGCCAGCGAAATCGGCACCGTGCGGGTGGCCGGCGGTCAGGCTTGGCAGCGCCGCGAACAGGTCGCCGGGAAGCACCTGCTGGGCACGCCGCACGATCCCGGTGACCACCACCCCATCCGGTGTTCCCGAGGCGGTTGCCTCCACCAGCGCAGCAAGCGCAGGCAACGAGATCGGCGTAATGCGCGATGGGCGCAGCGGCGTCGAGGTAGCCAAGGAAGTCACAGGAGCGGTCACGGTCCGGGGTCGAGTAGCGGGCCTGCTGCGGGTTGCGGCGCAGCTCCCCACCCTCGGTGGTCACCGGCAGCCGCGAAGCCGAAGGCTACCGGCGCGCTGAGCCCACCGAATGGGGGACCCAGCGGTGCCTGCCAGAGGAGAGGGCCAGCGGTGCCTGCCATGGAGGGGGCCAGTGGAGGGGGCCAGTGGAGGGGGCTAGCGGAGGGTCAGGGTGGCTGGAGGGGTGGGGACGGGAGAGATCGGGATCTGATAACGCTGCGCCACATAGGAGGCAATATCGTGGAACAGGGGCGCCGCGGTGCCGGTGTCCGGGTCGTCGAGCATGATTCCGACCACGAAACGCGGGGCATCGGCGGGCAGGATCCCAGCGAAAGTGATCCAGTATTTCGAGTTGCTATAGCACCCGCAGCCGGGGTCGACCTGCTGAGCGGTGCCGGTCTTGGCGGCGATCTGATAGCCCTCCAGCGCCGCCTGTGGACCGGTCCCGCGCTGTTGCGGCTGGTCCTGCACCACTGCGCGCAGCATGTTCCGCACGGTCTGGGCGGTCTGGGCGCTGACCACCGGCACCCCCTCGGGCCGGGGGGTCGCGGTTCGGGTACCGTCCGGAGCGATCACGGCGCTGACGATCCTCGGCGGGATACGCACACCGTCGTTGGCGATCGCCTGGTACATGCCTGCCATCTGCAGCACGGTCATCGACAGCCCCTGGCCGATCGGAAGGTTGGCAAAGGTGCTGCCCGACCACTGCTCGCGGGGCGGCAGGCGCCCCGCGCTCTCCCCTGGAAGCCCTACGTCGGTGCGCTGACCCAACCCCATCCGCGTCAGCATGTCCACGAACCGATCCTCGCCAACCCGCTGGGCAACGAGCAACGTGCCGACGTTGGACGAGCGCGCCAGCACGCCGGTGAAGGTCAGGTCGATCGTGCCGTGTGACCAGGCGTCGCCGATCGTCCGATCGGCTATTCGAAGCTGGCCGGGAACATGCAGCGCGGTGTCTGGTGCGACCAGGCCGTACTCAATGGCCGCAGCCGCGGTCACGACCTTATTCACCGAACCTGGTTCAAAAGGGGCGGAGACGGCAGGATTCGCGAGCTGCTCCGGGCTCGCCCCCGCGAGGTTGTTCGGATCGAAGGTGACGGCGTTGGCCATGGCGTAAACCTCAGCCGTCCGGGCGTCCAGCACTACTGCAGTACCACCCTTGGCACCATGGCGCCGCGCGTAGTCGCCGAGCAATCGCTGCAGGGTGTACTGCAAATCGGAGTCCAGAGTGAGCTCGAGGTCCGAACCGGGTACCGCTGGCCGGACGGCTCGCTCGCTACCCGGAATAATGGCCTCGGATCCTTCTGCGGTGTCCACCACTCGGCGACCATCCGTGCCTGCAAGCAGCGTATCGGCGTAGTTCTCCAGCCCGACCAGCCCACGCACTTTTCGCTCGTCGGCACGCCAGTTCGCCACCCCAAGCACATTCGCGGTTACCTCGCCACCGGGGTATTGCCGGATCTCCCGGTACTCCGCACTGATCTCCGGGAAATCCTGCCTGATCGCCCTGGCTTGGGCCGGCTCCACGACCGGCGCCAGCAGCACGGTGGTGCGGTCACTGCTCAGCTGGGCGAGCACCTCCGACTCGGCAACCAGCGGGCCGAGCACTTGAGCAACCTGGCGGGCAATCGCGCGCTTGTGCGCATCCGGATCCGCACCGGCTGCACGCTGCTCGGCCACGATCCGCTGGGGCTGCGCGTACAACGCCCGCGCCTCCACGCTGAACGCCAGCGGGGTGCCGTTGCGATCGGTGATCGTGCCGCGCTCGGCGGCCAACATCTGCGGGGTGGTGCGCTGACTTGCGGCCTGCGCGGAGAGTTCCTCGGCCTGCAGGCCCTGCACAGCTACCAGTTTGAGCCCAGCGGCCAGCAACGCCAGGACGAGCAGCGCCCGACCCAGCATCAACCGGCTGCGCCCCGCAGCCTCCGACGAGAGGGGCCTGCGGCGGGGCGGAGGCGGTCGGTTGGGTTGGCGAGCTCCAGCGTCGCGAACTCCGGCGCGGCGAACTCCGGCGCGCGCCGTGCTCGAGCCGCCCATCACGTACGTCCGGATACCGCAGCCTGCGATGCCACGGCGGGCTCGGGCTGGGCGGGCGCCGAGTCTGCCGCAGGTGGGATGACAGCGGGAGGCGCGGTAGCCGCCTTGGGCTCACCCACCACCACGACCGACCCATCCGGACCCACCACCAGCCGGGCCGGATCCCCAGCGGGCACCATGCCCAATTCGAGCGCCCGGCGAGCCAGCTCGGGCGCGGTTTCCAGAGTGGCGACCTCCCTCCCAAGCTGCTTCGAGCGCTCTGTGAGGTCCCTGGCCGATTCCCGAGCGTTCTGCAGCCGGTAGGAGTCCGCAGCCGCAGCGGTCGACAGCCACAACGTGGCCACCAACGCGGCTGACAGCAACACCATCACCAGCACCACGAAAGGCGCCCGGTTGGCAGCGGCGCAGGACTTCCCGCCACCATGCAGCGCGCCACTGCGCTGCGCCCGCCTCGCGTAGGCCCGAGCAACGGCCGCCGAACGTGTTCGGGCAGGTCCATTACCACGGCGGCGGGTGGGGGTGCGGCCGACTGTGGATGTCGTGTTACGCGGCGGAGCCGCCAGGGAAGCCGTCACGAGGTCACCTCCGGGCGATCGGGTAGTGCGGAGCAGCGGGTGCAATACGCTCGGCGGCCCGCAGCCGCACCGAGGCGGCCCGCGGGTTCGCCCCCGTCTCGGTGGGGTCTGCCTGCTCGGCGCCGCGAGTCAGCGCGCGGAGCTGCGGTCCGTAGCCGGGCAACTCGACGGGCAGACCGGGCGGGGTACGCGAGACGGTCAGCTCGGCCAGGGCTCGCTTGACGATCCGATCCTCCAGGGAGTGATAGGACATCGCCACCAGCCGACCACCGATCGACAGCGCTCCCAGCGCGGCCGGGATCGCGGCACGCAACGCCGCGAGTTCACCGTTGACCTCGATTCGCAACGCCTGGAACGTCCGCTTGGCGGGATGCCCGCCGCGGCGGCGGGCGGCGGCAGGAACGCTCTGATAGATGAGCTCGACGAGCCGAGCACTAGTGTCGAACGGCTGCCGGATCCGCTCGTTCACAATCGCACCGGCGATCCGCCCCGCGAAACGCTCCTCACCGTATTCCCGCAGCACACGGGTGAGGTCGGCCTTCGAATACCCGTTGACCACGTCGGCGGCGGTGGGGCCGGTGGTAGGGTCCATCCGCATGTCCAGCACGGCGTCACGGGCGTAGGAAAAGCCCCGATCGGTGGCGTCGAGCTGCAGCGAGGACACCCCGAGGTCGAACAGCACACCGTCCAGGCACTCGACGTCAAGACGCTCCAGTACATCGGGTAACTCGTCGTACACCGCGTGCATCAGGTGGATCCGTTTGGCGTGCGCAGCCAGCCGGTGCCTGGCCAGATCGAGTGCCTGTGGGTCGCGGTCCAGACCGACCAGCGTGAGTCCCGGATGCGCCTCGAGGAACGCAGCGGCGTGTCCGCCGAGACCCACGGTCGCGTCGACCAGGACTGCCGACCGGCCAGCCAACGCAGGCCCGAGTAGCGCCAGGCACCTGGCCAGCAGCACAGGGGCGTGGTGGGGAAACCGGGTGCCATCGGGCGGGCGATCGGCCACGGCCAGCCTCCCTCTGCTCATCATCCGCACCCCTTACGCCCCTCATGCCATAGCGAGCCCCGACTACCCGCACTATCTGCAGCCTGTTCCGGTGCTGCGGGGTCTCCGCCCGATGCGACGGTCCTGGCGCCGGGGAAGGTGCGTCAGGGCCCTGCTGATCCGTGCACTTCGGTGTCGTTTCGCACATCGGAGGTGTCGTTGCACGTCGGACGGAGGCCTCGCGGCACCGGGAAGGAATGCTGCCGTGGGTGGGCAGACCCACCCGGTCAGAACAAGCCGGGCAGCACCTCCTCCTGCGCCTGGGCGTAGGACTCCTCGTGTTCCTCCAGGTAGCGCTGCCATGCTGCGCTGTCCCAGATCTCCAAGCGGCTGATCGCCCCGATCACCACGCAGTCCTTGCTCAACCCGGCGTATCGCCGCAGTTCCGGAACGATCGAGATGCGGCCCTGCGCATCCGGGCGCTGCTCGTCGGTGCCCGCGAACAGGTAACGCTGATAGGCCCGCACCGCCTCATTGGTCAGTGGGGCAGCCGCAACCTTGCCCGCCATTTCCTCGAACTCGGCACGCGGAAAAACGTACAGACAGTGGTCTTGCCCCTTGGTGACCATCAGACCCCCTGCCAGTGCGTCGCGAAACTTCGCCGGCAGCGTCAGCCGACCCTTGTCATCAAGGCGTGGGGTGTGCGTGCCCAGAAACACGGCCACCCCTTCTCCTCGCCGGCCCACCAGAACCGACCCATGGAGCACCCCTGTGCTCCACCGGCCACCACCGTACCCCACTTTCCACCACTGTCAACCGTAAAAAGGTCCTCCCGGTCTACCCAGGAGCGCGAGCTAGGCGCGATTTGGCCAGGTCAGCGATAGGGGGACGAGTGGGCAGGCGGTGGGGAGCGCGGCCTATCTCGCCGCAGCAAACAGCGCGACAATCACGAGATCCCGCTGTGGACCACAAGCCCAGCTACCCCGTACTGACATTTTCAGGGGATCGCTGGAAGCCGAGGGATCGGGCGTGGGTGAAAGTGGGGGGCTTAGTACCGCGCTAGCCCTAGCGGTCCTCGAAGCGGCGCCGGAACCGCTCCTCCATCCGCTGGGCCAGCGTGCTGCGTGATCCTCCCGAGGAGGAACCGTCGGGCGCCTGGCCACCTTCAGCCGTCTCACGGCCCTGGCTACGCGCAAAGATCGCGACGACGGCACCGGCGAACATCACGAGGAAGCCGATGACGCTGATCACTGGGATCCCGGCGGGGCGGAGCGGGACCAGGGGCATCACACCCACCACGAGGAGCACCAAACCCAGCACGAACACTGCGATGCCCTGGAGCCGTCTGCGGCGAGACGGACTGCGCATCCGGGCACCGCGCACGTTCGACGCGAACTTGGGATCCTCGGCATAGAGCGCGCGCTCAATCTGATCGAGCAGACGCTGCTCGTGCTCGGAGAGTGGCATCGGATCCTCCTCCGGCACTCCGGATGTTGATGGCGGATGCAGGCGGGCAGTCCCGACGATAGTCTCTGGATCAGGCGGGCGCCCGCGCTGGGCTCTCACTGTTGAGGATACGAGCCCGCGACGGCGGCGACTACCCGGTCTGCGTACCCGTTTCAGGGTGCATACAAAGTTAGGTGATCCCCCGCGCCGTCCAACAGGGTGGCGGGACGCACTGCGGTACCGCCGAAACGGGACCGCGCCGCGTCTGCGGCCCGTTCCGCGTCCGGCCAGTTCGCCTTCTCCCCGTCCAGGGCGAGCTGCTCAGCCACCACACCACGAACCAGCTGCTCCACCCGCACGCCGAGCAACCGGAGCGCCGTCCCGGGAGGCACGTGACGCCTCAGCAGTTCAGCCGCCACCCCGAAGACCACCTGTCCGGTGTCAGTGGGGTTAGTCAGGGTCCGAGATCGGGTGATGGTGGTGAAGTCCGGAAATTTGATCTTCACGGCAATGGTGCGGCCACGTAGGCCGCGGCGGCGCAGTGCGGCCGTCGTGCGCTCGGACAGTCGCAGTAGCTCCCGGCACAGCGCCTCTCGATCGGCGACGTCCTGAGCGAAGGTCTGTTCTGCTCCGACGGATTTCTCTGGCGCGTCGGGCACGACTCGCCGCTCGTCGCGGCCGTGCGCCAGCTCGTGCAGGTGCTCGGCCACTGCTGCGCCCACCGCGCGGCGTAGCGCGGGCAACGACGTACTCGCCACATCGGCGACAGTGCGACACCCCAACCGGTGCAACGTCTCCGCGGTGCGCTGACCCACCCCCCACAGCGCGGAGACCGGGAGGGGGTGCAGGAACTCGAAGACGCCGTCAGCGGGAACCACGAGCAACCCGTCCGGTTTGGCGAGCCCGGAAGCCAGCTTGGCGAGGAACTTGCTCGGGGCCACCCCCACCGAGCAGGTCACCCGGTGCGCGTCATAGACCTGCCCACGGATCCACTCCCCGATCCCGGCGGGGCCCATCCCCAGCCTGCGCAGCGCTCCTCCTACGTCGAGGAATGCCTCATCCAGGCTCAGCGGCTCAACCAGCGGTGTGATCTCCCGGAACAGCGCCAGCACGCCCCGAGACACCTCGGTGTAGCTGGGAAAGTGCGGCGGCACGAACTCCGCCTCCGGGCATAACCGGCGGGCCCGCGCAACCGGCATCGCCGAGCGTACCCCGAATGCCCGCGCCTCATAGCTGGCCGAGAGCACGACCCCGCGATCCCCGGCCGGGTTGCTGCCCCCGGCTACCACAACCGGCCGCCCGGCCAGTTCAGGACGCATCCGAACCTCGACCGACGCGTAGAACGCGTCCATATCAACGTGCAGCACGGTGCAGCCACGATCATCAGAACGCCCGGCAGCCGCTTCACGTCGAGGCAGGTCAGCACTGCGACCCATAGTACCTCCTCAATCGAACACCAGTTCGATCATCTTACCGACGATGGTGAAGTCCGAGAAAGCGTGACGCCGCTACAGACGACCGGAATGACTGATGTGGCACGGATCGAGCACCAGACAACTCACGTGGTGGCATTGAACCAGCACGGCGGGCTGGCGGTCCGGCAGGCACAGCAGCTGGCCGGGCGCGTCGGTGACAGGTTTCAGATGGCCTCGGTCCTGCGGCAGTCCGGTGACGTCGACCGGATGTGTAGTCACCTCGACGACGCGCTCAAGTGCTACCAGCTGGCCCTGGCCGCGCTCACGGTCGCTCCCCGCGACGACCCCGACTTCGGTCACCACCGCAAAGTTGCATGGACAGTCAGCGCTGGTGCTGGCCACCATCGGGTTGCAGGGCCATCGTGCACATCAGAGCCAGCGAACCCGATGGCAATTCCAGTCGATGACAAAGCTAGCGGCCTGGCCCGAACTCAAAACGGACCAGATCATTGTCGGGTAGGACGATCAGTCGTCCACCGCCCCCGACGTCCCACCCTAGAGTCAGAAGGAAGTATCTACCACCGGACCGCTGCAGCAGAAAGAGACCGTCGTATCGGTATCGGTAGGCGTCTTCCGCGTCACCAAGAGCGGTTTCGACAACGCCTCGCCCGTCTATGTGGAGCCGCTTAGCACTGTAGACAGTCACCGCTTTCAGTTCCTTAGCGACATCGTCCTTGATCACGACCGCGTGTGCTTCGCCAACGATGCGCGCAACGCGCTCAGTCATCCAGAACAACGTCACGGCGAACAGCGCCGCCACGAGGAGGACGACATGCCGCGCGACAGAGGACCGATCGGCTGTAGCAATCCTTCGAAGGGAAGAACCGTACCACGTGCCGAGAATCCCACAGGCGAACCAGAAGGGCAATGTCAACCGACCAACCGTCGGTGTCACCAAAAGGAGTGGCACTCCGACAATGATCGGTAGGAGCCACGCCAAGCTCAGGACATTCGCGATGCGCCCGATACGTCGCAAGGCTGGGGCATTGATCTTAAGCGCCGAGCTCCCGGAAACGGCGGTCCTCGTGGGTATGAACCGCCGATGCAGCCAAACTCCGAACAACGAAACGAGCAACAGCAGCAGCACGGGGATGAAGACGACATCCATACTCCGCAATATGTAATCCTGAGTCGACATCACGAACACGCTGGCATCCGCGCCGAACGCCCGTGCCTGTGTCTCGCTGCGTATCCATCCGAAATAGTAGAGGAGCGCGGTGGCCAAGGCCAGCAGTGACCCGATCTCCGTCAGCATCCTGACGATTTGGGGAAATCGATCCTGCCCATCCACCACGCCGGACACCGCCGACGCTCGGGTCTTCGTCAGCCGAGGCAAGCGGCGCCGGGTACTACGCTCCCGGCCTACGTATTTGCGATCGCCACTCACGGGCAAGCGAGATCATTCGGGGTGCTAGGCGCTGGCGCATCAGACTCGGCCGATCCGGCCGGTGGGTCGTAGGTGAACACCGCGCCGTCCGTCACCCAGTCACCCCAGTCTTCTTCCGACTCCGCCACAATCACCACACACACTTGCGTAAACCCTTGGGGATCGGGCATGAGAATTTGCAGCGCCGTATCATCACCCTCCCGTCGAACCAACTCCTCACCCTCGCGACGAACCAACTCGTCACCGTCACCGTTGGGGCCACGCACTATGACCTTCGTCACTCGTTGGAGGTTAACGCCATTGATTGTGACTTGACCGGCATCTCCATGATTTGGGGTGAGTTGCGTGATACTCGGGCATGGGGGCGTGCCCTCCGCACCACCCGACCCGGTCTTCTGAAACTCCCAATCAGGATGCTCTTCGTAAGCACTAACAAATCGGTCAAGCAGAGCGAAGACCGCGGCATCAAGACAATGCTTTAGATTCGTGACCGCATCACGTGCAGCTTTGGCTTCCGGCCAGTATTTGTCCTCGTTGTTGAAGGCCGCGAGACATGCCTTCGCGGCGGCAGCCACCAAATGGCCCTGGTCCCGGTCCGTTACTAACGGGTTCGCCTTCTCCAGTGCCGACGAGCAGTTCCCATCGCGTAGGTCTTCGTACGCCTGGAAGTAGGCCGTTGCCGGTCCGTCAGGCGAATCCACGCCGAGATCGATGATCCAGGAGATGATGTTGAATTTCTTGGGTGGAGGTGGAGACGCTGGTGGCTGCTGCCCGGGCGGTTGCTGCCCAGGGGGTTGCTGCCCAGGGGGTTGCTGTCCGGGTGGCTGTTGCCCAGGGGGTTGCTGTCCGGGTGGCTGCTGCCCAGGGGGTTGCTGTCCAGGGGGTTGCTGTCCAGGTGGCTGCCCTGTTGTCGACTGCTGCCCCGTTATCGCCGCCGCCTCGCTGCTGGATCCGCTACCCGAGCAACCGGCGGCCGTTGTCAGCACCAGCGCGCACGCAAGTGAGACCGCCAGAGCTGTAGACCCACCCTGGATCCTGCGAGGCCACATCGGACCCACCTCCGCCCACGAGCAGTACAGAAGCGACCACTTTTCGTGAGGTACGGTACACCCAACTGATAATCAATAAGGCATAAATCGGGGGAACCAAGCCGTCGCAAGAACCCTGCGTTATTCCGGGTCTTCGGACTTAATCGGGGAGTGTTTCTCGTCGGGCTCGGCGGGTGGTTGCGCAGCGTGATCGGAGTCGTTGGTTGTGGGGGTTGCGGAAGCCGGAGGCGTTGCGAGCTTCGAGTTGGATGACTCGGTTGTTGCCTTCGCTGGCGGCGTTGGTGATCCCGGTCTGGATGCAGGCTTGGATGCCGTCCCACCATGCCTTGATGGTCTGGGCGAGGCTGATGAGCTCGGGCTGGTGGGAGTCCGATGCAGTGGCGGGTGAACTCGTAGCGGGCGTGGGAGATGGCGTGGCGGTCGGGGTGGGTGTGGGCATGTTTGGGGGTGAGCCGCAGCAGGGTGGGTAGTTTCTCTTTGGCCTGCCAGCCGGCGAGGATCCACTGATCGTAGGTACCCATGTCGGTCAGGGTGCGGGTCAGCTTCTGGTGTCCGGTCTCGGTGGGGTCTTCGGCGTTGCGGCGCAGCGGGGCGTGGATCTCCCATTCGGGGTCGCTTCGTCGGCCACGGCGCCGGCGCAGGGCCCGGGTGCAGCGTCGACGCAGTTCAGCGAGCCGACGGTGGGCCAGCTGGACCACGTGAAAGCAGTCCACGACCACGGTGGCCTGGGGTAAGGCCCGGCGGAGGGCGGCCCGAAACGCCGGACACATGCCGATCGCGACATAGCGCACCCCGTCTCGCCAGGCTGGGGGCTGGGCGGACAGCCACCCGGCCACGCAGGCCCCGGTGCGGCCTTCAACCTGCCCCAGCAGTCCCCCCCGGCCGCTGATGCCGACGAACCCGGCATGCCAGCGATCGAGCACCAGGCCCCATTTCCCGGTGTCTGGATCCTGTTCCCAGCGGGGAGGACCCCGACGGACCTCGTCAATACCCACCACTTCCACCAGCTCAATCCCGCTTCCCTCCGCCCGGACCGGTGCGGGCAGGGCTGGTGCGGGCAGGGCTGGTGCGGGTCCGGCCGGTTGCTCCCGGACCGGCGCGCACTGGCCCGGTTGCCTCCCGGGGGCAAAGGACCCGGTGGCAGGCACGGGCAGTACCTGCTCGGCATAAGCCTGGAACTCCCGCTGCACCACCGACCAGGACAAACCATGATCACGAGCGGACTGCGCCACCGTGCGCCCACCCTCGGCCACCGCCCGACCCGCCGCCACCCGTAACCGGCCCCTCGTCCGCGCTCCGGGCGGGATCTGCGGGACAACCTCCGTGAACGATCCCCGCGCACACCCCGGCGTGGAACAGACCCAGCGGCGCTTGACCCATTCCACCCGGACCCGCCCACCACCATGGTCCACATCCCCAGGCCGCGTGCTCACCTGTCCTTTGACCCGCCTGGCCCGCACCGCGCAGCCAGAACACACCCGCACGGACTCGCAGGCAGTCACCAGCCCGGCCACCCGCACCCCCACGCCATCACGGCCAACCCGCCGCACCCTCACACCGCCCATATCGGACAGCACCGTCACGCCCATATCGGACAGCACCGTCGCGTCTGTATCGTTGATCATGCCCACGCGTTCTTGAAGATCGACTGACTAGACACCAGTCATGATCTACAAGGGCCGTGGGCCTTCGATCATCGGGGTGGTCATCTCCCGCAAACCGGACACCAGCGATCACCAACAGTCACCATGGGCACTGACCGAGGATTGGACCCTCCCCGATCAAACTCGAAGAGCCGTTATTCCTACGTCGGGTTCCATGCCTCCCCGGTGCTTGGGAACAAGAACCTGCACCTCAAACGGGTGCGGGCTCAGCTCGGGCGGCGAGCTATGGCGTGTAGGCGGCTGGCGATGTCGCGTAGTGGGGGCTGCACTGCGACGGACAGTTCCAGTTCGGCGAGCTGGTCGGCGGATCCGGGATGGGCCTCCAGCACGCCATTTGACACGAGATCGGCGACCACCCCGTCGCCCTGGATCAGTTCGACGGCCAGTCCGCTGCCCGTCAGCAACGCGTTAAGGCCGTCGATGTCGAAGCGCCGCAACAGTGGATCGGTGGTGCCGAGCCGACCGTGCGGGTCGTCGAGTATTCGGCGGGCCTCGACCAGCCGGCCAGCCAGTGCCCGCACCAGTACAGCCGCATACCGGTTGGCCACCAGGATCGATACCGCGCCGCCTGCCGCCGTTGCGTCGGCCAGCGCACGGGTCGCCACCACGGCGTCCTCGACGACCTCGAGTACGCCGTGCCCGAGCACCAGATCGGCACTGGCCGATCCGACGGCGTCGACCAACGAGTCGGTATCCCCCTGAACGGAGCTCACCAGGTGGGCCACCCCAGACTCGGTGGCCCTGCGGTGCAGGGTGGCCAGGGCGTTGGGGCTCGGGTCGACAACCGTTACCACGCAGCCGGAACGAGCCAGCGGCACCGCCCAGACACCGCTACCGCCACCCACGTCCAGCACCCGGGGTGGGGCTCCCAGCCGCCGCCGTGCCGCGGCGACCTCCACCTCCAGCGCTCGATGAACGGCGGGGGCTCGCATACCCAGCACCCTAGAGGGAGGTCTGGCCAGGACACTCCTGCGGGACGGTACATGCGGCACCAATAGGGTGCACAAGTGCGAAGCGTGGCGGTACTCAGCCTGAAGGGTGGCGTGGGCAAGACCTCGGTGGTGCTCGGGCTCGCCGGGGCTGCTCTGCAGCGGAGGATCCGCACCCTGGTGGTGGACCTCGATCCGCAGGGCAACTCCACCGCCACCCTGGAGCCCGGCGAAACGGACGCGACGCTGGCCGATGTACTGGTCGACCCGGCACGCTCGGTGCTCTGGGATGCGATCGCGCCCAGCGCCTGGGGCGAAGGCCTGGATGTGCTGGTCGGCGCCGAAGAGGTCGAGACGCACAATCGGCCCGATCCGGACGCGACCCGGTTGCGGGGGCTGGATCAGGCGTTGTCCCAGCTGACCGACTCGTCCGACCATCGCGCCGCGCCCTACCGGCTGGTCCTGCTGGACTGCCCACCCTCGCTGGGCCAGCTCACCCGATCGGCGCTGGTGGCTGCGGATCGTGCGTTGCTGGTCACTGAGCCGACCATCTACGCGGTCACCGGTGTTCAGCGTGCCTTTGAGGCGGTACAGAACGAGCGCGAGCACAACCCTGACCTTCAACCACTGGGCGTGGTGGTCAACCGGGCCCGGATCCGCTCACACGAGCACGCCTACCGCATCAACGAGCTCAGGGAGATTTTCGGACCGCTGGTACTGCCTACCGTGCTGCCGGATCGCGCGGCAGTACAGCACGCCCAGGGAGCCTGTCTGCCGATCCAGCGCTGGGGCACTCCCGGCGCACACGACATGGTGGTGGCCTTCGACGCACTGCTGGCCAGGGTGCTACGCACCTCCCAGCTCAGACGGCGGCCGTCAGGCGAAGAGGAAGAGGCGGGCGTCTGAGGCGGTGCGGCGAGCAGGGCGAATCAGCTAACCCGAGGCGGCAGCTCACGCAACCCGGCGGCGAGCCCGATAAGCCGATCGGTAGCGTCGGTCAGCGCTGCCGGCCGGTTCTCGCGGTCAGCTGCGGTCACCACCGCACCGGCTGCGGTGACCAGCCCGCAGACCTCGTCGACCCCTTCGTCGAGCTGGCGGCGCAGCGCAGCCACTGCATCGGCCAGCCCGGTCCGCCGTCCGATAGTCATACCAGCCGGATCAGCCACGGAGTCGCTGGCCGCCGCTCGCTCCACGGCGCGCAGCGCCTCGGCCGTACCACGTAGTTGCGCGGAAGCCTCAGCAAGCGCCACCCGGGTTGAGCCCAGAGCCTCCGGTGGGACCGCCGCAATCCCGTGGCGGGGCCGCTCCAGCACGGCGAGCAGCTCGGCGAGGCTGGCCTCCGCGGCAGCCAGTCGGACCATCGGCTCCCGAGCCGCAGAGTCCAGCGGTGGCAACGCGGGGGTCTCCTGCGGTGGTGGCAGCGGACTGCGGTACAACCGGACCAACCGCGCCCCAGCCAGCCCGGCACCGAGAGCCGCTGCAGTGGCCACGGATCCAGCAGCTACCTCGGAGAGCTCCACCGCAGCACTCGAACCGATCACGGCGGTAACCGTGCCCGCGACCAGTGCGACCCCGGAACGCAACACGATCGCGCGGCGCGCCCGGCGTCTGCGACGCAGCGCTTTCGCCCGCGGATCGCGCACTGCGGCGACGACACGACGAGCCTGCTGGCCGACCAGCTCCATCAGCTCTGCTGCCAGCGGCCTACGTGGCACCGGATGCTCCCCGATCAACTCTGCCCCGGCTGCGGCTGGCCCTGCGGCTGGCTCTGCTGAGGTGCGGCGGGCTGCGGTGCGGCGGGCTGGCCGGCGGTCACTTCACCGGCGATCGGCGCACCGCGCATCGAGGCGCGGATCTGTTCCAGCCGAGAGTGCCCCGCCATGTCCAACGTCGACTGCTGGACTTCGAGCATCCGCCCCTGCACAGAGTTCTGGGCCAGCTCGGCGGATCCAATGGCATTGGCGTACCGGCGCTCGATCTTGTCCCGCACCTCGTCGAGCGAGGGCGTGTTACCTGGTGCGGCCAGCTCCGACATCGAACGCAGCGAGGCGGACACCTGCTCTTGCATCTTCGCCTGCTCCAGCTGGGAGAGCAGCTTGGTCCGCTCCGCGATCTTCTGCTGCAGCACCATCGAATTGCGTTCGACCGCCTGCTTGGCCTGTCCTGCCACCTGCAGGGACTGGTCGTGCAGTGTCTTGAGATCCTCGACGGACTGCTCGGTCGTCACCAGCTGGGTGGCGAAGGACTCCGCGGCGCGCTCATATTCCTGCGCCTTCACCGCATCACCCTTACCCCGCGCCTCGTCGGCGAGCATCAGCGCCTGGCGCGTCGAGGACTGTAGCCGCTCAATCTCACCGAGCTGGCGGTTCAGCTTCATCTCCAGCTGACGCTGGTTACCGATGACGGCGGCGGCCTGCTGGGACAGGGCTTGGTGCTGCCGCTGCGCGTCCTCAATGGCCTGCTGGATCTGCACCTTCGGATCCGCGTGCTCATCAATCTTGGACGAGAATGACGCCATGAGGTACTTCCAGGCCTTCACGAACGGATTGGCCATCTCCTTCGCCGCCTCCTCGTGCTGAGTGTGGGTGCAGCGTGCCTCCCCGATCAGCGGACGCCGCGTGCTGACTTCATCGTGTCAGGTGCGGGGCAGCGCTTTCCACCCGTATCAGGCGGCAGCCCCCACCACCGCGCGAGAGACGCCTGCCCGCCCAGTCTGGGCGGTCGCGATACGCAGCTCGGCCGGACGCCCAGCCAGCTCGGCTGGGACCAGGTCGGGCACCTCGGGCAGGTGCACAGGGCCGAGGTCACCCGCCACTCGGCGCAGCAATTCATCCAGAGGAAGGGCCAGCGCATCACAGATCGCCGCAAGCAGCTCGCTGGACGGTTCCTTGCGGCCGCGCTCCACCTCGGAGAGGTAACCCAGACTGACTTGGGCGGACCGAGACACCTCACGCAGCGTGCGCCGCTGCGTGGTCCGCGTCCGGCGTAGCCGCTCGCCGATGGCCTCGCGCAGCAGCGTCATCGCCAACCCCTCCCGGTTCCGCCGGGGCATACCGCACCGACTACCTCGTCCCCACGGTACCCATGCGCAGCCCCTAGAGGCGTCCGCCCTGGGTGAACGCCGCCCCGAGGCTCCGCATTCCAGCACTTTGAGGGCATTCTGGCATGTTCAGGTTACCGCGACGGTTCCTGTCGCCCGCAGCCGCAGGGCCCGGACCACGTAATCCACGCCGGTGACGACGGTGAGCGCCAGCGCGATGCCCATGACCACCCAAAGCGCCGGGTCGACCACTGCGGGTAACGGCAGCAAGTAGAGCCCGATCGCAATGGCCTGCGCAAAAGCCTTGACTTTCCCGCCTCGGCTCGCCGGGATCACCCCGTGCCGCAGCACCCAGAAGCGCAGCGCAGTAACGCCCAGCTCGCGGAAGGCAATCAGCAGAGTGATCCACCAGGGCAGCTCGCCGAGCAGGCTCAGGCCGACCAACGCAGACCCGATGAGAGCCTTGTCGGCGATCGGGTCGGCGATCTGACCGAAGTTAGTGACCTGGCCGCGCCGCCGTGCCAGGTCGCCGTCCAGCCGGTCGGTCAGCGTGGCGACGGCGAAGATTGCCGTCGCGATCGACCGCCACAGCGGATCTGTGCCGTCCCCGGCGAACAACGCGAGCAGGAACACCGGCACCAACGCCATCCGCAGCATGGTCAGCACATTGGCCGGATTCCAGCGCGGGACTCCCGCGGGCAACGCGCCCGGGTTCACTGTGCGCCGCCATCCGGGGCAGTCAATCCTATAGGCAGTTCGGGTGACAGTTCGGTCGACTCCACGATCAAGTCGACGCCCTGCGCCGCGACCACTCGGCAGCGCACCAGGTCGCCGACCGCAAACGAGTCGGCCAGCGGGCCGGTGAATACACATTCGCCGTCCACCTCGGGGGCCTGGTGCTCGGCCCGCCCCACCGTGTCGGTCTCGGCTGAACAGAGGGTCTCCACCAGCACGTCGACCAACTCCCCAACCCGTTCCTCGGCGCGTTGCGCGGTGAGCTGCTCGACCAGTGCGCTGACCCGCGCGACCCGCGCGGCGATGGTGTGCTCGTCATGCTGCCCCGGCAGGCCGGCTGCTTCGGTGCCGTCCTCATCGGAGTAACCGAATACGCCCACCGCGTCCAGCCGCGCTTCGGTGAGGAAGCGCTCCAGTTCAGCGACATCGGCCTCGGTCTCCCCCGGGAATCCGACGATCACGTTGCTGCGCGCCCCCGCCCTCGGCGCCCGCTGCCGGATCTGGCCGAGCAGCGCCAGGAACGACTCACGTGAACCGAACCGGCGCATCCGGCGCAGCACCGGCTCACTGGCGTGCTGGAAGGACAGGTCGAAGTAGTCGGCCACCCCGGCGGTCTCCGCGATCGCAGCCACCAGCGAGGGCCGTGTCTCGGCGGGCTGCAAGTAGGACACCCGGGTGCGCGCGATGCCGGGAAGGGCGGCCAACCGGCGCAACAAGTCCTCCAGCGCACCCGTGCGGCCCAGGTCCTTGCCGTAGGACGTGGAGTTCTCGCTGACCAGCACCAGCTCGCGTACTCCTGTGCCGGCCAGCCACGCTGCCTCGGCGAGCACCTCGTCGGCCGGGCGGGAGATGAAGGCACCTCGGAAGGAGGGGATGGCACAGAAAGCGCAGCGTCGGTCGCAACCGGATGCGATCTTCAGCGGAGCCACCGGCGAGTCGTCCAGCCGACGACGCGGCACTCGGGGGCCCCAGCCATGTCCGGGCAGCGCGGGCCCGGCGGCGAGCACAGCGGGCCGGGCCGCTGGAGTGATCGGCAGCAGGGTGCGGCGGTCCACCGGCTGGTGGGCAGGCACCGCCCGGCCTGCCAGCACGTCGCGCAGCCGCCCGCCCAGCTCCGGATAGGCGTCGAAACCCAGCACCGCGTCGGCCTCGGGCAGGCTCTGCGCCAGCTCCGTGCCGTATCGCTCGGCGAGGCAGCCCACCGCAACCACCTTGGCGCCGGTGTCAGCGGCGGCCAGCACCGTGTCGATCGAGTCCTTCTTCGCAGCCGCGACGAAACCGCAGGTGTTAACCACCACGACGTCCGGGGCCAGGTCGGGGCCGGTGCCGTCGGCGTCGACCAGCTCCCAGCCGTCAGCGGTCAGGCGGCCAGCCAGCTCCTCGGAGTCGACCTCGTTGCGGGCACAGCCCAGGGTGAGCAACGCGGCACGCAGCGAACGAAGAGGGGCGGGCATAGACCTCAGGGTAACCGGCCACCGTCCATGATCAGGCGCACCAGTCTCCAGACCCCGCTCGACGGATCAACCTCCCGCCCATCGCGAACACGTCACGTCGGCAGGGGTGGACGCCGTATGGCTGTGGTCCAGGTGGCGACTTATCCACGTTGTGACGTTCATGGCGGTTCTGCGCATGGAATACTTGCGCCATCACTGTCTGCAGGAGGTGCCGGTGTGACCACGAACAGCCCAGGCTATCTGACTGAGCCGGAGCGCTCAGCACACTCGATTGACGAGATTTTCCGAGGCTCTAAACCGGTCTGCTCAGCGGATGACCTCGCTCGTGACGGTGTCTTTGACGAAGGCGAGCTGGAGGAGTTTCTTGCTGACCTGACCGCGATACGGCGGGCGGAGCTTGCTTGATCATGCGCCGCGTGATTCTGGATACCGACGTCGCCTCCCTCAGCATAAAGCGTCAGCTTCCACCGTCACTACTCCGCGAGCTGGTCGGTGCTCACACCGGCATCACGTTTGTCACCCTGGGTGAACTCACCCGTTGGACTGTCTTGCGGAGCTGGGGGCCACACAAGCGTGCCGAGTTGGAAGCATGGCTTAGCACCAGGCCAATAGTGCCCTACAGCGCAGCCGTAGCCCGAAAGTGGGGAGAGGTATCCGCATTCGCGACTCGACGCGGCCGACCGCGCCCACCGAACGATACGTGGATCGCGGCTTGCTGCCTAGTGTATGAGCTACCGCTGGCGACGCTCAATGTCAAAGATTTCGGCGATTTCGCCGAGTATGAAGGACTGACAATCGTTGGCCTATGAAGACTCCTGCTGGATCGTCGACGGTGAGCGCACTGGTTCTGATCCGTGCCATCCTCCACTGACCGTGCGTCGGGCCAGGGTCGGGGACGTTCGCGCGATCAAGGAGCTGGTGGACCACTACGTAGGCGTGGTGCTGCTGACCAAGCAACTCGTGACGCTGTACGAGGACGTTCAGGAGTTCTGGGTGGCCGAGCGGGACGGGGGGGTCCTGGTGGGTTGCGGTGCGCTGCATGTGCTCTGGGAGGATCTCGCCGAGATCCGCACGGTGGCCGTACACCCGGACGCCGTGGGCCAAGGGGTGGGGCACGCGCTGGTTGCGCAGTTAATCACGCAGGGGCGGGCGCTGGGGCTGCGTCGCATCTTCGTGCTGACCTTCGAGGAGCGTTTCTTCGCCCGGCACGGGTTCCACGCGATCGAAGGCACCCCTGTGACCGCGGACATCTACGAAGAGATGCGCCGCTCGCACGACGAGGGGGTCGCCGAGTTCCTCGACCTGGCCTACGTCAAGCCGAACACTCTGGGCAACACCCGTATGCTGCTCCAGCTGTAGCCAGGATCAGTCGTCTTCGCCGCCGGGGTCGCCGCCGCGGATCAGGTACAACAAGCCTTCGAGCTCGTCGGGTTTGATCAGGACGTCGCGGGCCTTGGATCCCTCCGAGGGACCCACTACCCCCCGGCTTTCGAGCAGGTCCATCAGCCGGCCCGCCTTGGCGAAACCAACCCGCAGTTTGCGCTGCAGCATGGAGGTCGAGCCGAACTGCGAGGTCACCACGAGCTCGGCGGCTTGGAGCAGCACACCGAGGTCGTCGCCGATGTCCGGATCGACTTCCTTCTGTTCACCGGCCTTGGCCGCGGTGACCCCTTCGGTGTACTCGGGGGTGGCCTGGTTCTTGGTGAAGTCGACGACCTTGGCAATCTCGTCGTCCCCGATGTAGGCGCCCTGGATGCGCACCGGTTTGGACGCACCCATCGGCAGGTAGAGCCCGTCACCCATCCCGATCAGCTTCTCAGCGCCCGGTTGGTCCAGGATCACCCGGCTGTCGATCAGCGAAGAGGTGGCGAAGGCCAGCCGGGATGGCACGTTGGTCTTGATCAGCCCGGTGACTACGTCGACGCTGGGGCGCTGGGTGGCCAGCACGAGATGGATCCCGGCCGCCCTGGCCTTCTGGGTGATCCGGACGATGGCGTCCTCAACATCCCGCGGTGCGGTCATCATCAGGTCGGCCAGCTCATCGACGATCGCCATGATGTAGGGGTAGGGCCGGTACTCCCGCGCACTGCCCGGGGGGGCGGTGATCTCACCGGATCGCACCTTACGGTTAAAGTCGTCGACGTGGCGCACCCGGCTGGCCTGCATGTCCTGGTAGCGCTGCTCCATCTCCTCCACCAGCCAGGCCAGCGCCGAGGCCGCCTTCTTCGGCTGGGTGATGATGGGCGTGATCAGATGCGGGATTCCCTCATAGGGAGTGAGTTCCACCATCTTCGGGTCGATGAGGATCATCCGGACCTCATCGGGGGTGGCCCTGGCAAGCAGCGAGACCAGCATCGAGTTCACGAAGCTCGACTTGCCGGAACCAGTGGAACCTGCGACCAGCAAGTGCGGCATTTTAGTCAGGTTCGCGGTGACGAAGTGGCCCTCGATGTCCTTACCCAACCCGACCACCATGGGGTGCTGGTCGCGGCTGGACGTCGAACGCAGCACGTCGCCCAGGCGCACCATCTCCCGGTCACTGTTGGGCACTTCAATGCCGACTGCGGACTTGCCCGGGATCGGGGCCAGCAGCCGCACATTGTCGGTAGCCACTGCATAGGAGATGTTTCGGGTGAGCTGAGTGATCTTCTCGACCTTGACACCGTGGCCCAACTCCACCTCATAGCGCGTCACCGTCGGGCCCCGAGTAAAACCGGTGACCCGGGCGTCCACCGAGAACTGGTCGAGCACCCCGTCGATCGCCTCGATCATGACGTCGTTGGCCCTGCTGCGGGCCTTGGGCGGATCACCAGCAAGCAGGAGCCCAGGTGGGGGAAGCTGGTAATCACCTTCGACCTCCCGATGCACGGTCATCCCGGCGCCGACCTGCTCGCCCGCAGGCGGCGCAGACGCAGGTGTGGGCTTGACCTTCGCAGCGGGCCGTGCCACCGGCGTTGGGGCGTCCTGCTCGGCCGGCTCCGGGGAGGCGTCCACCGGCTCAGTGGCCTGTCGGCGGCGAGAGGGGCGACGCAGACGCGCAGTGGCCGAGTCGGTCTCGGACTGGGTGGCTTGGGCGTCGTCGGTATCGTGCGGCGGCTGCACCCCGGACAGCCGACGGATTCGATCGGGCACCGCGCGCACCGGGGTCCCGGTCAACAGCAGTAACCCGTAGACGGCGAGCAGTGCCAGCAGCGGTGCCGCCACCCAGTGGGTGAACCCGTCGGCGAGGGGATCGGCGATCAGAAACCCGACGGCACCCGCGGCGCGGGAGCGCCCCGCGCCGTCCGCGGGCGCACCGGCCACGAGGTGCCAAAGGCCGAGGATGCCCAGCATCAGCAGCAGCGCGCCGACGGTGCGGCGGGGCCGGGCGGCCACGTCGGGCTCGGTGCGCATCAAGGTCACCGCAACCGCGGCGAGCAGCACCGGCAGCACCACAGCTGCGGAACCGAAGGTGGCCCGCAGCACCTGCTGGACCCCCGCCCCTACCGGCCCGCCCGCAACCCACCACATGCTGGCGCCCGCCACCACGGCGAGCCCAACCAGACCCAGGGCCAACCCGTCCCTGCGGTACTCGGGCTCAAGTTCACGGGTCCGGCCCACTGCCCTGGCAAGCCTGCCCGCGCCCCTGGCCAACAGCGTCCACGCGCTGGCCATCCCGCGCGCGAGGGTGGGCCGCCGCCGACTGCCGCGGAAGGGTGGACGCCGCGCGGCCGACCGCGGACCGGACCTTGTCCCTGGGTTCATGCTCCCCGAACTCTTACTCCGGGAACCATTACCGCGCGGCCGTGGGGAACGCCCGTTCGGCGTCTGGGTCACCCGCCCTACCATGGCCCACACGGTAGCCCGTCCTTCCCAGGGAAAGACCATCAACACGCGGCCAGGAGTCAATCGACGGGCAGCACCGTGGGCACGATCATCGGCCGCCTGCGGTAGGTATCGGCGACCCACCGGCCCACCACCCGGCGCACTGCCTGGGCGATTCGGTGGGTGTCGGTGATGCCCTCCGCCTCGGTGCGCGCCAGTTCCATCTCGACCAGCGGCACTACCCCGTCGAGAGCCTTGGGGTCATCAGAGAAACCCCGGCCGGAGATCGTCGGGGGGGCCACTGCCCGCCCGGTCGCCGCCGTGACCACCACCGTGATCGAGATGAACCCACCTTCGCCGAGCACGAGCCGGTCGGACAGCGTCGACTCCCCCACATCGCCGACCGACAGCCCGTCCACGTAGACCTGCCCGACCTCGACCCGGCCGACGATCTGAGCTCGGCCGTCCACCAGGTCCACGACGACGCCATCCTCGGCGATCACCACTCGGTCCTCGGGCACCCCGGTGCTGGTGGCCAGAGCGGCGTTCGCGCGGAGGTGCCGCCATTCCCCGTGTACTGGCATGACGTTGGAGGGGCGGATCGCGTTGTAGAGGAAGAGCAACTCCCCGGCAGGCGCGTGCCCAGACACATGCACCTTCGCGGTGCCCTGGTGCACCACGGCGGCACCCAACCGGGTCAGCCCGTTGACCACCCGGAACACCGCGGTCTCGTTGCCCGGAATGAGCGAGCTGGCCAGAATCACGGTGTCGCCGGCGCGGATCCTGATCTGCCGGTGCTCTCCGCCAGCCATCCGGGACAGCGCCGAGAGCGGCTCACCCTGCGAGCCGGTGGAGACGAACAGCACCCGGTTCTCGGGCATCGCGAGCGCCTCGTCGAGATCCACCAGCAGGCCAGCGGGCACCCGGAGCAACCCGAGGTCAGTGGCCACGCCCATGTTGCGTACCATCGACCGACCCACCAGCGCCACCTTGCGTCCGTTTCCGGCGGCGACGTCCAACACCTGCTGCACCCGGTGCACATGGCTGGCGAAGCAGGCCACGATGACCCGCTGGCCAGCCCGACCGATCACCCTGTCCAGCACCGGGCCGATCTCCCGCTCCGGTGTCACGAAGCCCGGTACTTCGGCGTTGGTGGAGTCGATCAGAAGCAGGTCCACGCCCTCCTCGCCGAGTCGGGAGAACCCCGCGAGGTCGGTCAGCCGCCCGTCCAGCGGCAGCTGGTCGAGCTTCACGTCGCCGGTGTGCAGCACCAGACCGGCCGGGGTGCGGATGGCCACGGCAAGCGCGTCCGGAATGGAGTGGTTCACCGCGAAAAATTCCAGGTCAAAAGACCCGCACAGCTGCCGGTCACCCTCTCTGACCTGCACTAATTGCGGTTTCTGCCGGTGCTCGCGGCACTTCTCCCTGACCAGTGCAAGGGTGAATTCCGAGCCCACCACCGGCAGATCCGGACGCAGCCGGAGCAGGAACGGCACCGCCCCGATATGATCTTCGTGCCCGTGCGTCAGTACCAACGCCTCGATGTCGTCCAGTCGGTTCTCGATCGCTCGGAAGTCGGGCAGGATCAGGTCGACCCCGGGTGCGTCGTCCTCGGGGAACAGCACGCCGCAGTCCACCACGAGCAGCCGTCCGGCGTGGTCGAAGACGGTCATGTTGCGGCCGATCTCCCCGATGCCACCGAGCGCGACCGTCCGCAGGCCGTTGTCCGGCAATGGAGGGGGCGCGGCGTTGGGAACACCAGGCACCGGCAGGTGCAGGCCGTTGCTCACGCCAGGACCCCAGCTTCGACCAGTGCTGCAGCGATCGCGGTGACCTGATCGGGGTCGGCGGGAACCTGCGGCAACCGGGGGTCGCCGACGTCGAATCCGGTAAGCCGCAGCGCCGCTTTGCCGAAGGCCACTCCCCCTGTCATGAAACAAGCCCGGATCAACACGAGGGTGGAGGCGTGTAGGGCTCGGGCGGCGCACACCTCGCCCGCCTCGAATGCGGTGATCATGGCGCGAAGCCGGTCGGCGACCACGTGGCCGATCACGCTGACCACGCCCACCGCACCTACCGACAGCCACGGCAGGTTGAGCACGTCGTCTCCGCAGTAGTAGGCCAGCTCGGTAGTGGCGATGACCTCAGCGCCAACACCGAGGTCTCCCTTGGCGTCCTTGACCGCGACGATCCGCGGGTGCTCGGCAAGCTGGTAAAGGGTCTCCGCAGCGATGGGCACGATCGAACGCGGTGGGATGTCGTAGAGCATCACCGGCAGGTCGGTGGCGTCGGCGACCGCGGTGAAGTGGGCGATGAGCCCGGCCTGCGGGGGGCGCGAGTAGTACGGCGTCACCACCAGCAGGCCGTGCGCGCCCACCTGTGCGGCGTTGCGGGCCAGCGCCACGCTGTGCGCGGTGTCGTAGGTCCCGGCGCCGGCCACCACTGCCGCCCGATCCCCGACCGCAGCCACTACCGCGCGAACCAGGTCGGCCTTCTCGGCGTCGGTCGTGGTCGGCGATTCGCCGGTAGTCCCATTGATCACCAGTCCGTCGCAACCCCGCTCCACCAGCTGATGGGCGAGCTTCTGGGCGGCATCAAGATCAAGCTGCCGCTCGGCGTCAAACGGGGTGACCATGGCGGTGAGCACCCGGCCGAAGGGCCGGCCAGGGGCAGCGGTCGGTGCAGTGCTCATAAGGTGACGCTACCGCTCCGCTTCAGAACCCCCGCTGGCTCCCCTGGAGGCTTGCTACGTCCGTGTGATCGCCTTCCAGGTCGACAACAGCCTGGTCGCGGCCGTAGGCGTGCAGCACCAACTCCTCCGGTGAGCCAATGACAGTGACGGAGCCCGAACCCCGTCGGGCCGTACACTGCACCCCGTCCGGGCGACGCAGCACCACACCGACCGGCGATTTGCGGTAGCACAGCCGGGCCAGCCGGGAGAGCACCTCCCACAGCGCGGTGGCCCGACGCGGGTCGGCCGGTCGCGGTTCCCATCCAGGTTGGGCTCGCCGCACGTCCTCGTGGTGGACGAAGAATTCCACCTCATTGAGCTTTTCGCCCAGCATGGGCAGGCGCAGCAACGACCACCACGGCGGCCCGTTGCGGACCTGCTCGACCAACACCGGCCAGGGCTGCTGCGCGGTGTCGCGCTGCACCCGAGCGGTGTATCGGGCCAGCGGCGGCAACAGGATGCCCACCGCGGCATCCGGCCGACCCTCTCTGACCACCAGATGCGCCGCCAGATCCCGGGTGGTCCAGCCCGCGCACAACGTCGGGGCCTGCGGGCCGACCTGGTCCAGCAGATCACTCAGCGCCTGCCGCTCGCTGGCGGCCAGACTGATCTCTGACATCACTGAATCATCCCGCCCGATCAGGTTCGGCGGAGCTGAGCTCGATCTGCAGTAGCACCCGCTGCTCGCGCTCCATCGCCGCTCGATAGCCCTCCCAGTCCGGGTGCTCCCTAGACAGTCTCCGGTAGAAGTCCATTCAGCCCCTCCATCGCTTCGGGCAGATCCACGTTCCGCACCCGTACCACCGATCTGGATCCAACGGCCGTAGAAGCCATCAGGCAGCACACAGCCATACGCGCGGGTCCCGGCGAAGGTTCTGCACCTTGAACGCAGTCTGCCTGGTAACCACCAGCACCCAAACCTGACCCGGCCCGGCCGTCGACCACAGCCAGCACCGGCGACATCTGCGGTGTGCCATCCGATCGCATCGTGGCGAGCACCGCCCGATGCTGCTCAGCGACTCAGGGCGCGCGCCCTTATCAATGCCCCAGCAAGACAGCGCTGCACCAGCGGGCAGCACCGTCGCGTGGTTTGGTCAACTTGTGGGCCAGCATTGCAAGTTGACCAACGGTCAGACCGCACCGACGTCGGACGTAGTGCGCACACTCCTGGTAGCCAGCCTGCAACCGTTGGCGGGCCAGCATGAGTGCACCTGCGGTCTCGATTCCATGAATAGTGCGACCGACAGCGTTGAGCGCCTAATCGGGTGGCATTTCAACAATACTCATATCGAAGTATTTTTCAATTTCGGTGTCGCCGACCGCCGGGCCGCTCGTGATGACCGGTCTAGCAAGAAAGATGTTGACCCATTTGTTGGTCTCGGAAGGTAGGGCGTAAAATCGTCCAAGGGGCTCAAGCACGGCATCCTGGGACAGGACATGACCGGTCCCCTCCACTGGCTCGCGTAATGCTGCGATCTCCAGGGGCTCGTCCTTCTTCGCCACACCTGCCGGTAATTCGAGTCATTCCACACAGTCCTTTGCGAGATCCCAAGTTCGCTGAAAATGCTTCGTATTTCGAATATCGCAGCCAGCCCTTGCGGCTTCTTCGAGTATTATCGGCACCTCGTCGTCAAGAGCATACCCGAGCTCGGCCATGCCGTAGAGCCACAAGCTTTTCTTGCAGCCACGGATCGTATCGTTCCATTTGGGTCTTGAGATACGGCCGCGCATGGGGTAGGCCGTCACCACGTCTAGTGATCCCGTTCCTGGTGATTCGGCCAGGATCTGACCCGGATGCGCTACTCGATCTCCGACACCGCCGAGTACGGGGACCTCACCCGTGGGCCGCGAGTGATCGGACCCGGGGTCAAGGAGGAGATGCGCCGGATCCTCGCCGAGATCCAGGACGGCCGCTT